>JAZFYD010000026.1:0-10918 GCA_036443405.1 Planctomycetota bacterium
TCCGCGGCGAGATCCGCGGCCGCGGCGTCGTAGATCTCCCGGAGCCGGACGAGTGTCACGAACCGCTCTCCGCGCGCGCCTGGATCCACGCCATCAATGCGCGCGCCTCTGATTTGGGCGTCGCCGGGTCGGAGAGCACGTCGATCTCATCGGCACTGTGCAGCGTCCCGTCCCCCATGCCCGGGCAGCGCTGGGCGGCGGCGTCCCAGTTCTGTCGGGATACCACAGTGTGCGGCCAAAACGGGAACACGACGCACTGGCGCGGCTTCACCTCGTGGATCTCGCACCTGCGCTCCTCGGTCAGGAACACGCAGTCCCCGCTGGGCCGTTCGATCAGGCTCCGCCGGTCGCCGACCTGACGCACATGGGTGCGCGCGAACTCCTCCGGCGACAGCCCCAACTTCGCGGCGATTCGCTCCTCCTCCTCGCCCGTGACCCAGACGTGTCCGGGTGCGCCGGAGCAGCAGTGGCCGCACCTCGTGCAGGTGAACTGGAGTCCGGACTCGTACCAGCGGCTCATGCGGCAGACTTGCGGGCACGGCGCAGCAGAAGGAATCCGGCGGCGACACTGCAAATCACGGGCACGCCGATCGTCAGCCAGGAATCGCCGCCGGCCTCGGCGGGTTCGTTCGTGGTCGCGCGAGCCTCTTCCGGGGTCGCGAACACCGTGCTGAGCGTGCCGCCGTCGACATCGGGGTCATAGGGCCGGAACGGATCGCGCGCGGCCGCGAGCTCCGCGAGCCACGGCGGAGGGTTGTTCGGGTTGAACCCGGCAAGCGGGTCGGGGGTGAGAATCGCCGGCTCCGAATCCCGCGGCCGCGACTTGAACGTCTCGCTCATGCCGCCGCAGATCCGGCGAAGCCGAACCGAGATGTTTCTGACGACATGCCGGTCATTCGCGGCCTCAAAAGCAATCTTGGCAGCTTCGCTCCGTTTGCGTCGCTCCTCCGCGGTGCCGGGAAGACGCGCGGCCAGTTCCCGAAGACGCTGATACGGCGCGATGCAAAACGGCCGCAAGTTCTTCGCGTGTTCGTAGTAGACGTGGGCCAGCGCGTATTGGTCGTAATCGAAGCAGAGGCCTCCGAACGCGAGCGCGAAGTTGTAGTCGTCGCCGTGCACCGAGCGATACTCGAGCAGCAGCCGCCACGCCAGCAGGAGGTCGCCATCGTCCTCCAGGAGCGTCCCGTGAATCGTGGCCGCGCGCAGCCACGCGTTGCCGTGGACCAGCGCGAATCCGTAGTTTCCGAGCCTCTCGCGGCTCAGCTCCGCAACGCGTCGGTAGCAGACGAGCGCCTCACGCAGCCGGGACTGCAGACCGAGCACGAGACCCAGGTTCTTCCACGTTTCCGCGCGTGACGGATCCAGGCGAAGCTGCTTGTGCAGCATCTGCTCGGACTTCTCGTAGCGGTTGTCCGATTCATACATGCCGACGAGGTTGCCGAGAATCTGATGCCGCAGCTCGTATGTCGGCGCGTACTTCAACGCCTCTTTCCAGTACCGTTCCGCTTCGTCGTAGTCCTTTACCGCGAACTTGTCCTCGGCCAAGAGCATGTAGGCACGCGTGAGCGTGTCCGTCACTTCCCGCAGGTTGATCCGTAGCTGTATGAGTTTTTTCAGGTCGGCGATCGCGCCCGGTTTGCCGTCCGCGGTCTTTTCCAAGGCACGATCGGTGAACTTCATCATCGCGTTCGCGAGCAGGAGTTCTTCGCGCGCATGGCTGCCTCTTTTCCGCAACGCGCGAGCCATGTTGGCGAAATCGATGCCGGATAGCTGGATCTCCCGGTCGATGAACTCCTGGGCAGCGGCGCGGTGCTGCGCGAGCAACTCCTCCGCGGCGCCGAGCGTGCGTTCCGAGTCCAGAAACTCGTGCATCCTGGCGCGAATCGAACCGGCGGTGTTCGTTCTGTAGATGCCGCGCCAGTACCACGCCGGCCACCGGTCCTGATCCAGTTCGACCGCCTTCGCCAGGTTGTTGACCGCGCGTCGCAGCCGCAACTCCAGGGCCTCCCCCTTGACGGCCGTACGGGCGATCCGGTGGGACTCCAGGACGATCGAATCGTATCGATCCTGGGCGGCGGCGGAGACACAGAAGACACCGAGGAAGGTCAATGCGCGTAGCATGGGAAACGAGCATTCTACCCAGCATCCCATCCCGTTCCCGAACGATCGGCCCGGCTTGATGCACGCGGAAAGCGCCGCGACAAGACGGCGATGGCGCAGCGGTGGCCTGGCTGGATCGGGGTTGTTTTTGATCGGACCTGGCGTAACCTTCCCCCCGGAAACTTCTTAGGTACGTGGCCAGCCAAAGGGACATCGAACTCGCGTCGCTCCTTTACCGGAACGGCATCCTGACCCAGGAAGAGATCCAGAGCGCGCTCGGCCACCAGGGCCGCCTGCTCTCGGAGGGCACGATCAAGTCCTTCGTGGAGATCCTCGTGGAGCGGGAGCTGCTGCCCGAGGAGTCGGCGCTCAGCTTTTCCGACGAGCCGCTCGAGAAAATCCAGCCGCTCAAGGACTACCGCCTCGACGAGGAAATCGGAGACGGGGCGTCGGCGCGTGTGTACCGGGGCGAGTACCTGCCGCGCGAGCTGCCGGTCGCCGTCAAGGTGCTGCACGCCGAGCAGGCGCTTCAGGAAAAGCCCCTCAAGCGGTTCGCGCGCGAGGCGAGGCTGCTGTGCAAACTCGAGCACAAAAACGTCGTCAAGGGCTATGAGTGCCGCAAGAGCAACGGCTTTTGGTTCTGTTCGATGGAGCACGTCAACGGCGGCACGATCCTCGAAAAGATCGACAAGCGCGGGGCGTTGCGCGCCCCCGATGCGCTGCACGTGACCCGGCAGATCGCGTCGGCGCTCGCGTACCTCTACTCGCAAAACATCGTCCACCGCGACATCAAGCCCGGCAACGTCATGGCGGACGATGCGTGGAACATCAAGCTCATCGACCTCGGTCTCTGCCGCATCATCGGCAAGCCGGAGGAGGCGTCCGGCGTGACGGTGGGTACCGTCGGCTACATCTCGCCGGAACAGGCGCGCGGCCACGACCTTGACGTGCGCAGCGACATCTACTCCCTCGGCGTTTCGCTCTACCACATGGTCGCGGGCGAGGTCCCGTTCGCGGGCGACAACGACTTGGAGGTCATGTCGAAACAGATCATGCAGTCGCTGAAGTCGGATCAGCTGAAGAAGCTGAACATCCCGCCCTTTGTGCACTACACGATCGAAAAGATGATGGCGAAGGATCGCGAGATCCGCTTCCAGACGCCCGACGAGATCGTGAAGGAACTCGACGCGTATCTGGAGAACATCAAGTACGAGCCGATTCCCCTGGCGCGGCCCGTGGCGGAGGTTCCGAAAGCTGGGAAGGGCGCTGCACCGGTGAAGAAGACCCCCAAGAGCGTTCGCTCGAAACCGCCGGTATCGAAACGCCGGCGGCGTGGGCGGTACCGGTAGGTCGTCGGCGCCGGCCCTCCGGCGACGGTGGGATGTTCGAACTCGCAAGCGCACGGTTCTCTCGGAGATCGTCGCGTGCACCGGTTCGGGCTGTTCGTCCCGCGGGAACTCGGACCCGTTGGTTGCGCAAGGTGCCAGGTGGCGCGTCGGTCGACTCCCCGGGCGCGGTTTCGGTTCTCCTGCGTGCGTGCTACGCGATGTTGGGAACTCGGTCACACCGGAAAACGATTCGCTGGATCGTTTTCCGGCTATCGCGCGTTCGGGCTCACTTGCCTCGTTCCCTCTGCTTACCAGGCACCGATCGCGGGTGGTCGTTGTTGCGGCTTCGAGCGGCGACCCTACTCCGCAACCTCGAGCGAATCGATCATGCTCTGGAACGACCGCTCGACCCCGCGGTACCACGCGCGGGGGCAGGCCCCCACCATGACGCAGAACGACTTGTCGAGGCGCACGATCGCGATGCGCATGCGCAGGTTCTCGCCGCGGTGGCGTGAGTTCAGTGTGAGCGTTTGCGCGTCGTGACCCGCGAGTTTCACCGATTCGCTGCGGTCGGCGGGCTTGGCGCTTTCGGTGGTGAGTTTCAGGCGCGCCAGCGCCGCGCGCACGCAGTGCTCCAGAGTCGGACGCGCACCGTCCCGGCCGGCCGGGAGGTCGTAGACAAACACCTCCATCGACGCGAAGTACGCCTTGTTCTCAAATCCCATCACCATGCCGCGCTCGGTGGCGTGCGACGTTTTGATCCACAGCGTGTTCGGCGGTTTGACGCTCAACCCGCTGCGGAGGTGGCGCACACGAAGTTGCGGTTTCTTGGGGAGGAACGGGTTCATGACCCGGTTCCAATCGCGTTCCGGTCCGCGCGCCGCGGCCCGCGCCATCTCGACACGTTCCTTCGAGACGCGCTGCGCGACCAGCGTCGAACCGTTGAGTTCGATGGCGTGGCTGCCCTCGCCCGGACGGAACAGCGCTCGCCGCACCATCGAGCCGTGGCGCAGCGTCACGCCACGGATCGGGCGCGCGCTACCGTCGGTGTTGGCGACCCTGTCGCCGTCGCGCCGCATCCACAGCCGGACGATGCGCAGACGACGAGGGTCCAACGCGCGCACCGCCGCCGATTCGTCGGGGCCGGCTTTCAGGAGAAAACGGGACCAGGCGATCAACGGCAGCCGCCACCCCGGCGCCGGTTTCATCGTTTGCACTTTCACGCCGTCCGCGTTGCGCACGATCACTTCCATCTTCCCGTTTTTAACGGTGCCGCACGCGGACTCGCCGTCGGCGCCGTAGAGTTCGCGATAGGTGAACTCGAGCGGATTGCCGTCGGCGTCGCTCTGTTCGACGCGGTGGATGTCCACTTCGGCGCTCCCGTCGCGCGCGAAGAACACCGTGCGTTCCTCCACCAGGCAGTGGTCCTCGCCCTCGACGTGCAGCAGGCGTCGCCAGCCGATCACCTCGCCGCGGTGAACCACGAGGAACCACTCGTCGCGTTCGGCGACCCGCCGCTTTTTCAACTCGCCGGCCGCCTGTTCGATCAGGCGGATGGACGTGCGCGGCAACTCGATGGTTCCGGAACCGAGATCGAGCACGATCGAATCCTTGGTCGCGCTCACGATGCGGCCGGTCAGCGAACGCCCGCTGCGCAAATGGATCCGCTCCTCGGCCACGACCGCCACGGCCAGGACCAACACAACGGGCAAAACGAAACGGAGTCGCACTCCTCCTCTATCGGCCAATCCCCGGCGGTGAACAACGCCCGTTCCGAGACAACGTAAGCGGCTGCTTCACCCCCACTTACACCTGTCCAGCTGGCTTCTGGGCGAGTCCAGCTTGCCGAGATCGAGGATCGAGGCCGAAGTAGTGTTCGAGCACACGTCGAGTGCCGAGAGACAAAGAGCCCGGCAAGCTGGGCCGCTCAGATGCTAGCTGGGGTCGATGATGGCGCGAAAGCGTTCGAGCGCGTCGCGCTCCTTGGCGGCGGCCGCGCGCAGCATGTCGGCGGCATCCTCGCGGTGTTTGTGATAGCGCGCTATCGCCTCCTTGCGGTCTCTCGGCGACGGCAACTCGAAGCTCCACGGCAGAATCTCGAGCACGCCGCGCAGGTCGTCGCATGCGCCCTGATAGAGATCGCGCGCCTCATCGAGAGCTTCGTGTTCGCGCCCGGAGAAATCGCCGCGCGCCAGCACCACGTCGAGGAAATCGCGAACGGCCCATCTAGATCCGTGCAGGTGCCGCATGCCCAACCCGAGCCACGGAAGGAACCGGCGTGCCGCGTCCGGTCCGAGATCCTCGGGCCCGCGGTTGCTCTGCAGGTCCGAGACCAGCTGCCGGTACGCGTCGAACCCGAACGCAACCTTCTCGGTGGATTCGATCGTCAGGATCTCGACGGCGCCCTCGATCCCGGCGCGCGTGGTTTCCGCCCGCGACGGCACACGATCCCGCGCCCCGACGACGCACATCGTGTAGATGATCGGCAGGTCCGCGGCGGACTCCTCCAGCGGATGATGCTGACACCATCCCGCACGGAACCGCCTCTCGGGAAAGCGCAGCCCGTCGCCGAGCAGGCAATTGACCAACACGTCGCCCCGATCGATGCCCGTCACGAACACCCACTCCGCGCCGCCGAAACCGCACCCGAGCATCGTCGCCGCGGACACGTGCAACGGCGTGATGACGGTGCCACCCTCCATCAGCGCCCGGCGCAGTTCGTCCCAGGCCGCGTCGGGTTCCGTTTCGTCCTTGAACTCGCAGCGGAAGCTGAAGTTCTCGAGACCGCGGCGCAGCGCGTCGTTAGGAAACCCGCCCCAGCCGAGGTCGCTGGTCTTCAGGTAGTAGGTGAGCCAGAACGCGTCGCCACTCACGCCGCTGATGTACGGATAGGAGTCCTCGTCCGCGAGAGTGCGCAACGCCTCCTTGAGGCCGAGCACGTGGGTGCTCCCGTTGAGCGACAGACGGATCGCGTCGATCTCCGAGCCGTCCAGCGAGGCGCCCTTGAACGAGATGTCCGCCATGTTGGCGTCGAAGAAGATCGCGCCGCGCAGATCGCTGTCGGAGAACTGCGCGTAGGAGAGGTTCACGTCCGTAAAAACCGAACCGCGGCCCGAACAGCGGCCCAGATCGCAATGCTCCAGGTTGACGCTGTTGAACGACGCGCCGCTCAGATCGGCCTCGGCAAAAGACGAACCCGCGAGATCCATCCGCTCGAACGCCGCGCCGCGCAGATCGCAGCGCGAGAAGTCGAACGAGCTGCCGGGACCGAGATCGCCCGCGGTAAACCGCAGGCCGCGCAGCTCCAGCCCACGCATGGGCTCCCCCGAGGAAGCGCGCGCGCGCGCCTCGTCGAGGCGTTCGTTCTGGGTCTCCGCGTCGCGAGCCGTCACCATGCGGGCGACCTTCGCAGGGTCGCGCGTGAGTGTCAACCCGCGTCCGAATCGACTGCTAAGGTGACCACCGTGCGCGCATTTCAACCCAAGCCGACCGACAGCGACGCCGCCGCCGAACTCGCCAAATCACTCGCCCTGCACCCGGTCACCGCGCAACTGCTCGTGACGCGGGGGTACGACACCGTGGAGCACGCGAAGCGGTTTCTCTCACCGCGCCTCGAGCAGTTGCACGCACCCGGCGAGCTCAAAGACATGGATCGCGCCGTCGCCAAGATCGTCGCGGCGATCGAGAATCGCCAGCGCATCGCGATCTATGGCGACTACGACGTCGACGGTGTCTGCTCGACGGCGGTCCTCATGCGCGCGTTGGAGGCGCTCGGCGCAAAACCCAAGGCGTTCATCCCCCACCGCGTGCACGACGGCTACGGCCTGAACGGGGCGGCGCTGAAACGGCTGCGCGACGACGGCATCGATCTCGTCGTCACCGTGGACAACGGCACGACCCGCGCCGCGGAGATCGCCGAGGCGCGCGAATCCGGGATGGAGATGGTCGTCACCGACCACCACGAACCCAACGGGGACCTGCCGGATTGCCCGGTCGTGAATCCGAAGCGCGCGGACGCGAGCTACCCGTTTTCGGGCCTCGCCGGCTGCGGCGTCGCGTTCAAACTCGCGCAGGCGCTCGCAAGCCAGATGGAAGCGGAAAAGTCGCCGGAGTTTCGAGCGCTCTGGCCCGATCTTCTGGCTCTGGTCGCGATCGGCACCGTCGCCGACATCGTGCCGCTGCTGGACGAAAACCGCGTGATCGTGCGCGCGGGCCTGCAGGCGCTCGCCGCAACGAAACAGCCCGGGTTGAAAGCACTGCTCAAGGTCGCGAGACTCGACGGCCGGCGCGTGTTCGCCCGGGACATCGGATTCAAGATCGGCCCGCGCATCAACGCCGCCGGCCGCATCGGCACCGCGCAGCTCGCGCTCGATCTGCTCCTGTGCGACGACGACACCGAGGCCGCCGAACTCGCAGGGAAGCTCGACGCCGCCAACCGCGAACGCCAGCAGATGGAGCGGCGGCAGTCCGATGAAGCGATGGAGCGCGCCCAGGCCGAAATCGAGGCGACGAACGCCCCGGCCCTGGTTCTGGCGGACGAATCGTGGCACGCGGGGTTGGTCGGCATCATCGCGATGCGTGTCGCGGAGAAATTCGAACGTCCGACGATCTGCATCGCGATCGACGGGGAGATCGCACGGGGTTCAGCCCGCTCGTTCGGCGGCGTATTTCTGCACGACGCGCTCAACGACTGCACCGAGCACCTGCTCTCACACGGCGGGCACGCGTTTGCCGCCGGATGCACGATCCAACCCGAGAACATTGATGCCTTTCGGACGGCGTTCGTCGCGGCGGTGGAGAAACAACCGCGGGACGCGGGCGGGCCTCAGGAGGTCGATGCGGAGCTTCCGATCGACGCCATTCACGCCTCGCTGGCCGGCGAGATCGACCGGTTTCGGCCGTTTGGCGCAGGCAACCCGGAGCCGGTGTTTTGCGCCTGCGGGGTGCGCGCCGCCGGGAAACCCCGCCGGCTCGGCGCCGCGGAAAAACACCTGTCGTTTTACGCCGCCGGAGAGCAGCAGAGCCTGCGCGCGATCGCGTTCTCGCAGGCCGATTCGGAACCGCTTCTCAAGGCGCCCGTCGATCTCGCGTACGTGCTCCGGCCCGGCCAGGGCGCGGACTCGATCGAACTCCAAGTGCGGCGCATTGTTGCTTCGCACCAGTGATGCTGGCCCGTAATGTTGGCCCAACGGCTGACGCCGTTGGAGCATCGGAATTTCTGCTCAACGGCTGACGCCGTTGAAGCCACGCAAGCGGGCGATCCCGAGGGTTCGCCTGGAGTGTCGGCCAGCCCCGGGATCAAGTGGCAGAGGTTTCTGCAGAGCCCCAGGCGCTAAGCCGCGGGTTGGCCCACATTCGCCCGCTCGCGAAGCTCCAACGGCGTCAGCCGTTGGGCCAACAATGACGCTTGGATCTTTGGGAGCTACGCTCTCAAAGATCCAAGGGTTCGTCGAAACGAACCGCGAGCGCCCGGCGGATTTCGCCGGCGGCAAGCTCCTGCTCGACGCGGATGATCTCGCCGGACACGTCGATGCCCTGATCGCCGTCGAGCAGGATCCGCAGCGACACGCGCTGCCCCGAATCGAGCGGCACCTCGATCTCGTTCGTCGCGATGAGCGCCCCCAGCGTGCCGATGTTCTCGACCACGCCGTCGAACGCGCCGCCTCCCTCCAACCCGACATGGACGGGATAGGTAGCGGTTTGCCGTTGATGGGCTCGTTTGTCGTCCCCCATGACGCGTCATGTCTAACAGGAAACACCCGCAATCGGCGACCTGCGTACGGGAGTTCCGGTCGTTTTTTGGCCGCGGCAGCCGGAGTCCAAGGGTCGCGCGGCCCGGAGAATCCTAATTGGCGCACCGGGAATTGCGCGCGGCCGTGTCCGGGCGAGGGCCATGCGTCGTTAGAATAATGCGATGCTCGCCGCGTTCGCCCTTCTTGTCGGCATGGGGCTCGGGTTGCCCGAGGAGAAACCCATTGAGTACTTCATCGAGAAGGTCGCCGAGTTCGAGGAGTTCAAACGAAAAGTCCCGCGCGGGCGCAAGTTCAAGATCCGGGGCGAGCTCAAGAACCGCTTCAAGAATCCGCAGCTGGTCCTGATCGCGCCCAACGGCAAGACGTATCTCAACGACAAGAACACCATCAACGGCGTCAACTTCGTCTTCGAGGTCCAGTTCAAGGAGGGCAAGGGCACCTACCGCTGCGAGCTCATGGCCGAGAGCAAGAACCGCGTGATGAGCGCCGCGCGATTCCACCTTCACTACGGGATCCGGACCCCCAAGAAGATCCGGAGTTGGCCGCCCCTGCAAGAGGGGCCGATGATCGGTCCCGATGTCCACCCGAGGGTGCTCGAACGCCGGCTCTTGAAGATGGTGAACGACTTCCGCAAGTCGATCAAGGAGAAGCGGGTCGGTTGGAACGAAGCCGTCGCTTCCCGCGCGCGAGAACACGCCGAGATCATGGCGGAGGCGAGAACGATCAAGAAGAAGTTCGGCGGCCGCGGTGTCGCCGACATCCTGCGCCAGGACGGGCCGCTCGGCGACGGTTGGTCGGGACGGCTCGAGCCCTGGGGCCGTTGCGACTCCGGACGGCCGTTTGGGCCGCACAACCCCACGATGCCGGGACCGCTCACCCACAACCACGTGGTGGTCAAGGTGCACCGGGATCACGGGCTCGAGCGCATGTTCGAGCAGTACTACGTTCGCGAGCCCGCGTTCCGCTTGCTCCTGGCCGATCCGCATCTTGTCGAGATCGCCGTCGGCGCGCGGCGCGGCGGTAAGGACTCCAAGGGACGGACGAAGTGGTACCTGGCGATCTGCTTCGTGCAGGTGAACGACAAGACCATCATCAAGGATCTCGAGGAGACGTTTCACCGCCTGACGAAGGCGGTGGAGAACCGGGACGTTTCCCTCATCCGTCAGCTCGGACTCTGGACGCGGCCCCAGTCGCGCAAGCTGCTGAAGGAGCTCTCCGAGGACGAGGACATCGAGGTGAGCGGCGCCGCGATCGATGCGCTGCTCTGTATCGACGAGGAAGCAACCCGCACCAAGCTGGACGCGCTCAAGAAAACAAGCGACTCCGCGCTTGAGCGTGGCCGCTACGCCGAGGCACTCGCCCCGTGGCCGGCGTATGCCAAAGTCCGGTTCGACCACGGACTGAAGGACTACGTGTCGGGACTGCGCAGACTCTCCCGCAAAAAAGCGCTCGGAGAGCTGGAAGAGTTCGCGGGAATCGAGGACATCGACAAACGTCGTATCGCCCTTTCGGGCCTGAAGCGGCGCTGCGGCGACCTACCCGTCAGGAGCGCCGTGGAACGGGCGCTGAAGAAGCTGAGGTGAGGTCGGCTACTCCAAAGTCGTTCGGCCCACCGGTTCGGGTGGTTCGTCCCGCGGGACCTCGGACCCGTTGGTTGCGCAAGGTGCCAGGTGGCGCGTCGGTCTACTCCCCGTGCGCAGTTTCGGTTCTCCTGCGTGCGTGCTACGCGATGTTGGG
>JAZFYD010000027.1:0-61934 GCA_036443405.1 Planctomycetota bacterium
TGAATGTTCTTGCACTCGATCACGAGCGGCGCTTCTTCGGCTCCCGTTCCCTGGGGAGTCGCATCATTCGAAGCGGGGTCGTTCGTGTGTTCGTTCATCAGAAGTAGAGGACGATCGTAATCGCCGCGTCGAACACGATGATGAGAATGATCGAATACACGACGGCATTCGTCGTCGCGCGACCGACCCCCTCGGCTCCTCCGCGCACCTCGAGCCCTTGAGAAATTCCGGTCAGGCCCACGATGAGCCCGAACACGATGCTCTTGAATCCGCCGACCCAGATGTCCTTCGCCTTCATCGCATCGATCATCTTGTCGAAAAACAACGCCGCACTCATGTCGAGCATGCCGACGCAGACAACAAAGCCGCCGTAGATGCCGAACGCGGTGCCAAACAGCGTGGCCATCGGGACCATCGTGATCACCGCAAGCAGGCGGGGCACACCGAGGAACCGGATGGGGTTGAGCGCGGAGGCCTCGAGCGCCATCAGCTCCTCACCGACTTTCATGGTGCCGATCTCGGCGGCCAGGGCCGCGCCGACGAACCCCGCCATGACGACCCCGGTGAGCAGCGGCGACAGTTCGCGCCAAAACCCGACGCCCATGACGGCGGCGGTGTACTCGACCGTGCCGAACTGTTTGAGGATGTCGGCGATCGTGATCGCTAGCGTCAGCCCGACGAAGAAGTTCACCAGGAAAACGATCGGTATCGAACTGGCGCCGACCCGCGCCATCTGAACCGCGGTCTCGTGGCCCCGGATCGGATAACCCTTGAACGGCGCCACCAGAAACCAGTAGAGGAACGCGCACAGCAGCCGCCAGCAGGTCTTCGCGAACGCGAGGGTTTCGAGCCCTTTGCGCCCAATCGAGGCAATCGCTTCGGTCATGCAGCGAACGCCGCGTCGCGATCCGGCGCGATTTCGAAGAGGGTGTCCAGGTTACTGAGTTGGAACACACCCAAGACCGTCTTCGGCAGGGCGCACAGCACGAGCCGACCGTTGAAGGTCTTCACTCGCTGTAGCCCCTCGATGAGCGTCGCCAATCCTGACGAATCGACAAACGTCACCCGCGCCATGTCCACGACGATGCGGGGACACTTGGCGTCGATGGCCGCCTTCAACTCGCCGCGCAACTCCGGCGACGTGTAGATGTCCACATTCCCTGCGACGTCGAGGAGGATGCCTCCGTTCCGCTCTTCGCGCGTGACCTCCATCACCAATCCTCCTCTTCGTCCGGATCCTTTTCGGGGATCTTCTTGCTGAGACGGAGGCTGGTTCCGCCCCAGTCGTTTTTTGTGTGGCTGACATCGTCCATCACCTTGTTCATGAGATGAAGGCCGAGGCCGCCGGGTCGCACATCGTCGAGATCGCGCCCCTTCATCTTGTCGGGCGGAACGAATTCGCCGTAGTCGTTGATCTCCAGCGTGAAGTCTTCCGACGACATCCGGATCTCGAGATCGATGCGCATCTCGTAACAGTTGGCATAACAGTGGCGGATGACGTTGGTCCATCCCTCGACGGCCGCGAGCACGATCTGCTCCGCAACATCCTCCCCGAATCCGCTCAGCGCGGCGGTATCGCGGACGACGTCCCGGAGCGCATCCAGGTAGTGCGGATGAGAGCACACGGAAACGTGAACGCGGTGGACCGGATCCGTCATCGGCTCGACCCCGGTTTTGGTGCGCCCGGTCGCGGTTCCACGGCCCCGGCCTCCGGGCCGGTATTGTTTCCATCGGCCGCGATCGCGGTTTGCGGCTGGCCCGCCTCGTACCAGGCGCGCCATCGCTTGACGATTCCGCGCCGCGTCTGCTCCTCGAGATAAGGCCGGTATCCGAAATCGCGCTGGTCGCGGCTCATCTGGCGGATTGCGTCGTACGCCATGACGCGGATGTGCGCTTCGCGATCATTCAGGAGTGCGAACGCTCCGGGCATCTGTTCGGCGTCTCTGATCAGGAGAAAGTCGCGGACGGCCTTGCTGCGTTTGACGTAATCCGGGTGGTCCAGATCGCGTGGATATACGTACGACGTCGTGACCGGCCTTTGGCAGGCGGCCAAGATCACAAGAATGACTCCGAGAGCAGCGCGCTCCATGGGTTTCGCATCATAGCGAACCGCTCCCAAGGTTGGAATTGGCCGGAGACAGTCGACCGCCTCGAACCAAGCCGGTTTCTCCGTACCAACGGGCGGTTTCCAACATCCCGCGCGCCAACGGGATCCGTGGTTCCCACGAGAACACGCGGCGCGCGCGGTCCGCACTGCAGAGCCACCACCGCTGGCTGAGTTCGATCGCTTTTTGCCGACCGAAGACCGGCGTCTGACCAAACAAACGGGCCACCTCGTCCGTCACGGCCCCGAGAAACCGCAGCAGGACGTCGGGCAACGGAACGCGGCGCGTTCGACGACCGTACGCAAGGGAGAGGGCACGTGCGACGTCGTCGTAGCCGACACCGGTTTCGTCCGCGAGGAAAAACGTCTCTCCCGCGGCGTCGGGCGACTCGGCCGCCGCGATCGCACCCTCGGCCACATCGATGGCGTGCAGCAGATTGAAGCGCCGGCCCTGGCCCTCGAGCCCGGGTGCGATTCCAAGCGCCGCGCACTGAAAAAACGGCAAAAGCGCTTCGTCGCGCGGACCGTAAATGGCCGGAGGCCGGACTACGGTGAAGGGAACCCCTCCGAGCGCGCGGGGCAAAACACGCTCGCCGGCGAGTTTGCTGCGCCCGTAGTGGGAGATCGGAGCCGGAGCGGTTTCCTCGGTCACCGGTCGGCCATCCGGGCTGGGTCCCGCGGCGGTCTGACTCGAAATGTAGAGGAATCGGCGGCACCCCGCGTTGTGCTTCGCAACGGCGGCGGCGAGCCTTCCGGTTCCGTGCACGTTGACGTCCGTGAACCCATGCGGGCCCGATGCCGCGATCAGCCCCGCGACGTGGAAAACGGTGTCCACTCCAGAGACCGCTTCGGCCAGGCCTTCCGTGCGGCGCAGATCTCCGCGGCAGATCTCGACCGGCTTGCCTGCGAACACGGATTCCGGACGCCCCGGGCGCAAAAGGCACCGAACACGGACGCCCCTTTCGAGGAGAATATCGACTAGATGGCCGCCCAGAAATCCGTGTCCCCCGGTGACCAAAACCGACCGGTCTCCCTTGCTCATTGACATGCAGGAGTTTACGCCGGTCGCCTTCCTTCGCGCAGGCTTTATTCTATTGACACCCCCCGAGGGCCGGGATAGGAATACCGACCACCCAGCCGAGCAAAGTGAGGTGAGGGTGGACTACCCCATGAATCGTCCAACCCATCGTGTGGCGCCACCTCGGGGAACACGAAGGCCCCTGTGACCATTTTCGATAAGTGCCACCGCTATACGCGCCCGCAGGAGGCACGTGCGGCAGGCGTGTATCCCTACTTCCATCCGATCACGGAGTCCCACGCAGCCACCGAGGTGACGATGCTGGGGCGGCGCATGATCATGATCGGGTCGAACAACTACCTCGGCCTGACGCACCACCCGAAGGTTCTCGAGGCCGCCCGTAACGCGGTGAACGAATACGGCACCGGTTGCAGCGGTTCACGGTTCTTGAACGGTACGCTCGGGCTGCACATCGAGCTCGAGGAGCGCCTCGCGAACTTCTTCGGCAAAGAGGCGGCGCTCACGTTCAGCACGGGGTTCCAGACGAACCTCGGCGTGCTGAGCGTGCTCGCCAACAAGAACGACACGTACTTCTCCGATCGCGAGAATCACGCCTGCATCGTCGACGGCATGCGATTGAGCTTCGGCTCGATCAAGAAGTACCGCCACAATGACATGGAGGAACTCGAGCGCATGCTCGGGGAGTGCCCGCCGGAGCGAGGCAAGCTAGTCGTGACGGACGGCGTGTTCTCCATGGCCGGCGACGTCTGCCACCTGCCGCAGGTCCACGCCCTCGCCAAACGGTACGGCGCAGCTTTGTGCGTGGACGACGCGCACGGTGTGGGAGTGCTCGGCCATGGCGGCCGCGGCACGGCGTCGCACTTCGGCCTGGACGTCGATCTCATCACGGGAACGTTCAGCAAGTCGTTCGCGAGCCTCGGCGGATTCGTCGTCGCGGATGCGGACGTCATCAATTTCGTGAAGCATCACGCGCGCCCGATCATCTTCAGCGCCGCGATGTCCCCGAGCAACGCCGCGGCGGCGCTCGCCGCGCTGGCTGTCATGGAGACGGAACCCGAGCATCGCGAACGCCTGCTCGACAATGTCCAATACATGCGACGCGGGCTCATCGATCTGGGCTTCGAAGTCGACGAGATCGTCAGCGCGATCATTCCGCTGGTCATCGGCGACGAGCAGGCGACGTTCATGGCATGGCGCACCCTGGTCGATGAGGGTGTGTACACCAACGCGGTGATCCCGCCGGCCGTCGCACCGGGCGAGAGCATGATTCGCACCTCGTACATGGCCACGCACACTCGGGAGCAACTCGATCGCTGCCTCGACGTGTTCGCGAAAATCGGCCACGAGTTGCAGATCCTGCAATAGCGGGCCCCGAAGGGATGGCCGTGACGGCTTCCGCGAGCCCCCGGATCACGCCGGCATCAAGCAAACGGGATCAGAAGATCTTTCGCCTGTTGCCCGACCGGCTGCACGGAAGCTACCCGGCGTACATCCCGATGCTGAGGATGTCCGTGGCGGCGGTGCTCGATCGCAAGCGCAACCCGTACTGGAAATCCGCCGAGGCGTGCGAGTGGATCGCCTGGCGCGGCAGCCAAGCGGTCGGCCGCATCGGTGCGTGTGTGGACGAACACCTCAAGGGCGTCATGCCCGGCATGGGTGCGGTCGGGTTCTTCGACTGCGAGGACGATGCAGAGACGGCGCGGGCCTTGTTCGCGACGGCCGAGTCCTGGCTCAAGGAACGCGGGATCACGCACGCGCGCGGACCGCTGAACTACTGCATCCACGACACGGCCGGCGTGCTGGTCGAGGGGTTCGACACCCCACCCGCGATCGATACGACGTGGAACCCGAGCTACTACGGCGCCTTGTTCGAACAAGCCGGATATATCGGCGCAATGGACATGCTCGCCACAGCGGGGCCCCTCGAATACGGAGGCCCCAACCGGCTCGAGAAGTTCGCGAACCTCGCGCGCAAACGCGGCGTGACGGTTCGCACGCTCGACTACTCCGACTTCGACGCGGAAGCGGAACGTTTGCGCGTTGTCTACAACGAAGCGTGGTCGGAAAACTGGGGGCACGTCCCGATCCCGAAAGACGAATTCCTGCACAAAGCGCGGGACATGAAGATGATCATGCACCGCGATCTCGTAATGCTCGCGGAGAAGGATGGGGACATCGTCGGCCTCGTCTTGCTCATCCCGGATCTCAACACGGTCTCGAAGCGGTTCGGCGGCAAGCTCTTGCCCTTTGGCTGGTGGCACCTGCTGCGGGCCAAGCACGTCGAGTCACGCGTCCGCTGCGTGCTTTTGGGCGTCGTCCCCTCACACCGCGTGCGTGGAACCGTGGCGCTGTTGCTCGAGGAGGTCTACACGCACGGCCTCAAGCGGTATCACACTTGGGCCGAAGCCTCGTGGGTGTTGGCGGACAACAAGTCGATGCTGAATGCCCTCGCCCTTCACCACATGGTTCCGTACAAGCGCTGGCGCCTGTACGAGAAGGCCCTCGCCGAAACGGCGCCGCAAGCGGCCACGGAATAGTCGCGCCGGGACCGGCGTCTCATGGCTATGCTGGGATCCGTGCGAGGCGCGGTGCTGGTTTCTCTACTGCTCTTGGCTGGTGTCGGCCGCGCGGATCCCGCATCCGGCTACTTCGAACTCGGCGTCGACTATTTGAAGAAGGGCTTCTTCCAGCGCGCGATCGATGCCTTCGGGGAGAGCCTAATGTTCGAGCCGGGACAAGGCGTTCCGTTGGTGTTTGCCGGAATCGCGGCAAGCTGCGACGGACAGCCCACTCGTCTTTGCGCGCGCGCCATCCGCGTTGCCTACCGCCGGCTGCCGGAAAACACCGTGCTGCGGCTGAACCTCCAAGAGCTCCTTCCGCACCCGCGTTCCCGGTCGATGGTGGAACGAGAGTTTCTCCGCCGCGCAAAACGGGCGCGCACCCTGCCCGAGCAAAGAGACGCCCTCACCGTTGCCGCGTTTTTCCGGATGCATCAGCCTGGCGCGAACGCGGCGCGCGAACCGGCAGCGGCGCTCGACGCGCTGCGCAAACAGTTCCCAGACGACGCGTGGGCGGGAGCGCGACACGCGGAGCGAAAACAAACGGAACTCCCCGCAGCGCGAACCGGCGCGCTCACCGACGGCTTTACCGCGTCGGCTCGGAGTCGCTGACGCCCGGACCCAAGAGGGCTTCTAACCCTGGAGCAGACGTTCGCGGTTCTCTTGCCACCAGTCGTCCCACTTACGCATCACGCGCCTGCGCTGCTTCGATTTCATCGCCGGATCGAAACCGAAGTTGATGCGCTGGCCGGTCGCATCCATGGAGATGGACTCGAGGGCCTTGTCGCAGGTGTAGGCGACGTATTCGTTCTTGCCACCGACCAACCGGATAAGCGACGGAAACGCCTTCAGCGAGTGCTTGCCGAGCTTGCCTAGCGACCACGCGGCGCCGCGGCGGACGAGGTCGTTGTTGTCCGTCTCGAGCGCCTTCATCAGCGGATCGACCCCGGACGGATCCTTCATGTCGCCCAACTCGACGGCCGCGGTGTATCGCGCGGTCTCGGGGGTGTTTCTGTTGAGCAGCTTGCGCGCGTGTTCCTGGACCTTCAATCGCCTGGCCGCTACCTCGGGATCCTCGCGGCCCTTGTCCGGGTTCCGCTTCGGGTCTTTGGGCGGGTTGGGCTCGCCGTTTCCATCCTTGGTCTTGGTTCTTGCGAGATCCGAGCGCCAGGTACGCATCGTCTCTTCGATGATGCTCTCGACCTCGCGTGACATTCCAAGCGTTCGCTGCGCCAGCGACGCAACCTCGCGCAGAAGCTCCTGGTCGCGGGCCAAAGACTCGCGGTGCACGTGGGCGTTTTCGTCCGCGTCTTTCTTGAGCTGGTCGGACAAACCGTTCAGGTGGCCCGCGTGACGCGCCAGCACCGCCCGCACCTCTTTGAGATCCGAGCGGGACTGCGCGATCAGCGCTTCCAGTTTTTGATCGACTGCACGCACATCCCCGGGTGTCGCCATCGCCGGCAGCTCGATGTCGGGCGGAATCGGGTTCAGTTCGCGATAGAGCAGAAACGACGTCACGCCGACGACGTAGAGCAAGAACAGCACGACGACCGCGTGGGCGGACCCTCCGCCGGATGCCGGCGCGGGTTCGACACCCGCCGCACCCCGGGCCACAATCGCATCCTGGGCGGCTGCGGCGGCGACGGAGATGAAGCCGCCGGGAACGGCCCGGGCCAGGCCCGAGTCGATGTCCGATTGCGGGATCGAGGCTCCCGTGATCTGGCAAAAGTGGAGCTGAATCTCCTCGCCGGTGTTGGGGCTGTCGCCACTCATGGCGCCAATTCTAAACGTCTTGGCGCTGATGTTTGACGAGTGCAACCCGAAACGACGCCGCGGACCCCGAAAGTCCTGAGCGTCACACCCGATCCCGGACACCCTCCGACGCAACCGGCCGCCTATCCGACGAGCGTCACGGCGCCGTAGCCAACCGAAGCGGCCGCCCGCGGATCGCCTTCTTCGGCCGAGCTGGAAGTTTGGGCCAGGACCCGGGCTCCGGTGGCCCCGAGGCGGGCCGCCGCGGTCCACACCGCCGCCAGCGCCCCCCCGCCGCACGCACTTCGGTTTTGACCGGCGTGCGCGAGCGCACCGGCCGGATCCATCGCCTCGAGCCGCTGGAGGAGTTCCAGGTCGTTCTGACCATGCGCGCGCCGCAGCGCCGCCTCGCCGCTGCCAAAGGGCGTAAATCCGAACCGCTCGCCGTAGTGGGTGAGATCGCTGGATGCCACGAGCAGAATTCGGCGACCGGTGGACCGCGCGGCCGCGGCGATCGCTTCTCCCAGCGCGGACGCACGGTCATCCGCCGGAACCGTCATCGCGACAAACCGTGCCGCGGGCCACAGGGTCTGTACAAACGGCAGCTGCACCTCGATCGCGTGATCCTGGTCATGTGCCACCGGGTTCGCCTGCGCAAGATCGCCTGCCGCCGCCAGGATCGCGTCGCCAAGCGTCCGGTCCGGCGCGATCGCTCCCAATGGGGTTTGCCATTCCCGATGGGCGTCCAGTGCCGAACAGGTCAACCCGCGCACGTGGACGCTCCCGCAGAAAGCGACGGTCTCGGGCTCGACAGACACCGATGCGTAGAGCGCTGCCGCGGTGAAGCCGCTGTAGACATATCCGGCGTGGGGCGCCAGCCCGCCCCATCGGGCGTCGTGGAGCGGGGCGTCGATCGCGGCGCCGGCAGCCGACAAAAGTTCCCGGACCAATCGCGCAAGTGCTTTTGGTTCCGCGGGATAGAACGATCCCGCGACGTGGGCACGTCGCGCGCGCATCGGCGCTACGGGCTTTCGCGACACGCTGGCCTAGTCCCCTTCGCAGAGCGAAAAGTCCTAATCGAGGCCGACGCGCTCTTTCATCAGGCGTCCCACCTTGAACTTCACGACCCGCTTCGCGGGAACATCGACCTTTTCGAGGGTGCGCGGATTCTGCGCCTTGCGGGCTGCCCGCTCTTTGATCTCGAAAACGCCAAATTCCCGGAACTCCAACCGGTTGTTCCGTCCGAGCTCCGTGATGATCTCGTCCAAGAACATCTGGATGATGTCCTTGGTCACCACCTTGGTCTGGCCCGTGCGGTCCGCAATCCGGCTCACCAGCTCTTTCTTGGTGACCGTGCGGCCATCGTCGGGATGGCCGTGCAGGGAGTCATGGGTCGCGGCGGGCGCCTGAACGCTGCCCAGGGATGAAGGATTGTGCTCACCGCTCATCGCATTCGATCCTGATCGAGGACTCGATCCTGATTCCGGCAGAGCCCGAACTCCCATGCCCGGGTCGGCCGAAGCCGGAAGAGCCGAACTGACTTATATCCTTTATTCATCGGCTCTTACGTCCCCAAATCTAGACCGCTCTTGAAAACAGTCAACCTGTTTTTTTCTGGAACTCCATTCCCAGCAACGGTTTACGTCCGCCGGTGCAACTGGACCGATC
This sequence comes from Planctomycetota bacterium, assembly GCA_036443405.1. GTDB lineage: Bacteria > Planctomycetota > PLA2 > PLA2 > PLA2 > JAZFYD01. The sequence goes on from JAZFYD010000027.1 coordinate 9,122, forward strand.
GTGGGCCGTGCGAACTGGCGTAAACGTTTACCAACAATACGGTTAGATCGAAGCTCGGTGGCCCGGCCTGCGCCGGTTACACTCCCAAAACCATGGCCGTGACACCCCACGCGATGCGCCTTCGCGTCCTCAAATATTCCCCGAAAGTTTCTTCCGAAGAGCGGATCGCGGCCGCCCGATTGTTGCTCGCGGCGGGCCAAACCACCGAGGCGCTCGACCTCTTCCTGCTCGCCGGGGACGAGGCCGCCATCCGTGAAATCGAAAAGCTGGCGGTGTCGGGAGGGCATCCCCACCTGCTGCTCTCCATGCGCCGCTATGGCCGAGAGTGCGATCCGGCGACCTGGAAGGCGACGGGCGAGGCGGCGGCGGCCAACGGGCGCTGGTGCGAAGCGTACCGCGCGTTCAGCGAGGCGGGAGACGAAGCGGGCCTCGCGCGGGTCGACGAGGTCCTCCCGGGCTACGCGCCGTTCAAGCCGCAGGGCAAGTAGCGCCACCGGGGTAGGCCGTCTGGCGGCACCGCCCGCCAATTGAAGCGGGCGGCGCCCCCCGCTGGAGAAACGCCGCCCGTGGCTAGGACTGAGTGATCGGGTGCCTGCCGAGAATCGCCCTACTAGTCGTCTTCTTCTTCGTCCTCGTCGTCGTCGACACCCTCGAGCTCGCTCTCGGCGTCTTCGTCTTCTTCCTCGTCGTCTTCCTCTTCCGCGGGATCTTTCCGCTTGGGCGGCCTGGGAGCATTCTTGAGCAACTCGTCCTGGAAGGCATCGTGCTCCTTCTGCATCGCCACGAACGCGGCTTCCTCGTTCTTGTTGTCGAAGAAGATCTCGACGAAAGCGCCGTAGGCATCGCGCCAGCGCTTCTCACCGTCACCGCCATATTTCGCGGGCTTGATGCGACCCCGGAACATCGCCATGGCGAACTCGAGGAACTTCTCGCGGTACTTGCCGTTTTCGTAGTGCGTCAGAAACGTCGCAAGCACATAGGACTGCGGATAGAGCGCGGCACCGAAGTAGTAGCGCGGGCTCAGGAATTTGTGCGATGCCTCGGGCGTTATCGGGCGCACCCGTTCGATCCAGCTGTCCCGGATCCAGTTCTGGTATTCGGAGTAGCTCTCGCGCGGCACCAGGTCCTTGATCGGAAGCAGGGGGACCCCGTTCTTCTTCATTCTGCGGATCCCCTCCAGCCGGCCGATCGCGTACCACTCGAATTCAGGCTCGCCATCGGTGCCCGGTTTGATGCGGCCGGAACCACCGAGCAGTTCCGCAAAACCCTCGTTGAAGAAGACACAACCGCCTTCATCGAAGTAGTTCGTGAAGCGGTCCTTCGGATCCTCCGAGAACTTCCAGTGCAGGTGATGCGTCGATTCATGACACATCACGTTGAGCGCACTGATTCCGCTGGACTCGTCGTTTTCGCGTAGGAACAAGAAAACCCAGCGGTTCCACGGGGAGAAATACCCCAGCACGCCCGACGGGAGCGGACGGCCTTCGGCCTTCATCTGGTAGGCGTCGAGTCCCTTTTTGTCCTCAAAGATCCACTGGAAGAGGATGTCGGAGGGCTTGAGCTTCGGAAGGCCCATCGGCTTTCGGTAGTTCTCGTCCCAGTGCTTGACGAAACCCGCATAGATCTTGCGGTACTTCTCCGCCTCGATCTCCATCTCCTTCCGCTTTTTCGCGACGCGCTTTTTCTCTTCGGGTGTGTCCTCCATCACCTTCAGCTCGCGCGAACCGAGGAAGACGATGAACGGGTGCGCCACGACCTGGACGGATTCGTAGTGCATCAGAACCGGGTGGTTCTTGGTGCGCTCGATCGCTCTCAGGATCTGCTTCCGGTACGGGTCGTTGGCCAGCTCCTCGAGGTACTTCTTGATCCCCGTCATCTCGGTGCTCACCTCGGTGAACTCCGGGGTATCGAGCCAAACATCCTCGCCCGCTTCGACGCGGTCCTCGTACTTGTCGCGGAAGGCGACGATGTTCTCCGGCAACCCCGTCTCCGCGGTCACTTTCATCCAGAGTTCCTCGAACCCGGGATGGTCGCGCAGTGCCTTCTTCCCGGCCGCGCGATTGGCTGTCTCGTTGTTCGGGTCCACCTTCAGGAGCTGCGCCATCAGCGCCATCTTCTTCGCGCCCCAAAATGCCGCGTCCTGGTCGTACTCCTTGGAGCTCGCTTCGCTGAAGATGCGTTCGATCGCGCCCTTCTCGAGGTCCTTTTCGGTGCCGTCGGCGTTGAGTGCGATCTCGCCCCACCAGTCCGCGGGGCTCTGTTTCGGGGCCACCGCGACGCTACCGCCGCCGCCGCTCCCGGAGCCGGCCGTGTCCTCGCCACCCCTGTTGGACATGACGACGACGACGATGCCGACCACGACGATGGCGCCCACCCCCGCGATCAACGGCATTGCGGACTTCTTCGCCGGCGCGGCCTCGTCGTAGTCCTCTGCCGGGCGGCGCGATCGTGCGCCGGTCCGCGCCGCGGTCTTGGTTCCGCTGGAACGCCGTCCCGTGGGGGCCGCCGCGGAGCTACGGCTACCGCGCGTCGGCGTCGCGCCGGTGCTCGCCTGCTTGCCGGTCTTCGGCTGAAACGCCGGGCCGTCTTTCAGCGAACGCTTCACGGCGACGGCTTCGCCCGCCGAGAGAACTTCGCCGCATGTCGAGCAGGCAAATTTGGAGCCCTTCTCGAGCTGCGTCACATCAAGGGTGGTTCCGCAGTTCGTGCACTTCTGGGTACGCATTGTCCGGTGTACTCCTATCCGTCCTTAGCCAGCTCATCCCAGCGTCCCCGGAGCGACAACTCCAGTTCCGCCCAGCCAGCCTCATTCTCGATCTTAAACGCCTTTTCAAAATCACCGACCCCACCCCGGCTCGCTCCGGTGGCCTGATCGCGCAAGAAGCGGACGAACGCCGCTCGATACGGCTCGCGCCGCACGGTGTCGACGAACAGCCACGCCAGGTCCGAATACGAACCGCGAAACCGTAATCTACGCGCCCGCCGCTGGTCGTCGAGGTCCACCGGCTCCTGATAAAGATGCAGATTGAACCACGTCCCGCATTCCGCCAACTTCTGCACGGCGCGCAGCGGCAGGTCCAGCTTGAACGTGTGGGCCTCTTTCAGCAATTGCCCGATCGCAGGCTCCTTCACCAAAGAGGCCGCCAGGTCCGCCGCCAGCCCCTCGCGCAGCCAGAGCGCCCGCGAGTTCTGCATGTGGTTGATCGTGCGGTCCTTCTTGTCGAGCCCCCACGCATCCAGGATCTGCAGCGTCGCGAGATAGGCCGCCGTCTCTTCGAGGGGGTGGCTCCCGCGTCGAATCGAACCGGGGTTGAACTTCGGCGCGCGGCCGGTGGCGTCCACTTCGTCCGGGTCTCGGACGGGTAGCGCCGGCATCCCCGCGGGCTGCGCGGGCAGCTCGAACAGGAACGCCCAACCGTCCTTGCGATTGAAAAAACCTGACCGATAAGGTCGCGCCGCGTTTTCCTTGCGAAGGACCTCGGCGAAGTCGCGATACGCATCGACGTCGCCGAAGATCCACTGCTTGAAAAGCGCCTGATCCGTGCGCGCGTGCAGATCCGGCAATTCCGGAAAGCGGCGTCGCATCGCTTGCAGCACGCCTTCGTAGAGGTCTCGGATCCGCTCGAGCCGCTTGACGTAGTACTCGCGACGGGACGCCACACGATCCGCCTCGGCCCCGCTGTCTTCGCCCTCGATCGTTTGAAGATCGCGCGCGCTGAAAAAGATCAGGAAAGGCCCGGCCGTGATGTGCACGAACGGGTAGCGGTTCAGAAGCGGATGACGCTTCACCTGGCTGAGCGCGATCTGCTGCACCGCGTACTGGTGATCGCGGTCAAGGTGATCGAGGTACTCACGGACCGATTGCAGCCTGGAGGTAATGACTTCCCATTCCCCGGAACCGACAAAGTGCGGGCTCCCGTCCTGCACGAACGGATCGTATTGCTCGATCAGCGAATCGATCTCGGAGTTGGGCGCGCGACATCCGAGCATCCGGCTCCAGAGGCCCGCAAAACCCTCGGCGCTCTGCAACGCCCGGCGCCCCTCGGCGTCGTTGGCCTACAAGTCCTCGGGATCCAGCGCGAGCACCCGCTTGGAGACCCAGCGGCGTTTTTCCTTCCACCAGGTGTCGTCGCGGTCAAAGCCGAACTCGCGACCGCGCGCCAAGAGCGCGTTGAGCTCCCGCGGCGCGAGGATGCGCTCCTTGCCGGACTCGGTCACCGTGGCGTCCTGCCACCAGATCGCGCGATCGGCCGGGGCGGTCCGCGTCGTTTCGGAATCCCCACGGCCGGGCGGCCCGGGACCGGCGTCGCAGCCCGAAAGAGCAAGGAGAATGGCCGCGGCGGCCGTCTTTGTGGTTCGCACCATCAAACGCATGAATCGGATTCCGGCCCTTCCCGCACCCTTAGTCCGGGGCCCTGAGGAAGGATCGGGGCATTGTAGAGGACGCGGTAGCGGAGGGCACAGTAGCGGGAGGCTCGGGTAGCGCGGAAATTGTAGCGGCTGGGCGCGCCCAAACCGCGACCGCCTATCTAGACAAATCCGCGGGGCGGGCCCCTCCCGAGCCGGTGAGAATCTCGAGGCGTGCGCGAGCAGGCCCGAAACGGTGGCTGTCCGCACTTCCATCTCAGGACCAGACGGTCGAGAGGTGCCATTCGTGCAGGGCTTTAGGTCAAAACCCGCGCGGAATCGCTGGAGTCGTCCAAACCGTATCGGGTACGGATGAACCGGCTACCACTTCACGCCGTGTTTCTTGCCGTGCTTTTGAGCCCACTCGCGGGCTTCGCGCACGGACTCGAACGTCTCGCCGGGGACGAGCTGGGCGAGCGCCCACTGCGTGTGGGGCACGATGATCTCCCACTCGTCGTAGCGCTCCTTCCACCACGCCGTGGGCGGATTTGTGGGGTCGTTGGCGTTCGCCGGCCGCGGGTAATCGAGCTTTTCGGCGAGCTTCCTGAACATTGACTTCGCCTTGATGTAGCCCAGGTACCGGGTCGCCGCGAGGTGGGTGTCTTTGGTGTCGCGGCGAAAGTACTTCTCCGCTTCCCTCATCCCCTTCGTGTAGCCGACCTTGCCCATGGACACGAGCAGCGCGCACACGATGTCCGTGCGCTTCTCGGTCTTGAGGAGTTTGTGCAGCGCCTTTCCGACCTTGGGATTGGTCCCCTGGCGGGCACAAACGAACACACCCTCGATGGCGACGAACCTGTTCTTGTCCCTCGCGAGTTTCTGGGCCCGCTTCATGATCAGCGGATGGACCCACTCGCCGAGGTCCTTGACCAGATCGGCCTTCTTGAACTGGTCCTTTTCCTTCTTGAACGCCTTTTCGAACTGCGTCAGCTTCTCGCGCGCAACCGCGGGGTCCTCGATCTTGACGCCGGGTTCGTCCAGTTCGCGTTCCGCGACCCCTACGTGCTTTTCCTCTTTCTTGGCCTCGCCCCCGCTGTCGCCTTGGCCCAAAAGCGTGGCGGCCATCAAACCAACCAGAACCAAAGTTCTCATTTCCGAACTCCCGCTTCTTGATGCGGCGTTTGAGCGAAAGCGTTCACCGCCTTCGAGAGCCTGCGGCCCAAACGGTAGAGAAGCAGAAGGAGAATACCAAGTACGGCGTACCCCGCCGACCGGAACCACCACTCGTTCTGGAACTGTTCGAACACCGGCTCCAGCCGCGCGGCAAACGTCGCGAGCAAGAAACAGCCGGTCACGGATCCGACCGTGATCGCAAGAAACGCCGTTGTGGCGCGCAACCCCACGAGCCGGCCGAGAATGCAGGCCGCCGGCGCGCCGGTCCCGGTGACCGGGATGAATACGAAGAGAAACACGCCCGTGAACGCCCACCGCCGCATCCATGGACGGTGCTCGAGCACGTAGCGGCAAAACGTCATCACGCGCAGGATCCACGGACCCACGCGCGGGACCCGGTAGATGAAGTGCAGGTTGAACCCCAGGAAGTAGGCCAACCAGAGGTCCATGAAGACGACCATCGGAGCCAACTCCCAGGTGGTCATCTTGAACATCGCGTCCGGCGCCGCGCCGAAGACGATGATCAACTTGCCTAGCGCAAAAAACGCGACGCCGACGGCGCGCGAAACGCGGGTGAGATCGCCCGAGCGCTCGAGCAGAACGATCGCGACCACCAGGATCAGCAACGGTGCGATCAGGTTGATCCCGTTGAGAAGCGCCGGGCGACGGCCGATGCTCGGCTCCTGCAGCAGGACTTCGACGGGATCGGGGTTCTGGTCGGACAGCGGCATGAATCGAGCCGCGTATCGTATGGGGGCTCGGCTACGCGTCAATGTGGTCATCAAAGTCGCTAGCGCGTAGGGTTGTCGCCCATGCCCCCGATGCAACTCGTCGATCTCGACGCCCTCGATCTGAACAGCCTCCAACTCGGGCCCGACGAGATCCGCGCGGTGAATCCGCACCGCCACGAGATGGAGTTGCTCACCGGCATCATTCGTTTCGCCCCCGAGGAGGGGTTCATCGTCGGCGAATTGCAATTGGCGGAGGACGCCTTTTGGGTGCGCGGCCACATCCCCGGCCGCCCCATCTTCCCGGGCGTGCTGATGGTCGAAGCCGCCGCGCAGCTTTGTTCGTACTACTGGCGCGCGACGTTCGATCAGCCCGACCGCTTCTTCGGATTCGGCGGTATCCGCGATACGCGCTTTCGCGGGACGGTGACCCCCGGGGAACGACTGATCATCGCCGGCAAGGTGGTGAACCTCCGTCCCCGCCGCGCGATCTTCGACACCCAAGGCTTCGTCGACGGCACGATGGTATTTGAGTCCCAAATCATCGGCATGCCCGTGTGAGCCGTGTCTCCTGCCCAACGGCTGACGCCGTTGGAGCCACGCGCTCGAAGCGTCTTAGATGGACTCGTGAACCGCGGACTGTCGACCTTTCGAACGCCTGTCGCCCCAAGACCCGCGAATCGGACGCCTTGGGCCAATACAAGCGTCCTCCACCATCGAACGGGAGGCTCCAACGGCGTCAGCCGTTGGGCCAGCAACACTGCGGCGTCAGCCGTTGGGCTAGTCAAACTGGCCGATTACGCTGACTATGCACGCGGTCAGTTGGCAGGCGAGGGCGCCGGCGAACATCGCTTTTAAGGCGAGGCGCGCGTAGAGCGGACGGTTGTTGGGCGCGAGCGGCGAGAGGCCGCCGATCTGGATTCCGATCGACATGAAATTCGCGAATCCGCACAGTGCGTAGGTGCTCAGGACCTGGGCTCGCGTTCCGATCTCGCCGTTCTGGATCATCTTCCCGAGTTCGTCGTACGCGGCGAACTCGTTGAACACGGTTTTGGTCCCGATCAACTGCCCAACGTTCACGCAGTCTTCGACCGGCGTCCCCATCAGGAACGCGAACGGGGCGAACACGTGGCCGAACACGCTGCGAAATGTCCACCCCTCCATGCCCATGATTTCCGACCCGATCCAACTGAACGCGGCGTCGAACAGGTAGACGAACGCGTAGAACACGAGCAGCATCGCGATTACGTTCACCGCCAGCCGGGTGCCCGCGGTCACGCCGAGGGAGAGCGCGTCCAGTACGTTGCGCCCGGTCTCCTCCTTGTTCACCTTCGCGCCTTCGATGGTCTCCGGCGTTCCGGTCTCGGGCACGAGAATCTTGGCAAACACGAACGCGGCGGGCGCGCTCATCACGGATGCGGCGATCAGGTCGGCGGCGCCGCGTTGCAAGCCGGCATTGTCCAACACGCTGATGTAGGCGCCCAGTACGCTGCCGGCAATCGTCGCGAATCCGCCGGTCATCAACGCCATGGTCTCGCTCTCGGTCATGCGCGCGAGATACGGGCGCACCACGAGCGGCGCCTCGGTCTGGCCGACGAAGACGTTGGCCGCGGCGGAGATCGATTCGGCGCCACTCACCCCGAGCGTGCGGTGCAACATGCGCGCGAACATGCCGACGAGCCACGGCAGAAACCCGATGTGATAGAGCAGCGACATCAATGCGCTGAACACCAGGATGATCGAGCCGACCTCGATCGCGAATACGAACCCACCGGCCTGGGGCAGCCCGCCAAAGACCATGTTGGCACCGCCCTTCGCGAACCCGACCACCCACAAAACCGCATCGCCGACGCCCTGCAGCGCAAGAAACCCGAATTGGCGCGGGAGGAGCGGCGCGCCGGCGAAACCGGTCAGCAACGCGGGCAGCGCCGCGCAACCGGCCAACGAGATCGCGCGCCGCGAAGCCCCCCGGGAACTGGGGATGCCCACGGCACCGAGCGCAAACGCCGCGACCATGAGCAAGCGCCGCCAAATCTGGTCGGGATCGTCCCCCCATCGGGCATACGCATGAATCCCCACACAGATCCATGCGATCCACATGGCGAGAACACCGAAGCCGTTGGCGAGAAAGTCGCGCGCCAGGGGTCTGCGCCGGATCAGCCCGACGACTTGCGCGAGCGCCGCGGCCGCGCACATCACATAACAAAGGGCCGGCACCCACTCGTCGCGCACCAGAAACACCGCGAGAAAGAGCTGCATCCCGACGCCGATGCCGACGAGCCGCCACGGCACGCGCTTTTTGTCCTTGGACAACAGGTACGCGCCGCCCAGGAATACGGCGATGCCCAGGAGCGCGGCGAACCGTTCCATCAGCGTCCCGCCCGCTCGCAGGCGACCTTCCAGTACTTGGCCGCGCGGCCCGGCGCCCCCGCGAATTCCGCTTCGGTCACGTCGCGCATCTTGCGCGCGGGCACCCCGGCCACAACCGTGCGCGGAGCGACCTTCGCGCCCTCACGCACGACCGCCCCAGCGGCCACGATGGCACCCTCCCCGATCTCCGATCCCGCGAGCAGGATCGAACCGATCCCGATCAGCGCGTGATCCCCGATCGACACCCCGTGAATCACCGCGTGATGCCCAACGGTGACCTCGCGCCCGATATGAATCGGCGTGCCGGGATCGGGATGCACCATCACGAGATCCTGCAGGTTGGTGCCCTCGCCGACGTGGATCGACGCGTCATCGCCGCGCAAGACGGTGTTCCACCAAACGTTCACCCGATCCGCGAGTTCGACGTCCCCCTCGATCACCGCCGTCGACGCGACCAGCGCGCCGCCGAGAGGTTCCATGGTGCGCCGCTCCATCGGGCGCGGAGGATAGCAGATCCGCCGGATCCCTCGTTACGGCCTCCCTGCGTTCGGTCCCATCTCAAACGCACCGAACGCACGGCACCAACTGCGTCGTCCCCAAACGCTACGTAGCCATCTCAGGCCGTTCGAACGCATGGCTCCAACGGCGTCCCCCGTCGCCCGCTTCGCAGGCTATGGAGGACCCGCGGCATTCGATCACATCTCAAACGCAACGAACGCATGGCGCCAACGGCGTCAGCCGTTGGGCAGACGACACTGCGGCGTCAGCCGTTGGGCAAAAATCAAAGCCGGACCGTCAACACCGTCAGAAGATTGAACGCACCGTGCGCGATCATCGCCGGGCGCAAGGATCCGGTCCGCTCGGTTAGCAGCGCGAGCACGAGGCCCAAGATCGTCAGCGGCGCCACTGCCGCGTAGGACCCCTGTACGTGCACGATCCCGAAAAACAAGGCCGAGAACACGATGGCCTGGCGGCGGCCGACCCACTGCCTCAGTGCCGCATACAGGAACCCGCGGAACGCGAGCTCCTCCATGATCGGAGCGATCACGATGGCGTAGATCGCGATCATCGGCCAACCGGGTTCGCGCAACATACGGACGAGATCCTGTTCCTGCTCGACCTCGAATTGCTGAAGCAGCAGCGCGCAGCCATACACCAGCGGGAGCGCCGCCAGGAGCCAGAGCAATCCGTACGAAACGTGCTGCACCGGTGTTCCCATCGGACGGGCGATGCGGCGCCACCCGTAGTGAACCAGCGCCCACGCGAACAAGATCACGGCGAGAACCACTCCGGCCAGCAGCACGATCGTCCAGGCGTTGAATACGTAGTTCGCCGGACGAACCTCGACGAGCGGCATCGTCGCGAGGGCCTGCACGAAGTACGTCGAGAACGCGACCAGTACGAGCGCCCAGGGATCGACGCCCGATACGAACGGTTCCGGATTGCGCGGCGGGATCGGCTTGCGCTTGAACTCCGAAACGAGAAGCCCCGCGAGGGTCAACGCCCCCACACCCATGGCCACGATGACCACCGGCGCTTCGCTCACCGCGGAGGCGATCACTCGTGGATACGCCCCGCGCGCGGGCTCGACGGGGACGCGTACTCCCGCTTTTTCATGCGCCCGGCCAGATACGCAGCGCGCCCGGCTTCACATGCGAGTCCCATCGCGCGCGCCATCAAGACGGGATCGTCGGCCATCGCGATTCCGGTGTTGAGCAGGACGGCGTCCGCGCCCAACTCCATCGCGACGGCCACGTCGCTCGCGGTCCCGACGCCCGCGTCCACGACGATCGGGACGTTCGCGCGATCGAGGATGATGCGGATGTTCGTCGGATTCAAGATACCCAGCCCGGAACCGATCGGCGCACCGAGCGGCATCACCGCCGCGGCTCCGGCCTCTTCGAGTTGGCGCGCGGAAACGGGGTCGTCGTTGGTGTAGGCCAAGACGGTGAACCCCTCCTTCGCAAGCACGTCGGTCGCACGCACCGTCGCGGCTGCGTTGGGTAGCAACGTCTGCTCGTCGGCGATCACTTCGAGCTTGATCAGATCGCCGAGACCCAGCTCCCGGGCCAGCCGCGCCGTTCGCAGCGCGTCGTCTTCCGTGTAGCAACCGGCCGTGTTCGGCAGGATCGTGTAGCGCTCGCGATCGATCACATCGAGCAGGTTGCGCTTTTCGGCCTGGTGGTCGAGATCCACGCGCCGCAACGCGACGGTGACGCAATCCGTGCCGGATGCGTCCCATGCAGCCAACATCTGGTCGTAGTCGGCGTACTTGCCCGACCCGACGAAGAGCCGACTCTGAAACCTGTGGTCCCCGATGCTGAACGATTTCACGGTGCCAGAATATCCCGGAATGACCCTCGCTGTCACCCCCGGCGGCGATCGATGGATCCAAGTGGCCGAGTAGGTACGAGTTCCTAGCCGCCGCCGACGAGGGTCACGATCTCGATCACGTCGCCGTCCGCGACGTCCACCGAGTCGTAGTCGTCCCGCGGCACGATCACGCGGTTTTGCTCAACGGCGATCCGGCTGCGATCCGAGACGACCGAGTCCGCCAGGCTGCCGATCTTGGTCCCCGGCTCCACCGATTTCTCTTGGCCATTCAGCGTGATGTTCATGCCTCACCCGTCGCTACGCTCCAACGCCGTCAGGCGTTGGGCCAGCCGCTCTTTGGGCCAGCAACACTGCTATCGTTTTTCCCACTTGTAGAGGTCGACGACCTGCGCGAGCGTCGAGCCGTCCTCGATCTCCTTGCGCACGCGGTTTTCCATCTCCATGCGGTCGCACGCGCGGTTGGCGATCTCGACGGCCTGGCTGCGCGGAATGATCGCCACGCCGTCGTCGTCGCCGACGATCCAGTCGCCGGTGTGCACCGTGATCCCGTCGATCTCGATCGCGGCGCCGATCTCGCCGAAGCCGCGCGGTTCACCCGCGCGCGCCGTGATCTGGCGCGCGAACGCCGGGAAGTTGAGCGAACGGATCACCGGCGTGTCCCGGATCGCGCCATGAATCACGACACCTGCGAGTTTCTTCTGCACCGCGCTGTGGGTCGCAAGCTCGCCCCAGATCGCGGGCGGCACGCCACCGGAATCGATCACGATGACATCCCCTTCCTCGGCGACGTCGATCGCCTCGACGGGTTTCGCCCAGTCGCCGGGATACGTGCGCACCGTGAGGACGCGACCGACCATGTGGGTGCCCGCAACCACCGGTTTGAGATCGTCGAGCACGCGCATGTGGTGATGGCCGTCCGAGATGTTCGGAACCGACGGGCGCGAAAGCAGCTCGCGCAGGTCGTCGGCGCCGCCGCGGCGGAAGTGCTCCGTCGCCTCGCCGACGCCGGTTTCCAGAACGCGCTTGAAAGTTCGCGTCGCCTCCTCGGCGTTCTCGGACTTCGTGATCGCGCCGCCCACGACGACAACCGAGGCCCCCGCCTTCACGGCGTCCGCCGCGGTTTCCGATTGGATGCCGCCGGCCACCGAGATCGGGAGCGAAACCGCCGCCGCGACCGCCCGGAGCGCCTCGAACGGATCGCGCCCCTCCATCTGCTGATCGATCGGGCAGTGCACGCTGACGAAGTCCGCGCCCCAATCCTCGGCCTGTTTCGCACGCGCCGCGGGGTCCGCCACGTTGGCGAGATCGACGGCGATCTTGACGCCATAGGTGCGGCCCGCCTCGATGCACTCGCGGATGGTCGCGTCCGGCGCGGCCCCGAGAACCGTCGCCACACCGGCGCCCGCTTTGGCCGCCGATTCGACCTCGATGCGGCCGGCGTCCATCGTCTTGTTGTCACAGACGATCGTGTGCGCGGGAAACTCCTTCTTCAGCGCCCGGACCGCGTCGAGCCCTTCCGCTTTCAGAAGCGGCGTGCCGACTTCGATCCAATCGACACCGCCTCTCACCGCCTCCCGCGCGACGCCTTGCGCGCGGTGCAAGTCCACAAAGTCCAGAGCGATTTGCAGGGCCGGCCTCATGGCCGACATTCTACGGTCTGGGCCGCCGACTCCCTCCAAAGCGGAGCGCGTGGCGGACCCAGTGGCAAATCAGTCGCAGAGACGCCCCAACGACGTCGCCCGTCGAGACGGTAAACAACGGGCCCATCCATCTAAGGAGCACCGAACGCACGGCTCCAACTACGCAGCCATCTCAGACCGTTCGAACGCATGGCTCCACCGGCGTCAGCCCCAAACGCCAAGCAACCATCTCAGACCGTTCGAACGCACGGCTCCAACGGCGTCAGCCGTTGGGCAGACAACACTGTCAATGGCGCATCGCCGCCGTGTCGATCTTGAACTTGTCGATTCTGTACTGGAGCGTCCGCCTTGTCATGCCGAGCAACCGCGCCGCGCGCGACTGGTTACCGTGGGTTTTTTCCAGCGCCATCGTCAGAAGCCGCGCCTCGAACTCCTCGAACGGGATCTGCGAAGTCAGAAGACGTTGCACGAGGCTCCCATCGGAATCGCCGTTTTGCGAGTCTCGCGGACTGCGTGTCGGCGAGCTGAGACTGAGATCCGACGCAAGGAGCACCGGACCGCTGCCCATGATCACCGCACGCTCGATCACGTTGCGCAGCTCGCGAACGTTGCCGTTCCAGTCATGCGCGCGCAGGATGTCGGCGGCCTCCGGAGCGATCTTGTCCAAGGCACGGCCGTTGCGCGCACCCGCCTCACGCGCGAAGTGCTGCGCGAGCAACAGCACGTCATCGCGCCTTTCGCGCAAAGGCGGCACGGTCAGCGGCACGACGTTGATGCGATAAAAGAGGTCCTCGCGAAACGTCCCGGCGCGCACGCGCGCTTCGAGGTCCTGGTTGGTCGCGCAGATCACGCGGACATCGGCCGTGATCGATTCGGAGCCACCGAGGCGCTCGAACGTGCTCTCCTGCAGGAGCCGCAGGAGCTTCACTTGGAGGTTCAGCGGCAGTTCGCCAATCTCGTCGAGAAACAGCGTGCCTTTGTCGGCGAGTTCGAACCGGCCGTGCCGACGACCCTCCGCGCCGGTGTACGCACCGCGTTCGTGTCCGAACAGTTCATCCTCGAGCAACGTCTCCGGGATCGCGGCGCAGTTCAGCTTCACGAGCGGCCCGTTGGCGCGCGACGACCCGTAGTGCAAGGCGTCCGCTACCAGCTCCTTACCGGCTCCGGATTCGCCGAGAATCAAGACCGCGGCATCGGTGCGCGCGACCCGGTTGATCTCCTCGCGCAAACGCGCCATCGACGGCGAGCTGCCGAGCATCGCGTCGCCGCGTGTCTTGTGGAGCAGCCGCTTCTTCAGCTCCACGTTCTCCGCGTTCAAGGTGCGCTCGCGGAAGATCTGGCGAAACCGGTGCACAAGCTCCTCGGCGTAGATCGGCTTTTGAATGAAATCGGCGACACCGAGGCGCACCGCTTCGATCGCCGTCTCGATCGTTCCGTGGGCCGTCATGATCATGACGGGCACATCGACGGACCGCTGCCGGACCTGCCGAAACAGCTCCAAGCCGTCCATCCCGGGCATCTTGAGATCCGTCAACACAAGATCTGCCGGCCTCAACTCGATCGCGTTGAGCGCCGCCGCGGCACTGTCTACAGCCGTAGCTTCGATGTCGCGCTCCAGGTTGAGCAACCGGACGAGGGCCTCCGCTTGGGCCATGTCGTCATCGACGACGAGTACTTGCTCTTTAGTCATGACTCTTCTCTCCTCCCGGGGCGCGTGGTCCGCGGCCCCGGACAATCAGCGTTGTGCCTTCCAAAAAGGCGACCAAGTCCCCGCCGTGAACCTGGAGAACGGCGCGTGCGAGCGCCAATCCGCGGCCGACGTCGTTTGGCGTCGTGCGGACATAGGGATCGAAGAGCCGTTCGACCGCTTTCTCGTCCAGACTCACGGGATTCGCCCGGGCGACGAGTTGCCACCCCGAGCGTGTTGAATTCACGAGCGCCGTGACATCTCCGCCGCGGCCCGAATGCTCCACCAAAAAACCCAAGACCGAGCGATACGCCTCGGCGAGCTTGGCCCCGTCCACACGGGCAATGGCGTCGCCGCCGGATTTCAATTCCACTTCGCGCTTGCTTGCGGCGACCGCTGTCTCCCGTGTCGCCGCGCGCAACGTCTCACCCAAATCGGTTTCGCGCACATCCAGACTTGCGAGCCGCGTGAACCCGACAAACTCCTGGAGTGTGTCGCGTATGCGATCGGTCTCGGCACGCGCGGACCTCACCACCTCCTGGGTCTCGTGATCCCCGCCGCGTCGCTCCAAGTACTGCATCGAGAGCGCCACGGTGTTGAGCGGGTTGCGGATCTCGTGGTTGATGCCCGCGGCAAGCGCACGCAACACCTCGAGACGTTCCGTCGCCGCCGCCCGCTCTCGCCACTCGCGCGCCTTCCGACTTGCGAGCACGAGGAGGGTCGCGAGGCCGAGATAAAAGAGGCCAAACGGCGGAAGCAGACTCCACGCGGTGCGATCGATGAGCGATCCAAGCAACTGCCCGGACTCCGCCCAGTCGCGGTCTGTGTGCAGGATGATCGAAGCGCGAAGGATCCCATCGCGCTGAATCGGTACGACCATGCAACCGATCGGGTTTTCGTCGTCTCGCGGCGCGGGGTGCTCGAGCACCGCGCGGTCGCCGAACTTTCTTCCCAGCGCACAAGCCTGCCCCCGGGATTTGGCACCCTCTCTCAGGTAGTGGTGCACGACCGTTCGATCGGGCCGCACCAGAAAGAACTCGATGATCCGGGGGTATCCACGAGCCAGGCCGTCGATATGGAGCCCGAGCGCGCTCAGTTGCTCTGGCTTTTCCAGCGACTCGATGCCGTGATCGCGCGCGACCCGGCACCACGCCTCCTCCCCGTCCCGGCCTTGCTCTTCTTGCACCGTCTTTTGCAGATGCGCCACGGTGTAAAAGACGGCCCCGGCGAGCAACGGGATCCCGAGCAGAACGACGACCGTCACCTGCCACGGAGCATCCACCCTCAAGTGTGCACGCAATCGTGCAACCATGCCGTGCTTGGGTAAGCGGAGTCGTGTGGCGTCTTTTCCGGGCATCCCTGCAAGTATAGAAATAAAGCCTGGTTACGTTGCCGCTCCGGCGTTTCGGGGCGGCTTCCTGCCCGGGGTATACGAATCGGATGCCACGGCGGACCGTCACGTCAGCTTGACAGGCCCGGCAGCCTGCGTAGTCTGGTCGCGCTTGGGACCGCTCACTCCGGTGTGAGGCGGCTAATGGACTCGTGCAGGAGTGGGCCAGACCCACTTTTTTCTGTTTAAGAAGGGCCCGAAATCACGGGCAAGAGCGAAAGGAGACCCGATGGAGGGGCAGGAGTTGCTTCGAATCATCGATGCGATCCATCGCGAAAAGGACATCGATCCCGAGGTCCTCTTCGAGGGCATCGAGTCCGCGCTCTTGACCGCAGCCCGTAGGCAGTACGGCACGACCGGCGAGATTCTCGTCAAGATCGACCGCGAGACCGGCGAATTTCGCGCCTATGAAGAAACACCCGACGGTGATGTCACGATTCCGCTCGATCTCGGCCGGATCGCGGCTCAGACCGCGAAGCAGGTGATTATCCAGCGCATCCGCGAAGCGGAGCGCGACTCTATTTTCGACGAGTTCGCGGACCGCTTGCACACCATCGTCACCGGCTCGGTCCAACGCTTCGAAGGCGGGACCATCATCGCCGACGTGAACCGGTCCGAAGCGATCCTCCCGAAGGCGGAACAGATCCGCGGCGAGGACTACCGCGTAGGGGACCGCGTCCGGGCGTATGTTCTGGATCTGAAAAAGGCCGGCCAGAAGGTCAAGATCATCCTCAGCCGCAGCCACCCGGAGTTCATCAAGAAGCTCTTCGAGCTCGAGGTCCCCGAGATGGCCGAAGGGCTGATCGAAGCCTGCGCGCTCGTTCGCGAAGCGGGCTACAAGACCAAGATGGCCGTCCGGAGCGTCGACGGCAAAGTCGACGCCATCGGCGCATGTGTTGGCGTGCGCGGGACGCGCATCCGCAACGTGCTCGACGAGCTCAAAGGCGAGAAGATCGACATCATTCGTTGGAGCGACGACACCGAAGAGCTCATCGCCAACGCCCTCAAACCGGCGCAGGCGAACCGCATCATCCTGGACCCGGAGAACATGCGGGCGAAGGTCGCGGTGGACGACGATCAACTCTCGCTTGCCATCGGACGACGCGGACAAAACGTGCGCCTCGCCGCCAAGCTGTGCAAGTGGGACATCAGCATCATGACGGAAACCGAGATCGAGGTCGGTTCGGAAGAGCTTGAGGAGTCACCGGATCGCATCGGCCGGTTCGACGACGACATCGAGCTTGGAGGCGCCGGACTCACCGGAGCCAAGGACTTCGAAGATCCGGAGGAAGTGCGCTAACCCGTGTCAGTTCGTCTTTACCATCTCGCCCATGAGCTCAAACTCCAGAGCAGCGAACTCCTGGAGACGCTCAAAGAAAAGGGCATGGCCGTTCAGAGCGTAATGGGCGTATTGGACGCCGAAGCAGCCGAGACGGCTCGTCGAGTCGTTTCGGGCGAACTCGTGCTCAAGAAGCGCGCACTCGGCGACGCGGAGGTCGTCAGCCTGCCGCCGCCGGTTGTCCCCGCGCCGGCAAATCCGATCCGGCCCCTGCAGCCCGCGGCGCGTGCGACCACCAAGGGGCGGCGCCTCGACACGACGCGGCCCGGCCCCACGCCGCGTCGGGGCATCCGCATCTTCCGTCAGAAGGAAACGCGCGAACGCCGCCACGCCGACCAGCAAAAGGCCGAGGAGATCTTCGCCGGCCGCACGATCCCGATCGTCGTTCCGATCGCGCTGAAGGAATTCAGCCAGCAGATCGGCGTCAAGACGAACACGCTGCTCCTGCACCTGATGAAGCAGGGTGTGCGCGTGAACCCGAACACGACGCTGGACGAGGAGATGGTCCTGATCCTGGCCGAGGCGTTCAACCGAACGGTCGAAATCCAGCAGAGCAAGACTGCCGAAGACGAGCTCGAGGAGTTGTTGCAGGGCGACGAGTCTGCGGACGAGGACACCACCGTGCGCCCGCCGGTCGTCGCCGTCCTGGGCCACGTCGATCACGGCAAGACGTCGCTGCTCGACAACATCCGCAAGGCACGTGTCGCGGCCGGCGAGGCCGGCGGCATCACGCAGCACATCGGCGCGTACTCGGTCCAGGTCGACAAGGACCACACGATCACGTTCATCGACACTCCGGGCCACGAGGCGTTCACCGAGATGCGCGCTCGCGGCGCGAAGATCACGGACATCGTGATCCTGATCGTCGCCGCGGACGACGGTGTGATGCCCCAGACGGAGGAGGCGCTGAACCACGCGCGTGCCGCCGAGGTGCCGATCATCGTCGCGATCAACAAGTGCGACCGGCCCGACGCCAACCCCGACCAGACCCGCACCCAGCTCGCCGCCCTCGATCTGCCGCCGGAGGAATGGGGTGGCAACACGGCCATGGTCGAGGTCAGCGCCAAGACGGGCAAGGGCATCGAGAATCTCCTGGAGCGCATCGCGCTCGAAGCCGAGGTCCTCGAACTGCGTGCAAGCGAGAGTCGCTCCGCGGACGGCTTCGTTGTCGAAGCCAACAAACAGCCGGGCAAGGGCGTGGTCGCCACGCTGCTCGTGAAAAACGGCACACTCAAGCGCGGCGATACGCTGCTCGCGGGTTCCAGCCAGGGCAAGGTCAAGTCGCTGATGAACGAGCGCGGCCAGC
The DNA here is from genome assembly GCA_036443405.1 of Planctomycetota bacterium. Classification (GTDB taxonomy): domain Bacteria; phylum Planctomycetota; class PLA2; order PLA2; family PLA2; genus JAZFYD01. The sequence continues at coordinate 27,436 of JAZFYD010000027.1, forward strand.
AGCTCAAGGAGGCTGGACCTTCCATGCCGGTCGAGGTGACTGGGTTGGACGAGGTCCCCGAGGCCGGCTGGCGCTTCCAGGTCGTGGACGACGCGGACATCGCCAAGAAGGTCGCCGACGACCGCGCCGTGCGCCGCCGCGAACGCGATCTCGCCGCGAAGGCGCACGGCAGCTTCGAACTGCTCATGGACCGTATGGGCGGCGACGTGCGCGAGCAGCGCCTGCTTTTGAAGGCGGACGTAAAGGGCTCGGTCGAGGCGATCCGCGGCAAGCTCACGCAGCTCGACAAGGGCACCGAAGATGTCGACGTGAAGCTTTTGCACTCCGGTGTCGGTGGCATCACCGAGTCCGACGTGTTGCTGGCGGAAGCGTCCGACGGCGTCATCCTCGGGTTCAACGTGGTCGCGGACGCCAAGGCGCGCGTGGCCGCCGACAGGAGGGGCGTCGCCATCCTCACCTACCAGGTGATCTACGAACTCCTGGACGAGGTGAAGCGCATGATGGAGGGCTTGATGCCCACCGACACCGAGGAGAGCGTCACAGGCCACGCCGAAATCCGTCAGATGTTCGTCTACAAAAAGACCAAGATCGGCGGCTGCTTCGTCACGGACGGCGTGGTGAAGCGCGACTCGAGGCTCCGCCTGGTGCGCAACGGCATCGTCATCATGAACGCCGGCGAGTTCGAGTCGCTCAAGCGCTTCAAGGACGACGCCAAGGAGGTCCGCGAGGGCTTCGAGTGCGGCATGCGCATCAAGAACTACGACGACATCAAGGAAGGCGATGTCATCGAGGCCTACGAGCTGGAAGAGAAGAAACGGACTTTGTAGCCAAGCTACAAAGTCCGTTTCTTATATTGCTGGCCCAACGGCGGACGCCGTTGGAGCATTGCGTTCGAAGCGTTTGAGATGGAAAACTACGGGGCTGGTCGCTAAGCGATCGGTCCCTTGTTTATGCTGACGGCCCATGAACGTCGGGATCCTACAGGTTTCGTTTTCCCTGGAGCGCGTGCGATCGCTCAAAGAGAAGCGGCACGTCGTCAAGTCGATCCTTGGACGTGTGCGCGCGGAGTTCAACGTCAGCGCTGCCGAAGTCGACGATCAGGACCTTTGGAAATCCGCCGTCCTGGGCTTCGCCGCGGTTTCCAGCGACGCCACGTACCTCCGCGGCCAACTCGACACCCTGCTCGATTTCCTGCGCCGCCACCCCGAAGCCCGGGTCATCGACCACGAGATCGAACTGCTCTGAGCCGCGGCCCTCGCCCCGCAAGGAGCCAGGGCAAGGGGACTCGCGATGCCAATTTCCGGATCGGGACATCCCAAGCGATAATCGCCCCACCATGGTCGATCGCCGCCGCATCCAACGTCTCGAAAAGCAGATCCTGCAGACCGTCGCGCCGCTTGTCTCCTACGGGCTCAAGGATCCGCGACTCCAGTTCGTCACGGTCACCGGTGTGACCCTGGCCCGCGATCTTTCCGTCGCGCACGTCCGCTGGTCCGTGCTGGATGCGGCGACCCAACGATCCAAGGCCGAACACGCGCTCGTCGACGCGCGCGGCGCGATCCAGCAGTCGCTTGGCAAGGCGATGACCACGCGAACGTTGCCCCATCTCGAGTTTCACTACGACGAATCGATCGAGAAGGCGGCACGGGTGGATGAAATCCTGATCCACCTGGAGAAGGAGCGCGCCGAGCGCCAGCCCCAATCGGAAACCGATACCAACGAATCCGACCCCGACGCGGACGAGAGCGCGGCCGACGATTCGGGCGCGGATCCGGCGACCTAGCCGGCGAGCGCGCTCCTAAAAGCGCGAAGCCGCGGCCCTAAACGGATGAGGCCCCGATGTGTTTCACCGGGGCCTCGATCCAAGATGGGGTGAGTGAGGGGATTCGAACCCCCGACCCCCAGAACCACAATCTGGTGCTCTAACCGACTGAGCTACACCCACCGTTTTGGGGAACTCCGGAGGTTAACGCAGACCGATCCGAACGCAAGCGGACGGTAGCGGAGGCGGGTCCTCGCGGGCACACGGGCGAGGGGGTTCTCGGTGACGGCCGCCGATGCCGGGTTCTAGGGACGGTGGGCGGTACAATTCTCGTCCAACCAACATGCTCCGCACCCACTTGGCCCGCACCTGCCTGTTCCTGCTCGCCGCGATGACCTTGGTTCCGTCGTGCGGCAGCGGCACCCTCGCCAACTTCTGGAAGCAGTTCCCGGCGTCCGCGTTCGAGGACGAAACCGAAGGGGGCGACGAGGGCGACGACGGAAGGCCGAACATCCCTGGGACATTCGAGCCGACCGAAGTCGCGTTCTTGGACATCGCGCAGGGTGTGGACGGCGACGTGCGCAACATCGAAGTCGCGGTCGTCGGCGCGCAAGCGCTCGCATTCTTGAGTGCCGACACCGAGGGCCTGCACGTCATCGACGTGACCACTCCGGAGGTGCTGACCACCTCCGAACTCCTAGGCACAGTGCCCGGCAGCAACTTTGCCGGCGGGCGCGTGGACATGCTGGCCGTCATCGACGGAGTCCATCTCGTCTGCGCGGCCGTGGGCGCCAACACGAGTGCCAACAGCGTCACGGTACTGCACATCCCCACGCTGCAGGCGATCCTGAACGCGTCCGGCACCGACTTCAGCGCCGCGATCCTCTCTCGCGCAGGCGCCTCTATTTTGATCGACGGCGACGAGACCGGACGTGCGGGTGGCATCTCCGGCGGCGCCGGCTTTTTCTTCGTCGCAACGGGCGGCGACACGCTCGAATCCGCCAGCATCGATGCGACCGCCGGTACCTGGACCGCGAATCCCGGGTTCACTCCCGCTTCCCCCATAATCGACAAGTTCATCGATGTGATCGCGACCGGAACCAACGCGTTCGCGTCCGTGTTCAGCAACGGCAGCCACGGCATCATCTCGATCACCGTGAATCTCGCTGCCCTGCCGCCGCTGTCGGTCGACACGGATCCGGCACTCCAGGTCGCCGGGAACTTTTCGCGTTATGCCAACAACGCCGTGGGCGCCCCCGGCAACTGGGCGCTCGACCTCGCCGTCGAGGGCCCCATCCTGTTCGTTGGCGGCGACGATCAAGTCGAAACCTTCAACATCACGGCGCCGGCCCTGCCGATTCCCGCGCAGCCGCTGACCGAAAGCGGCGTCAACACGGTCAACATCGCCGCGGCGGGTGGCGCGATCGCAGTCACGTCGGGCACCGAACTCGTGGTCTTCCAATCCGCGGGCGGCATCTCGACATCGGTCAGCTACGAGTTCAGCGAAATCAACCTGAACGCGCGCGGTGTTGCCTTGCGCAGCACCGCAACCGGCCGGTACGCGCTCGTCGCCGGCGGCGGCCGCGGACTGCGCGTCATCCAGTGGAGCAACATCCCCGGATGACGGTCCGAGCCATCGCAGCCTTCGCGCGGCAAGCCGCGATTTTGGGCGTGATCGCCGCGTGCGTCCACGCGCAGGAAGAACAGCAGACTGCCGGGCAGCTGTTTCGCGCCGGCTTGAAGGAGTACGAAACCGGCGACCTGGCCAAGGCAGCGGATCTGTTCGACGATGCGTGTCGCGCCGACGCGGGCGACTGGCGCGGACAGTTCTACCGCGGTCTCACCCTCGCTCGGCTCGCCCAGCTGGAGCGGGAGCCCGCGCGTCGCAACTCGTTGTTCCAGCAGGCTTTCACCGCCGTCGATCGGCTCACCAAAGCAACGGGCAGCCACTTCAACGACCCTCTGGTCCTCTTCCTCGAGGGCTACGTGGCGACAACGGCCGGCCAATACGGGCGCGGCTACGACCGGCTCTCCGAGGCGGTCCGTGTCCCGCGGCTCGGGTGGAAACCGTACACCAGACTGAAACTGCGCTCGCACGTTGAGGAGACGCTCGGCATCGCCGCCATGAGGCTCGGCCATAAGACTCTCCTCGCGGGTGACTTCGAGCTGGCACAGCGCTATCTGAACGATGCGGATCGCTATCTGTCGAACGACCACAAGAACCGCAACACCCTGGAACAAAACCTGGCGGTGGTCGACGAAGGACTGAGCCAATTCGAAAGCGCGGAGCGCCACCTCCGAAACTGCGCAAAGTTGATGCCGAAGCGGCGCGACGAGTTCCTCGGTGTGAGTGCAACGATGTGGCTCGGCCAGCAGAAGTTCGATCGGGCGAAGAAGATCCTGAGCGAAATTCCGGTGAACAGCCGCGACCCCGACGTCGTGCGCGCGCGCGCCGCGCTCATGCGCGAGCTGGGACTGAAAGAGGGCGACGGTCCGCAGATGGATGCGGCGATCGCGTTTTATCGCGAGACGCTTGAGTCGTATCCGAAAGGACGTGCCCACCGGCTGGTCGTCGATTGGTGCAAACTCGTCGACGAGAAGATTGCACCCGGGACCGAAGCGGAAAACACGGAACTGCTGAAGGAGAGCCTCGGGTATCTGCGCGTCGAGGTGAAGCTGCGCCCGGAATGCCCGATCTGGTACTGGTTCCTGCACAAGTTCGAGTTCATGCTCGGAAACGTCGACGAGGCCGCGCGGCTCAAACTCCTGCACGAACGCAAAAAGCTCGAGTGGGCGAAGGCCGACAAGTTCGACCAGCACGGCCGCCCGCGCTGCGGCTCGTAGCGCCCTCTTAAGCGCCAGCGCCCCCCCTATTTCTGCGCCACCGTGTGCTGGCGGTCCACGCCCTGAAACGTGCGCGTCTCCGTGTCGCCGTTCGGCCAGACGATCTCGAGTTGCACGGCTCCGGTCCGTTCGCCCAGGCCCACGTGCAGCCGCGGATCGTTGCAACCCAGGAACCCACGGCCGCGTTGGATCTCGAAGTGCCGCACGAGATCGCCCGATGTCAGCTTCACCCGCGTTCCGATCGCTTCGCGATTGACCTTGCGAGCCGGATTGCCGGAAAACGAAAAACGGATCCAGTGGCCGCTCTCGCTCCCGCGTTCGTTGACCAGGACGTCAGGCGTTTCGTTCAGGTTCACGACGACGAGGTCGAGGTCGCCGTCGTTGTGCAGATCCAACATCGCGAGGCCGCGCGAGCTCTTCTGAACCGCGAGACCGGGACCCATCGTCCGCGTCACTTCCTGGAACTTCAAACGCGTCTTGCCCTTGTACGTCGTGCTGTCGTTGCGAAACAGCTGGTTGAGCTGCGCGAAGTTCATGTTGAGTTGCGACGCCCCATCCACTTCCGGATAGACGTGCCCGTTCACGAACATGAGATCCCGGTCGCCGTCGTTGTCGTAATCGAACGCCAGCACACCCCAGCCAAGGGACGCATACACCGCCTCCTTCACCCCGGCGCGTTTCGAAAGGTCCTTGTAGACCACGCCGTCGCCGACACGATGCGATACGTAGAGGTTGAACGTCTGCAACGCGAAGTTGGTCTTCAGGATCTCCGGCACGCCATCGTGATTCAGGTCCGCCGCATCGGCGCCCATCCCGGCCATCTCCTCGCCGTCGCGGCTCAGCGAGATCTGGTACTGGCTCGCCAGCTCCTTGAACGTCCCGTCGCGCTGATTCTCGAAGAAATACGACGGGGACGAATCGTTCGAAACGTAGATGTCCGGCCAGCCGTCGAGGTTCACGTCGGTGAACAGGATCTGAAACGCGTATTGCGCGCCGCGCGTGGGATCGTCCTTGTTCGACCGGTGCACCCCCGAGCTCTTCGTGACGTCCTCGAAGCGCAGCTCGCCGTCGGAACCCGAGACGTTTCTGTAGAGGCGGTCCTGCTGACGCGGCAGACCCTTGGGGCCGCAATAGACGAGGAGGTTCTGCCACTCACAGACCGCTGCGTTGATGATCCCCCCGTTGGAGTCCCACTTGATCGCCGGATCGTTGCGCATCCACTCGAACATGTCCGCGTAGTTCCCGATGTAGACGTCGAGACGCCCGTCGCGGTCGTAGTCGCCGATGCCGATCCCGGTGGACCACTCCACGTCGGACTCCTTGCCGAGATAGAACCCGGCGGCCTTGGAGATGTCCTGAAAGTGCCCTTTGCCGTCGTTCACGAACACGCGGTTTCTGCCGATGTTCGTCACGATCAGGTCCTGGTCGCCGTCGTTGTCCAGATCCGCCGCGCACGCGCCGAACCCCCAGCCGTCGTCATCGGCGCCGCGCTGTTTGGCCTCGTTTCGAAACGTGCCGTCGCTTTGTTGCATGTAGAGCGCGTTGCGCGGCCGATCCTCACCCGCGTAGACGCTGTCGCGCTTGCGCCCCACCAGCCACGACCCCTGCACGATATAGATGTCGAGCAGGCCATCGCCGTCGGCATCAAACACCGCCGCGCCGGGACCGACCGCGCTCATGATGAACTGCTTCTTGCCCGGCTCTCCGGTGCGGTTGAGCAGATCGATGCCGAGTTTCTGCGCCTGTTCCGTGAACCAGGGCCGCGAATCCGGCTCGGATTCGGGTTTTTCCGGTTCGCCGGGGTCGGCGGCGGCCGCGGCTTCGGACTTCTCCGTCGCCTGTTTTGGCCCGGATTCGGGCTCGCCCGAGCAGCTCGCGCAAAATCCGGCGCAGGCCGCCAACAAGATCACGATGCAGATCCAACGATGCATTGCGGGATTATAGTTCCGAAGCGTCGGCGGTCCCGTCTCCAGTTCCGCCCACTGGGCCCGACAGAGCGCCGGCAAATGACGCGAGAGCATCGTGTTGCAACACCCGCAGCGCGTCCCGCGCCCATCGGTTTCGTAACCCTTGGTCCGGCAACGATTTGGGTCGTCCCGCGACGCGCTGAAATCCTGTCCCCGAGTTTTTGCACAATGCCCAGCCGCTTCAAAGAGCACCATTTCTAGGGTTTCGACCGATACTTAACACTAGATGTTGTGGTTTGAGGCGAAACTGAGCTCCGGCGGATCGGACGCGCGCCGGGACTGGAATGGCCGGGCCGGGCAAGTGGCCCGCCCAAGTTTTGTGGAAGCGATGATCGAGTTTGAAAGCGAGTGTCGGGTGGTTGGGATTTCACGGGGCGCGCGCGCTCCAAATCGGGAGTTCGAGTTCGGGATGGCGGGATGCTGCTCGGGGCGCCCGGATTCGGGAACCCGTTCGGAAATCCAGAAATCCGAATCAGAGCCTGATTCAGAGACCTGATTCAGAAACCTGAATCAGAAAAACGGTTGGCGGAGGATGCGGATGAAGATTGAACGACGATTCACGCGAGCGAAGACGCAGGAGAATGCCCAGCACGGTGAGTCCCAGCTGGATCGGTCCCTTTTTGCTGGAACCGAGCCGGCCGACTTGACGGCAGGGAATGCGAACGGAGCCGATGGGACAGGATTCGCCGGAACCGGCCCCTACGAAGGACTGCGTTTCACGAAACGAACCTCGCGCATCGTCGAACCCAACGGGACCATCGTCTTCGAGTGCGAGGGCGTGATCGTTCCCGAAGGTTGGTCCCAGGTCGCCACCGACGTCCTCGCCCAGAAGTACTTCCGCAAGGCCGGCGTCCCCGCGGTGCTCAAGAAAGTCCCCGAGGACGACGTGCCGGAGTGGTTGTGGCGCAGCGAAGCGGACAAGGCGGCGCTCAAGCCGCTTCCCGCAAACGAGCGCCGCGGCATGGAACGCGACTGCCGTCAGGTCTTTCATCGTCTCGTCGGCTGCTGGACGTACTGGGCGCACAAGGCGGGCTATTTCTCCGCCGAAGAGGACGCCCACGCGTACTACGACGAGATGTGCGCGATGCTGGCGCAACAGCGCGCCGCGCCCAACAGCCCGCAGTGGTTCAACACCGGCCTGTACTGGGCCTACGGCATCAACGGCCCCGCGCAGGGCCACTATTTCGTGGACCAGGCGGCCAAGGTCAAAAAGAGCAAGGACGCCTACAGCCGCCCGCAGCCGCACGCGTGTTTCATCTCATCCGTCAGCGATGACCTCGTTGGCGACGGCGGCATCATGGATCTCTGGGTCCGTGAGGCGCGCCTATTCAAGTACGGCTCGGGCACAGGCACCAACTTCAGTTCCATTCGCGGCGAAAACGAGCCGCTCTCGGGCGGTGGCCGCAGCAGCGGCCTCATGAGCTTCCTGAAGATCGGCGACCGCGCCGCCGGGGCCATCAAGTCGGGCGGGACCACCCGTCGCGCCGCCAAGATGGTGATCTGCGACATGGACCACCCGGACATCGAGCAGTTCATCAACTGGAAGACGAAGGAGGAGCAGAAGGTCGCCGCGCTCGTCGCCGGCAGCAAGCTCGCGGATCGTCACCTGAACCGCATCCTGAAAGCGTGCAACGAGAACAAGGAAGAACTTTCCGACGATGCGTTCGACGCCAAGAAAAACGACGCGCTCAAGAAGGAGATCCGCGAGGCGCGCCGCTTCGAGGTTCCGGAGAACTACATCCAGCGTGTGTTGCAACTCGGCCGCCAGGGTTGGACGTCGATTCAGTTCCCGACATATGACACCAACTGGACCGGCGAGGCGTACCTCACGGTTTCGGGCCAAAACAGCAACAACTCGGTGCGCGTGCCGAACACGTTCATGGAAGCGGTCGAGCGCGACGGCGATTGGCAGCTGACGAGCCGCACGAGCGGCGAGTGCACCAGCACCATCTCGGCCCGCGATCTCTGGGACCAGATCGCCTACGCCGCGTGGTCGTGCGCCGATCCCGGCGTCCAGTACGACACGACCATCAACGAGTGGCACACTTGCCCGACCGACGGCCCGATCCGCGCGAGCAACCCGTGCAGCGAGTACATGTTCCTCGACGACACGGCGTGCAACCTCGCGTCCTTGAACATCATGACGTTCGTGGACCCGGAGACCACGCGCCTCGACGTTGAGGCGTTTCAGCACGCGTGCCGTCTGTGGACCTTGACGCTCGAGACCTCGGTGGTCATGGCGCAGTTCCCGTCCAAAGCGATCGCGAGGCTCAGCTACGATTTCCGCACCCTTGGACTCGGATACGCCAACATCGGCACGTACCTCATGGTGTCGGGCATCTCGTATGACTCCGACGAGGGTCGCGCGATCTGCGGCGCGATCAGTTCGCTCATGACCGGGACCTCCTATGCCACGAGCGCCGAGATCGCGTCCGAGGCCGGCCCGTTCCCGAGCTTTGACCGGAACCGCGAGTCCATGCTGCGCGTAATGCGCAACCACCGGCGCGCGGCGTACGACGCGCCTGCGGCCGATTACCAGGGGCTCTCGATCCTCCCCGTCGGCATCGACGCGAGAGTTTGCCCAAAGGACCTGTTGCACGCGGCGCGCGCCTCCTGGGACCAAGCCGTCGAGCTGGGCGAAAAACACGGGTACCGAAACGCGCAGTCCACCGTGATCGCACCGACAGGCACGATTGGCCTGGTCATGGACTGCGACACGACGGGCATCGAGCCGGACTTCGCGCTGGTCAAATATAAGAAACTCGCGGGTGGTGGTTACTTCAAGATCATCAACAACTCGATTCCGCCGGCGCTCAAACGCCTCGGTTACAGCGAAGTCCAGATCCAAGAGATCGTGCGCTATACGCGGGGCAACACGACGCTGCGCAGCGCACCGCACATCAATCACGACAGCCTGCGCGCCAAGGGATTCGACGACGAGTCGATCGGCAGGATCGAGGGCGCGTTGAAGGGTGCGTTCGACCTGAGTTTCCTGCTCAACGTCGGGACGCTGACGCCGGAGTTTTGCCACGAGAAGCTGGGCATCGCGAAAGAATCCGTAGACGATCCGCGCTTCAACTTGATGGAAGCGCTCGGATTCACTTCGGATCAGATCCGTGAAGCCAACGAGTTCTGCTTCGGAACGATGACCATCGAGGGCGCGCCTCACCTAAAGGACGAGCACTACCCGATCTTCGACTGCGCCAACCGCTGCGGCCGCATCGGCAAGCGCTACCTGTCCGCCGAATCGCACATCCGCATGATGGCGTCCGCGCAGCCGTTCATCTCGGGCGCGATCTCCAAGACGATCAACATGCCGTCCGATGCCACCGTGGACGACGCCAAGGCGGCCTACCAACTCTCGTGGAAGCTCGGCCTCAAGGCCAACGCGCTCTACCGCGACGGCAGCAAGCTGAGCCAGCCGCTCAACGTCACGGCCGACGATGACGACGCGGTCGAATCCGAGGCGGAGCACCTTCTCGCGGGAACCCAGGGTTTTGGAGACACGACGGTCGTCGAGAAGACGGTCGAACGGGTCGTCTATCGCTATCTCGCCAAGCGCCGCCGGATGCCGCAGCGCCGCAGGGGCTACACGCAAAAGGCGACCGTTGGCGGCCACAAGGTGTACATCCGCACGGGCGAATACGACGACGGCACCCTCGGCGAGATCTTCCTCGACATGCACAAGGAGGGGGCGGCGTTCCGCAGCCTGATGAACTGCTTCGCGATCTCTGTTTCGCTCGGCTTCCAGTACGGCGTGCCGATCGAGGAGTACATCGACGCGTTTGTGTTCAGCCGCTTCGAGCCCAACGGCCCGGTCACCGGCAACGAGCGCATCAAACGCGCCACGTCGATCATCGATTACATCTTCCGCGAGCTCGCAATCACGTATCTCGGCCGGGATGATCTCGGACAGGTATTGCCCGAGGACCTGCGTCCGGAGGCACTCAACCGCGAACCCGCGCCGGAGTACGTGGAGGAAGAATCGGTCACGTCGGGCCAAGTCCCCGTGCGCGTGCCCGGCGAACGGAGCAGCGGCGAACCTCTCCACCATGACTCTCGCCACAATGACTCTCTCTACCGTAATCGCGCGAAGGCGCCCGTGGCGAATGGTGGTGGCAGTGGGAATGGCGGCAATGGGAATGGCGGGGCGAACAAACCGGCCCCCGCGGAAACCGTCACCGTCTCGGTGGAGAACGAAGTTCGGGAAGTCGCCGCGGCCGTCGGGGCGCGGATGACGTCCAGCGCGAACCCGGGGGAGGAACAGCGCGTCCGAGCCAAACTCCTCGGATACGTGGGCGACCCCTGCGGCGAGTGCGGCCAGTTCACTCTGGTGCGCAACGGCACATGTTTGAAATGCAATAGCTGCGGCGGCACGACGGGTTGTAGCTAGCTCAACGCAGGGCGTTGAGCTAGCCGTTGATGCTGGTTCAACGCCTCACGGCGTTGAGACGAGTTGGTTCAACGGTATTGCTGGTCCAACGGCTTACGCCGTTGGGACGTCAACGGTATTGCTGGTCCAACGGCTTACGCCGTTGGGACGTCAACAGTGTTGCTGGTCCAGCGGCTTACGCCGTTGGGACGGAGGGTTGAGACGGCCCCGAGTCCACGGGTCGAGATCGATCCGCCGCGAGCAGGAGCGGCGTCCGGCGACCTCAAATCTCCGGGCGTCGCGCTTTTGTGGAAGCCTGTGTCTCGCCATCCGGGCTAGGATCGACGGTCCATGTCCGAACGACGAGTACGCGAGCTTCCGCTTCTGCTCTTGCTATGTCTCGCCTGCGTCGCGGCCGCCAGCCTGCACGGCGTGCTCACCTATCAGGACTCGCGGGCGCGGTTGGACGCGCTGCTCAATGAATTTGGTTCGGCGATCGCAGAGACCGCCGCCACCAGCCTGAGCGCGAGTCTCGCCGCAACCGACGAACTCGATCGCGCGCTGGAGCGCTCCATGCGCCTGAAAGCAACGTTCATGGCCGGGCGCGAACCCGAGGGACGGCGTGTGCTGGAGCGGTTCGCGCGCGCGTCCGCGCTCGACCAGGTCCTGTTGTTCGACGCGGCGGGACAACTTGTCGAGGTGGCGCGCGCGGTGCCGCCCCGCGGACACGGCGTCGTCAGTCCATCCCGGCTGCTGCGGGCGCTGGAGGAGGCGGTTCGCCCGATCGTCGAGCAAGCAAAAGACGGCATCGTCGTTCAGAAATTCTCCGCCCCGTCCGCCGGCATCCCGTCCGCGCTCGCCGGCGCGTTGCCGCTGCCGAGCGGAGGCACCGCGGTCTTGTTGCAGGACGCGAGCGTGTTCGGCCGCGCGCGGAAAACCGCCGATGCGATCGCGCTGGCGGAGCGCCTCGAAGCGGAAACACCGATTGCGTTTGTGCGCCTCGGCGATCGCAACAAGGCGGAATCGGCGCAGGAACAGGGTGCCGTGCTGTTTTCGCGGCCGGTGGCGTTCCCCAACGGTGAGACACGCCCGCTGCTCGTCGGCATCGACCGCACCCCCGTCGAGGAGGCGCTCGCGTTGCAACTGCGCGCGACCTTGTTGCAGGGCGGTTTGCTCGTCGCGCTGATGATGGCCGCGGCGTGGGTCGTGTTCCGCCTCGAGCGCCGGAGCGACGACCTCCGCTCGCAAGTCGAACGCGACGAGCGCTTGGCATCGCTTGGCCGGCTCGCGGCCGGGATCGCCCACGAGGTTCGAAACCCCCTGAACGCGATCGGCATCGCCGCCCAACGCATGGGCCGGCATGAGGATGCGCCGGCCCAGGTGCGCGAAATGGCCGAGGTCGTCGAGAACGAGGTCTTTCGGCTCAACCGCACAGTTGAGGACGTGCTGCGCTACGCGCGACCGCAAGACCCCAAACGCACGGAGGTGCAGGCCGGCGAGTTGCTCGACGCGGTCGCCGTTCTGGCTCGCGCGGAGTCGGAGGCGCGCGGAGTGAAACTCACGGTGGAAAACAGTGAGGCGGAAACCACTGCGGAGGGCGCGACGGCACTCGTGATCCTGGCGGACGCGGATCTACTCAAGGGCGCGCTCTGGAATCTCGTACGCAACGGTGTCCAGGCGACGCCGCCCGGAGGCCGAGTCGCGCTGCGCGTGGCGCGGCGCGAGAATTGGATCCGTTTCGAGGTCCTGGATCAGGGCGAGGGGCCGCCGCCGGAGATGGTCGGGCGCCTGTTCGAGGCGTTCTCGTCCGGCCGCGCCGACGGCACGGGACTCGGACTGACGCTGGCGCTTGCGGCCGCGCAAGCCCACGACGGAACAATCGAAGTCACGAAATCTCCCGACGGAGGGTCCTGTTTCGGGCTCGAGCTGCCCTATACACCACCGGGTAGCCCTTAACGCGTTGGGCGGCCTTTCCAAAAACACTCGGCTAGAAACCAAACATGAGCGAACCGCTGGATCTGCTCGTCGTCGACGACGAACCCAACCAGCGGAAGATGCTGCGCGACTACCTGGTCGAGCAGGGCCACCGCGTCCGCGAGGCGGGCGAGGCGGAAGAGGCCCTGCGGAGCCTGGAGTCCGGGCCGACGGACCTGGTCCTCACGGACGTGCGTCTTCCGGGCGCGGACGGGGTCGAGCTCGTCCGACGCGCCCGTAAGAACGGGTCCGACGCGGCGTTTCTGGTCATGACCGCGTACGGCACCGTCGAAAACGCCATCGAGGCGATGCGCGCGGGGGCGTATGACTACCTGACCAAGCCGATCCGGCTGGACGACCTCGACGAAGCGTTGCGTCGCGTGCGGCGCAAAGATGCGGATGCCCCGCACAAGTCCGACGCGAACACACCGACAGCGCAAAACGCGCCCGGGAAAGCGGCCATCGAAACGTCCGGCGTCGCGGAGCCGGAGGATCCGTTTGAGGACCTCGGCCCCGCCATGATCAAGTTGCGCGATCTGGTCGATCGGGTGGCGAAGACGGATGCGACGGTGCTGATCCGCGGAGAATCCGGCGTTGGCAAGGAGAAGATTGCGGACCGGTTGCATGCAAAGAGCCACCGGGCGCGGGGGCCCTATCTCAAAATTAACTGCGCGGCGCTGCCCGATCCGTTGCTCGAAGCGGAGCTGTTCGGCCACGAAAAGGGCGCGTACACCGGCGCGGACCGGGAGCGGGAGGGGCTGTTCGCGGCGGCGAACGGCGGCACGCTGCTGCTCGACGAGATCGGCGACATGTCCAAATCGCTTCAGGTGAAGTTACTGCGTGTTCTGCAGGAGCGCGAGGTGCGCCCGCTGGGCGCGCGCGAAGCGACGCCGATCGACGTGCGGGTGGTCTGCGCAACGCACCGCGATCTGCTGGCGCGCGTGAGCGAGGGGAGTTTCCGCGAGGATCTCTACTACCGCTTGAACGTCGTGGATCTGTGGGTGCCGCCGCTGCGCGACCGTGTCGAAGACATCGCGCCGCTGACGGATCGTTTGCTGCGCCACGCCGCGGACCGAAACGCCGTGGCGCACCGGTCGCTTTCGCCGGACGCGAGAACCGGCTTGATGACCTACGCGTTCCCCGGCAACGTCCGGGAGCTGGCGAACCTGCTCGAACGCGCGCTGATCCTGGCCGAAGGCCCCGAGATCACGGTGGACGATTTCCCGATCGCCCTGCGCGGCGGTTCCGGCGAAGCCCCGGCGCGCACGCTACCGGGCGCCGTCGAGGCGCTCGAGAAGAGCTGGATCCGCCGGGCGCTTGCCGAGACCGGCGGCGTGCGCGCGCGGGCCGCCAGAAAGCTCGGCCTTCCAGAGCGTGTCTTGCGATACAAGATTCGCAAGTACGACCTCTGAGTAACCGGTGACGCCGGCCCCAAACCGGCTCCCGACAACGCCCGAAAAGCCGCTCCGCCAACGGCTTTTGTTGGCAACCTCCTTATCGGCAACCCGGTCACCGTTCGAACCGGCGCAAACCGCGGCGCGTCTCTTTCTTGCGTCGGCCATGATTCTCAACGCGCTCTCTGGTGCCGCGGCATTTGTTGCCGTCGTGAGGGCCCTACTGGGGGTGGCCCTTGTCTGCACTGGCGTGTGGGTGGTCATGAGCCGGCGCAGGGCACCGCGCGATCGGGATCGGCTGGACCGCCGCTACCACCTGTTGTTCGTCCTCGCTGTGACGGGGTTCGGCATCGCTATCGCGGCGTGGCCGCTCTTCTACCTCGTGTTGCAGAGCTACGTCCCGGAGTGGCCCGGCGCGATGTGCATCCAGGGTGTCATTTCGATCGGCCAAGGCAGCCTCGGTCCGGCGCGCCACCTCCCGGGACTCGTCGCGCTCTTGGAGTTCACCAAACCGCTGCTCGTTTTTGTTGCGGGCACCTGGCTCGTGCTGCATCTCGCCGGACGCCGCCGGGATGCGACGCGGGCCGCGCTGCCGGCGCTCCTGCTGTTTGGCTGCGTCTCCCTCGTGGACGGCGTCGCGGAAACCACGTACCTCGTCACTCCGAAGCGCGAGTACATCGCCGAGACGTGCTGCGGGGCCACCGCGCCCACCGCGGGTCCGACCAGCCGCGCCATGATGATCGGCATGGCGCCGGGATCCAAGCACCTGCACACGGAGATGTTCTTCCTGGTCGGCATCCTTGCCATCGCCGGCGCTTCCGCCGCGCTGCACAGTCTCCGGCGCAACGGACACGCCGGCCGCTGGCTGACGCCCGCCGTCGCCACCGCGGTCGGGTCCATTCCCATCGGCCTCGTCTTCTTGAAGACAACCGCCGCTCCCGCGTTTTCCGGCCTCCCGTTTCACGAGTGCGTCTACTGCCTCTTCGGCTCCGCGCCGGAAAGTCTCATCGGCATCGGTCTCTTTGCGCTCGGTGTGTTTGCGCTGGGCTGGGCCGCCTCGATCTTCTGGCTCATGCCGGCCGACGACGGCAACCGAGCCCTGACCGAGCGCCTCCTGCGAACCGCGCGCATCGGATACGCGGGCGCGCTCCTGATGGTCACCGTGCGGTTCGTGATGCCATGAGGCGCTTCGAAGTCACCGTTCTCCTCCTCGCAGTCGCAGTGACCATCGCCGCGCCGTTCACGCGGCGGGACACCGAGCGCTGTACGCTCGACGGTGTGGACGTGCAAGCGGACTTCCGCGTTCGCATCATCGACGAGCGGGGAACGGACCTGGCCTTTTGCGGCGTGCGCTGCGCCGGCCGTTGGATCGAGCGCAGCAAGACCAGACCCCACGAAATCCACGTGACCGACGTCACGAACGGCGAGGAACTCCTCGCTTCAGAAGCCACGTTCGTCCACGACATCCAGGGCTGGACGGAAAGCGTGCCCGACTTCATTCGCGTGTTCGCGGACGAATCGGAAGCAACCCGGCATGCAAGCACCTTCGGCGGCGAACTGCTTCGCGGTGCCGACGTCCCCCTTTCTTTTTCCCTTTCCGGTGAGGCTCCGACACATCCGTGATTCGTTTTTCCATGCGGGCCGCGCTGCTAGCGGTGGCGTCCCTTTCCGGCGCCTGTACCGATTGCCCCGGCGGCGCGGCCCATTCCACGCATAAAAACTCAAGCACCGACGCACCCGGCGGCTTCGAGGAACGCGCGATTGAATCGGGCATCGACTTTCAGATGTCGTTTCTGGCGTCCGAGCAGGGCGCCAACTTCAAGATCAACCTCTACGATCACGGCTCCGGCGTCATCGTGGGCGACGTGAACGGCGACGGCCACGACGACATCTACCTCCTGAACCAGCTCGGCTCCAACGCGCTTTTCTTAAACCGCGGGAACGGGCTATTCGACAATGTCACGGACAAATCGGGACCGATCGCGCTCGCGAGCCGCATCTGCACCGCCGCGCTCTTCAACGACATCGACGGCGACGGCGACCAGGATCTGTTCGTCACCTCGACACGTGGCGGAAACGTGCTTTTTGCGAACGATGGCAAGGGTGTGTTCACCGATATCACGGGTCCGGCGGGGGTGAACTACGTCGGTCACTCCCAGGGCGCCACGATGTTCGACGCCGACAACGACGGCGATCTCGACCTCTTCGTCAGCAACACGGCGCGCTGGACCACCAATCGTTTTCATCCGCGCGAGAAACACTACGTCGGGCTCCCGAATCTCTGGCGCCTCGCCAAGGCGCCCATCGAGCACAACCTGTTTTATCGAAACGACGGAACCGGAAAGTTCGAGGAGGTCACAAAACAAAGTGGCCTCGCAGGCCTCGGCTGGGGCGGCGACTTCGCGGTGTTCGACTACGACGAGGACGGCGACGTCGACGTGTTCCTGAGCAACATGTTCGGGCGCAGCATCCTCTTCCAAAACGATGGCGCTGGGCACTTCGTCGATGTAACGAGGGACGCCCTCGGCAAGACCCCCTGGGGCACCGTCGGGGCGAAGTCCTTTGACTACGACGGCGATGGCCACCTCGATCTAATGCTTGTCGACATGCACTCGGACATGTGGATGTCGTTTGGGTACGACCCTAAGAAGATCGACGAGAAAAAGAAGTACCCGCGTCCCTTTGGCAAGTGGGAGGAAGAATCCGGGTACGACCCCAAGGCGGCTCAGGACCTGCTGCGAACCCTGAAGGTCCCGATGCAGGACGTGTTTTTCGGCAACGCGCTTTATCGCAACAAGGGCGACGGCACGTTCGAGGAGACATCCGACAAAGCCGGTGCGGAGACATTTTGGCCCTGGGGCATCGCAGCGGGAGACTTCAACAACGACACGCACACCGACGTGTTCCTTCCGTCGGGCATGGGTTTTCCGTACTTCTACTGGCGATCGATGATGCTCATGAACAACGGCGACGGCACGTTCACGGATCGCTCCGGCCAAACGGGTATCGACCCGCCGCCGGACGGCATCGAGCTGGACGAAATCGCCGGCCGCCCCGCCGTGAAGAGCGCACGCTGCGCATCGGTCCTCGATGCCAACGGGGATGGGCAGCTCGACCTCATCGTGAACAACTTCAACGATCGCGCCCACCTCATGATCAACCGGTGGCCTGCGCGCCACTACGTGGCGTTTCGTTTGGAAGGCACCACGAGCAACCGCGACGCGGTCGGAGCGGTCATCCGCTTGAAAATCGGCTCCCGCACCCTGATCAGCCAGGTGCACGCAGCGGGCGGCTATCTCGCGCAATCGACCAAGACCGTTCACTTCGGCCTCGGCGCCTCCGACAAGATCGATCGGTGCACGATCCGTTGGCCGTCCGGCCAGATCCAGGAAATCGGCCCGCCCGCCATCAACCAAGTGCACGAAATCCGCGAGCCCAAGAGTTGAAGACGCGTTTCGCATTGCTGGCTGGCGCGTGCATCGTGCTGCCGTTGATCGCCGCCGTACTCTGCATGATTCCGAGCCCCGGGCGGCCCGGACTGCAGGTGTTGGTCCGCGGCTTGGGCGGCGGACCGGCCGTCAACCTCACGGGTGACGGCGCGCTCTTCGATTCGCGGTTGGCGCCGCAGTGCGCGTGGCGTCATGATCCGCTTCCCGGTGGCGACCGGTTCTGCCCATTCCACGGGCACCGGGATCCGGGCCCTCGTCAACCGGGCCCGCGCCAGAAGACCGGCTCGCGCCAAAGAAAATGAAACTCCCCGCTCTGGTGCGCGCCGGTTTCGTGGCCGTGATCCTGCATCCGTTGCGGAGCGCAGCGAGCGTCGCGTGCATCATCGCGGTGCTGACGCCCTATGCCGGCGGCCTCGCCGTTTCGCGCGGCTTGCTCACACAGGCGCGCGGCGCGATCGAGGGCGGGGCGGATCTGCACGTCGCCGGACGCCGGTTCGGCCGCCCTGCACCGGTGCCGCTCGCGGCGCTCGAGACGTTGCGCGCGCTGCCCGGCGGGCGCTCCGTGACTCCCCGCATCGTCGGCGAAGCCGCGCTGGGCATCGACCGGGTCCCCGTCGTCGTGGTCGGATTGCCTGCCACGCAGTTAGGCGTCACGAGCAGCGTGAACGGCAGGCTGTATCGCGACGGCGCTTCGCACGAGGTGGTGATCGGCGCCGAATTGGCCCGGCGCCTCCACCTCGATGTCGGCTCCAGGATCCCGCCGTTCTATTCCAACGAGGATGGCGAGTTCGTTTCGACCGTGGTCGGGATCTTCGGCACCGACCTGCCGGTGTGGCAGGCGCATCTCATGTTCTGCTCGCTCGAAACCGCCGCGATCATCTTCAGCCAAAAAGACCTCGTGACGGACTTTCTCATCGATTGCGAACCGGGCTACACGCTCGCGCTTAGCGAACAGATCGCGCGACTACCGACGCTTGCGGCGTCGGACAACCACGGCCCCGTCGCACCGGTCGTGACCGCGCGCGACGATCTCCACGCCGCGCTCCCGCGCAACCTGCGTCACTACGAAGGGATCTTCCAGATTCACTTCCTGCTGGCGTTTGCGGTCGGCATTCCGCTGCTCATGGTGACGTCGGGGTTCGGCCTGTCCGAGCGCCGGCGCGAGGCCGCTCTGCTCAAGGCCACGGGCTGGATGACGGATGAAGTACTTCTGCTCAGCTTCGTCGAGAGTCTCGTGATTGCGACGCTCGGCGCGTCCATCTCGGTGATCCTCGCCTGGATCTGGCTCGTCCCGTTCCAGGGTGCGGGCCTCGCCGGGATCTTTCTCCCGGGTGTGGAGACCGACCCGGCTCTCGTCCTACCGTTCGAACTCACGCCGGTTCCGTTACTGCTCACATCCGTGATCGCACTCGCCATCGTGACGATCGGTTCGATCTACTCGACCTGGCGCGCGGCGACGACCTCGCCCGCCCTTGCACTCAGATGACCGAAACTCCGCACTTCGCAACCCGGTCCGTTACGCGCACCTTTTCGTCGCGCCGCGGCGATGTGCACGCGCTGACGGACGTCACCGTCATCGTGCCGCGAGGCGAGTTTTTGGTCTTGACCGGGCCATCGGGTTGCGGAAAGACGACGTTGCTCGCACTCTTGTCCGCCTTGGATCGGCCGACCGCCGGCGACGTGCTTCACCGCGGCGAGGATCTGGGCCGCGCACCCGAAGGCGTGCGGGCACTCGTGCGACGCCGGATCGGTCTTGTCTTCCAACATTCGCACATGATCCGCGGCCTTCCGCTTTGGGAGAACGTGACCTACCCCCTGGTGCCGCGCGGTGTGGACGAAAGAGAACGGCGCGCCATCGCCGAGTCGCTGCTCGAACGCGTCCAGATGAAAGATTGCGTGCTCGCACTTCCCCGGGAGTTGAGCGCGGGAGAACTCCGTCGCGCGGCCGTTGCGCGGGCGCTCGTCGGGGAACCTGAGGCACTGTTCGCCGATGAGCCGACTTCCAACCTGGATGCGGAATCGGCCGAAGCGGTCATCTCGGTGCTGCGTGACACGCACGCGCGCGGCGCGACGGTGATTGCCGCGACCCATGATCCCGCGCTCGCGACGCTGGCGACCGCGCGGATCGAACTCTCGGGCGGAACCCGCGCCGACGCCGAGTCGCCTCGCTAGGGACAATTCGAGGCGCCCGCTGGCCGGATCGCCACCACCCGCCACCGTCACGGAACCGGCACACCGAGCGGTTTGCGTCGGGTGGCCGGGGAAGGACCCGACAAAAGTGTCGTCTGATCGGACCCGCGCGGCACGAAAACCCCCACAACCGGGCCATTTTTGGGCATATTGGAGGTGCGTTCGGCTTTCGGCACGCACATCGCTTATAGACAGGTGGAGGCAAACGAACATGAAGCTCAAGAGAATCCTTCAGACGCTGCTCGCGCTTGTCGCGATGATCGGACTCACCACGGACGTCATGGCGCGCGGCGGAAACCCGGGCGGTGGCGCTCGGCCCCCGGCTCCCGGAAACACGGGCGTTCCGGATCGCGCGGACGACAGGCCGGGCCCGGGCAATGATCGTGGCGACGATTCTCGTCCCGACGACCGCCCTGATGATGGCATCGACCGCCCCGATGATGCCAACGGCGGCGGCGACGAAGGCGACAAGCCGAACGACAAGGACAGGAAGAAGGACAAGAAGAAGAAAGACGATCGCGCGAAGGATCGCAAGAAGCACAAGGACCGCGTCAAGGACAAGATCCGCAAGCGTTGCAAGGACCGTGCGCGGGACGGCTCCCGCCGCGACATGGTGACCGACGCAGTCAACCGTTTCGGACGCTAGATCGCAGCCGAGCCATCGCCATGCGAACCGCAGTTCTGGCCACTTGGCTCTTGGTGGTCCCCGCTTTCGCGGGGGCCACGGAACTTGAGGCGCGCCTCAAGGAGGCAGACACCCATCTGAAGGCCGGCCGCCCGTCGCGGGCGCTCGACCTTTTGTCCACGCTTGTCTCGAAGCACCCCGAGTCGCTCGAGGCGCACCTTCGCCTGCAGGATGTCATGGTCGCGTCCGGTCGTGGCGAGGAACTCGTCGCGAAATACCGCGAACGCACCGAGTCCAACAAGGACAACGCCGAAGCGGTCCTTCTCTACGCGCGTCTCCTGAAGGGCCGCCGCGCGGTGCCGCAGTTCAAGCGCGTGGTGAAACTTGCGCCTGAATTCGTGGACGGTTGGCTCGGGTACGCGCGGGCGCTCCAACACATGGACAAGGGCAAGGATGCGAGACGCGCCATCGATAGCGCGCTCAAGCTCAATGCCGCGAGCGCCGGAGTCCAGGACGCGCACGGTTGGCTCTTGGAAAGTGAAGGCGAAAGCGTCCCGGCCGAGGCCGCCTACCGCATGGCGCTCACGGCGGACGCGGACTATCTGCCGTCCCGTTTCAAGCTCGCGCATCTGCTGGCGAGAACCAAGCGCGGCAAGGAAGCACTCGCCGAACTCGACGCGGCGCGCAAGTCCGCACCGGGCGACCCGCGCGTCTACGTTCACCGCGGGCTCGTGTTGGGTACGCTCGGTCGGCACACCGAAGCGGTCGAGGCGCTGCGCCTGGCTCTCAAGAACTCGCCGCAGGACAAGTTGCTCCTCCTGCTGCTGGGCCAGTCCTACGCGGACCTGAAGGAGTGGGAACTCGCCGAGCAGTCCATCCACCGCACGCTGGAGATCGATCCGACGATGGCCGCCGCCCACGCCGCCGCAGGTTACATCGCACTGAAACAGGACAAGACAGCCGAAGCGATCCGTTCGTTCCGGCACGCGCTGAAGCTCGAACCGAAAAACAGCAACCACCACTACTACCTCGGCCTTTGCTACGAGCAGAAGGGCAAGGCGCGCCTCGCCACGCGCTCCTACCGCGCCGCGGTGAAGCACAGCCCCAAAAACGTCGAGTATCAACTCACCCTCGGCGACGCGCTCGATGCACGCAACAAGCGCAAAGAGGCCCTCGCGACCTATCGGAAGGCAACCGAACTCGCGCCCGAGGACGTGACGATCTGGACGCGCTACGCGCACTTGTGCGCGGATGCGGGACGCGGCAAGGATGCCGTCAAGGCTCTCCAGCGCGCGATCGACCTCGACCCGGAGGACCTCGAACTCGTCAAGCAGCTCGGAATCTTCTACGAGAAGGGAGTCGGCAGCACCAAGCTCGCCGTGAAGGCGTTCCGAACGTATGTCGAAAAGGGCGGCAAGGACGAGCGCGTGCGGGACTGGCTCAAGGAGCTGGGCTCGCCGATGGAAGAGAACGAGTAGGCGCGGCGCGCGGCCCCGTCACTCTCCGGAGTTATCCGCCTCCGCCTCGCGGTTCGAGGCCGTGATCGCCGCGCGCCAATTACCGTCGCGCACGGAGATGATCGCGCGCAGGTTTTCCAACCCATTCACGTCCGCCTTCTTCGCCATCAACTGCGTGTTGATGATCGCGGCCACTTCGCACGCACCGTCGTTGAAGAGCATGTAGTTCGCTTTCCCCCACTGCCAATGCAGCCGGGTGCCATTTCGGATGGCCTCGCGCAGCTTCTGATACGCCTGCCGAAACATGCCGAGGGATGCGAGCTCCTCTTTTGAGAGCTTTCGCTCCGTTGCGAGTTTCAGGACGATCGCCTCGACACCACCCTCGGCTCTCGTCGCGCGGTGCAACAAATCGAAACGGATCTTCTGCCGTTCCTCGTCGGTGAACTCGTACCGATCGTTCCCGTCGTACTGGTAGACCTTCCAGATGCGCCAGATGTCCTTGAACTCGCCGAACAGCTGATGGAAGCTGCGCGCCGCCGCGAGATCCAGCTCCTGCCGTTTCTTGCGCAGATCCCAGTAGTTGATGATCCGTCGGCCGACGAGCCAGGTGAACAAAAGCAGCACGATCATGAAGACCGCCTTGATCGCCTCGTTCTCGACGGTCTCCCAAAAACTGGCCAACATGGTCGAACGCTCCCGATTGAGGCAACACCAGATTCCGAAAGCCGGGCCGGCTTGCCTCAGGTCCGCGTCATGGAAACAGAAACGCGGCGACCGCGGCTAGAGAATTCGACCGGCGCGCACCGATCAGCGCCGAGGCCGCTTCAGCGCGGCCGCCACGAGTTGCCGGGTGAACGCCTCGTGGCCCCCGGGTGAATGCAACAAACACATGTCCGCGCCGCCGGCGTCCTTGGGCAGGTAGTAGATGCCGCAGTTGGCGTTGATCTCCAACAGAAACGGCACGCCGTCCGCGTCGACGCGGAAATCGCAGCGGCCGAATCCGGCGCCGTTCAATCCCACGAAGATCTTGCCCGATTCGCGGCGCAACCTGGCCGCGAGTTTCTTGTCCTTCACCGGGTGATCCGTCATGCCGTCGTAGTCGACCCACTTCATGTCGGCGTGCTTGAAGCTCTCACCAATCGGGAAGTTGTATTGGATCGGCGTGTACGTCGTCGGCCGCGCGGCGCTCTTCGGATTCTCGCAGACGAGCACGGTGCACTCATCGCCCTCGATGAACTCTTCGATCAGCGCCTTCCCGTGGCGCGCCATGATCTTTCGGGCCTGGCGCTCCAGACCGGCCGGAGTCACGACCCGCGAGGCACGGCTCAGGTCGATGCTCGCGTAGCTGCTGTGGTGTTTCACAAATAGCGGGAACCGCAGCCGCCCCGCAGCGCGTGCGACATCGAGTTCGTCGCGCGCCATCACATACGCGGGTGTCGCGACCCCGATCTTCTTGCACACGCGCTTCATCGTCACGCGCGACGGCTCGTAGAACACCGAGTTCGACCCGGTGAACGGCACTCCCAGCCGCTCCAGCGTCTTCACCACTTCGATGCCGGGGCTGTTCTCGTCCGCCGCCCCGTCGCAGAGATTGAAGAAAACGTCGAACCCTTGTTGCGCGAGGGCCTTGATCGTCTTCACCGACGAGTGTTTCTCGAGCACCGCGACGTGCCAATCCGCCTCCGGGAAAAACGGCCGCGGGTCGCACGGCCAGTCGTCGTCGGTGAACGGGTCGGCGTCGAGGTCCTGGTTGGTGAGCAGGCAGATGCGCACGGTGCGGGGGTATCGGGAGTTGATCTCATTTCCGTGTTTGCCACGGGAGCACAGAACCAATATCACAGAACGGAGACGAAGAGCATTGCCGGAACTCAGTGCGCCACTCGGGCGCCGTATCTGCTGACCCTGTAGACACTTACGGCGTCGCGATGCGCCACCCGTGGCGCGAACTCCCTACGCGGTTTCAAGCGAGATTTGTCTTCGATGTACATGACCGCGTGTAGCGATCCGGGCTCCATGTCGTTCTACCCTTCGGCGGACAATCCCCAGAAAGGAACCCGCCAGAACGAGGATGACATGCAACAAACACTGCAACCTCATCGCAACGCCAAGAACGGATCCGGACAGCGCCACATGGCCGGCTCACGCCGCGAGGCGACCACATTCGACGACCTTTTCTCTGCTCTCCCCCCGGCGCGCCAGCGCGTGCAGCCGGTTGAGCCCCGCAAACTCTGTGACGACGACCGCAAGACGGACGGCGACAAGCAGCCGGAGGTTGCGAATCAACCCGGAAAGATCGCGCTGCCGCAGGAAGCGCCGTTCGATCGCGCCAGCGTTGCAAGCGAATGGAAGCGCTGGCTCGAGTGGGCCGATGGCGAAGCACTCGGTGCCAGATAACTTTCTCGCGAACGCCGGGAACCAGCACGCCTAGCAACTACAGAGGGCGCTTATCTCTCGGTGCGGAACATCGGATTGCATGCGCAGGATTTCGACCAGCGGCTCGCTGGCGAGAATAGGGTAGCGCGCGCGCCGAGCGTCCCCTGGGACGTTGTCCGGCCTGTTGGTTTCGCGGGAAAGTTAACTGGCACCGTACGGTTGCCTAGGGTCCGACCTTGATTGAGGTCTCTCCTTTGCGTGGGAAGGGACCGGTGTCGACAAAGTACTGCACGCTTGCGGCCTTGCGCGCAATGTTGGGCTTCACCGAAGCCCAGCCGCCGCCGCCTCACCCGTAGTTCATGCGACCCTTCGCGATCACCTTGCCTTTTTTGTTCAAGACCTTGTAGGTGACCGGCACGCGCTTGCCGTCACGGTAGATCGACATCCCGCGCTTGTCGGCGCCCGTGATGGAGAAGCCAAGCTGCAGTTTCTTGCCGTGCCGGTTCACGATGCTCGTGAAGTGAACCTCGTCGTCGATCGTCAGCTTCGTGGGCGCTCGCTTCGCTACCTCGATCTTGCGGCCGGCCGGGCCCGTCGAGGAGAGGAACCACCAAGCGCCTTTCTGTTCGCGTTCGAGGCGCGTGGTGCGCAGGCGATATTCACCGGCGGGCAGCGCACGACGTCGGTCCTTGTCCTTCGCCGACCAGACAAGCGAAACCAGTTCGTCTCCGCGCTGAAGGATGATCGAGCCGGCCTCAAACGCGGGTTCGACATGCGCGCCCACCGCCGTCCCGGCAGGAGGAGTGTCGACGCGGTTCGGCCGAGTCGTCGCCGGGCTCTTGAGCCAGCGAATCAAGGCCGCACGGGCCTTTTTAGGCGTACTCGTTCACGAGGTCCGGTTGACCTGGTCCAGCCAAGCCAGATCGGTGCGGATCGCCGGATCCGGAACGGTGTGGCACGACATACACCGCGCGGTGAAGAGCTCGGCGGCGTCGTTGGGTTCGCCGGCGGAAGCGGGGACGGTGAACGACGCGGTGGTCGCGGCAACGATGACGAGTGCGGCGAGAAGGGTGCGCATGCCTCTCATCTTAGATCATGAGGGGTTGGGCCTGTAAGCCGCGCCGGTGGGTTTTCGTGAGTGCCCGCTTCACGCGGGCAGGTACACGGTCGTGAGCAGCAGGTCGAACATGCTCCATAGGACCGCTCCGACGGAGACCACGAACAGCGGCGTCGCGACGCATCGGTGAATCCAGTACCACGTCTCGTAGTCGTCTCTCGCCGGCGTCACTCGGGACCGTTCCTCGGCGTCACGAATCGGCGCCACGAACCACATAATGACCGCCCGCACAAGGTTGAACGCCAGCAACCCAAACGCAAGCGCCATCACCCACCATGGCTCGTGCGCACCGAGGACCAAACCACCGATGGAGTGACGCTTCCAGCGCATAGTCTCATCGAAATCTCCGTACTCCTTCAGCGGCGTCACGATCATCCTCACGAGTGCGGAGGACTCGGGATGTTTGACGGTGTAGTCATCCAGTTGGAGTTCGAGTTCGGAGATCGTCTCCTCCATCCTCATCTCAGCTTTCTCGACGCCCTTCCAGAACATCACCTTCCCGATTCGCGGCACGACGAACGCGAGCAGCAACAAGAGAGACAGGATGAAACGCGGTCCCGTGTAGGTTCGCCGGAGGACGGACCAGGCGTCTCTCGCTCTTGGGCGGAATCGTGCCTTGTGGACGCGGCAGCGATCGAGCCATACGTCGGACGGAACAAGCGGAGTCCGGGGCCGGTTCTGATCGAATTCCGCAATGAAGAACTCGGCGTCTTCGAGGTTCGTGCCCTTCAGTACCGCCCACTTCAGCACCGCATCGACGAGGTCCGCGCCGGTCAGGTCCGCGCCCGTCAGGTTCGTACCGGTCAGGTCCGCGCCCGTCAGGTTCGCCCCTCTCAAGTTCGCGTGGCTCAGGTCCGCGTCTCTCAAGTTCGCATGGCTCAGGTTCGTGCCGCTCAGGTTTGCGCCGCTCAGCATCGCGTCGCGCAGGTACGCACCAGACAAGTCCGCGCGATCCAGGTTCAACGGCTCGTGCGGATGCGTGACCCACCACTCCTTGAGCACATGGCCGCCTTCTTTCACGACGGCCAGATGTTCGTCATTCCAGGTCGGCATGGCACCTCCAGTTCCTTAAAAAGAGGGTAGGCGAGGAATACCGTTGCCAGTGACTTTTTCGCGGGCTTCGCTCAGTGTTCCGCAGAGTCCCGGTTTCATGCACCCGAGGCCGGCACTACGTGCGCCATCGGTCTGATGCAACGCTCGTATCGCCAGGGACTGGTGCCGACTCGATGCGCCAGCCGTGGCGCACCTGCGGGGCGAATCGGAGTTGCCGTAAAACGCGGCGGGGTGGGCCCGCGCAGTACATGGTGCCCGAGGTCCAGGCGCACCCAGACAGAGTCGTGACTACCCAGTCCACCCAGTCCGAACTGGGTCTCTGCATGTTCAGTTTTTTCGACACGTCCGCCGACTGTGCGCTCCAGGTGCGGGTTTTGGCCTTCGAGCGGATGCAAGAAGAAGTGCGCGCCGACACGCTCAAGCACATCCGCGAGCACGGCGACGAGATCCGCGACGCCCTCACCAGTGACGTGTTGAATCTCGACTCCCGCACGAAACCGCAGTCGGCGCGCGTGCTGGCGAGTACGGCGGCGTCATTGGCAAGAAAGGCGGTGGGCTGCAAGTGAACATTGACCAACGATCGCTGACCGTGACGCTGGACGCGGATAAAGCTGCGGCGCTCGGCGCGATGGACGCGGAAGACCGCAGGGCCGCGCTCAAGCGCCGGCTGGCCGAGTTGCGGTAACGCGGTCGCGATCAACCACCAGTCTGGACCACAGCCGCTAGCCGAGGTGGTCTACAGCGCGCCGCCTGCCCGCTTTCGGCTGGCCCGGATGCCCCTCTCGCTCGGGCGGCGGCACAAGTTCATCTCGGCCGTAAATCAACCGGTTTGCCTCGGTCGCAGCCTCCACCACTTTTTGAATCGCTTCAGAACGAACATAGGCGCAGACCGCCTGTTCAGCGAGAAGTTCCAGCGATTGACCGGTCCGGTTCGAGAGAGCTGCCAACTCTGGGTGTGTTAGAAGCGCGACCGCGCGTTCGACAAGCCGTGCCAGCGGGACACCACTCAGTTCGGAGAGGTTTCTCAACCGCATCCCGATCTCGGGATCGATCCGAGCGTTCACGACGCCGGGCTGAATATCCCTTCTCTTGTGCGTGTTCTTCATGTCGACCTCAACATCTAGTGGTGCAGTTGCGGCACAACGGAGAGGCTACGTCCCGCTTCTGGCGCTGTCAACCACTTTCCCCCACAATTTACCACCACTTGCACGCAGGTGTTTCTAATTGCAATCCTTCTGCCGTCTTTGGTATATTTCCAATGCTATTGAACGCACATTGCCGTATTAGGCACATTACCGTTCGCGAGCACGGAAGAGCTGTCGAGCCTCAAGTGGCGGAGGACCTAGAAATGGGTGCGCGGAATTTCTCAAGCCTCTCATATCAGGAGCATTGCGCCCTCCTGTGGTCCGTCACCTACCTCATCGAAGCGATCGACGGTCGGCTCTCGCTGAACCTCCGCCCCGGGATCCCCAAACAGACGCAGATCGCGGCGAAATGGAAATCGATCGAATGGGGCGGCCTGGTTCTCTTTGACATTTGGCCTGACGTTCTCTGGCTCGAGCACAACCGGAGACACAGCCCGGATCGCATTGTGCGACTCCGCCGCGATGCGCTCAAAATTGAACGCGCGCTGTGGACCAGCATTCAGCGGCTTGGGAGGGCACTCGCGGAGTAACCAGTGACGAGTGTCTTCACCGGTACTTTCGTGAGGAGATTCGATGTCAAGAACCGGGTGAGGCTCCCTTCTGAGATGCGGGATATCCTCGATGCGGAAGATCGAAAAGGGATGTACCTGCGCGCTGAGCGCCTGTGCATTTCGATCTGGCCCCGCGCTCTTCTGCAGACCATCGCGGCGGGTAACACCGATCCAGTCGCTAATACTAGCTTCAACCGTTTGTTCTATTCATCTCTACACTTCCGCGGGTTTGACGCAGCAGGCCGCGTACTCGTCCCCACTGATTTGATGCGGCAACTACCCAATGGCCAGGTGCTTTTTGTCGGCGTCGGCGACCATATTGAACTCTGGTCACCGGAGAGATTCGCTCAAGAGACTGCCGACTCCATCGTATAGGTCCCGCCATTTGAGTCGGCCCACGACTCACTGCCCTTCTTCTCGGTCTGGCGCCTTCTCTTTGGTCCGGGTGATCGCCGCGGGTACGTGGTACGCGATTATTGCGTTCGTTGCATGGATCGGGACGTACGGTGCCAGTTAACTTTTTCCGAAAATCGGCGCCCGATCTGACACCGGCTGCGAGGTACTAACAGCAGAACGTTCGCCAAAAGTCGATCCCGCCTGGACGTGTGGCGCGCATGTCTCGGTCCGGTGAATCGCCTTGCGTGCTCAGTGCTTTGCCGGAGCGCACTCGCTGGCGCAAGAAGGAAGAGTCCCCGGGGGTGAGGCTTCGGAGCGCCCTTCGGGCGCCGCCTTCTCGACTTCGCTCCCGGATCGTAAACGCCATTGTGCGCTCGCAACGTTGGGTGTGCAACGTCCCGGAGGCGCAGTGAGATTTCGCCCTCTCTACCACTCCAGAGCAGCGCCCATACGCGATGCTGGTACCACGGTTACCCCGGGGGGCGAGCCGCTGGCTCACCCTCCGGCTAGGGTCTTGCTTCGCTCGTGGCGTTGGGTGTGGGCGCATCGGAGCGGGCGATGGGTTTCACCCTCTCTACCACTCCTGAGCAGCGCAAATACGCAATGCTGGTACCACGGTAACCCCGGGGAGCGAGCCACTGGCTCGCCCCCCGGCTATCGATGGGATCGATAGGATTTCCTCGTGGTACCCCCCGATGGACTCGAACCATCAACCGTCGGATTAAGAATCCGATGCTGTTGGGCACCTAATCGGCTTCACTCAGGCGCTTTCAGCGTTCGCCCCTTTCCTTGGACTACCTAGGCGGCTACCTAGCAGGTCGATTGCGTCCCGCTGAACCTCTTGAGCGATGCCTAGATAGCGACGCGATGTGCTCGCGTTCGCGTGTCCGGCGAGCTTGCCGTACACCTCCCACCCAACGCCGAGCAGGGCGAGGTTCGTGATGAACGCGTCGCGCAACCCCTTCGGCGTCAAGTCGTGGCGGGCGTGCGGGCGGAGCTTGTCGGCCCCCTGTGCCCCCTTCACCGCGGACTCCATTCGGTTACCGAACGTCCAGTTGGTCCACGGCTTGCCGTTGGCGCGCAGGAACACGCGCCGCGTCGGGTGGATTGGGTCTTGGGGGCGAATCGCCTGAAGCGCCTCACGGACTCCGTCGGTCATGGGGACAACGCGGCCGCGGTTGGTCTTCTCGCTCTCCACGCGCACCCAAATCACAGACTCGTCGAAGTTCACGTCGGCCCATGTGAGCCGCCTCAACTCGCCGGCGCGCATTCCGGTACTGCCCGCCGTCAGCAAGAGCGGAAGAAACTCCTCGCTCGCGTGTTCCACGACAGCCATGAGTTCGTCGGCGCGGAGCGGTGTCTTGTCGAGCGGGATCTCGCGGGAACGCTTCACCTGCCGAAACGGGTTCGCGCCCGTGGCGTACCCTCGCTCCTCGCACCACTGCCACACCGAACTGGCGAATGATAGGTAACGGTTCAGGGTCTTTGGGCTCGTCTTGGTGCCGAAGCGGGTGGTCCTGTTCCGATGCGTGTCAATCCAACGCGCCGCGGTCGCGCGGTCCGTATCGGTGACGAACGCCCGCGCGAGTCCGCTCTTCAGGATGCACCCGGAACGTCCCGTCTCTTTCTTCTTGTTCTCATCGGTGCGAATCGTCTCAAGCCACTCCAAATACTTGGCCACCACCTGCTTCCAAGTCAGCGCGCCGGCAGGCCGCTCGTTAAGTGCGTACGAAAGTGCGTCCGGCACGCTCGCTCCGTCTTGGCACAGAACCCAGACTTTGGCGAGCACCTGCTCCGCCTTCTTCTTGGTGGATGCTGCGCGCCGCGTGTAGTTGCGACCGTCACGACGGATGGAGATGAACCAGCCATCGCGGCCCTTGCGCTGGCGCACGCTTCCGAATTGCCGCCTCATGCCACGGCCTCCATGTGGGCCTTCGCGTCGGTCTGAATTCCCTGCGACATGGGTCGTCCTCCATAGAGCAAAGAGGAAAGAGGACGACGGCGCGAAATGCGCGCTGTTGCGATGTGGCTGGCCGTAGAATCCGCGCAGCCAGGGCGATTGATGCTTGAGACATCGTCGTCCGGGTTAGGTCGTCGTCGAGGCTCTAACTCGGCGGCGACCGCTAGCCGTACGTTACCCCCTCTCTTGGAGAAAAAGGGTGAAAAGGGGTAGAAGCCCGAAAACCCGCCCACCGTACGGTTTTTCAAGGGGGGCTTTTGCCGGAGCCGAAAACCGAAAAGGGTGAGAAGGTCACTTCGCATACCAGCACTCCGTCGGCCGCCCGCCCGTGGGGACCTTTGCCATGCGGGCGAGCCCGGCCTCGACAAGCACAGCGAGATGCGAGTCGAGCTTCCCGGCGGCGATCTTCCCGGCGAATAGGTTGTCGCGGATCTCGCTTCGGCTCATACCGGTGGAGCCTCGCTTGCGCAGCTCCTCAAGGATCTTGTCGGATCCGGTGTCGCCCAGCCGTGTGCCGAATATGTACTTGGCGGAGCGGAGCGCGTATTCCCAAAGCGCACCGGCCGCATATAGGTGCTCCGCGCGAACCTCGGGGCATTCATCCAGCACGGCAAAAAGCACCGCGAGCCGCATAGTCTGCGCTGCGGCGCGTGCGGTGACGGAGCCCAGCAGACCGGGTTCGTCGCGCTCAAGTAGCGGGTACGCCTGACGCCAAAGTTCTTCCGTCTCGGCGTCGCGTCGAAGCTCCCCCATCGTGCGCGCGAACGTCACGGCGGACTCGACTCGCTGTGAAAAACGGGACAGCTCAGTCTCATCCATCCGCCCCCCACTCGGGAGGTACTTTGATCGCTTCGTCGCGATCCACAGGATTCTGTTCGCGAGCCCCGAAGCCACCTCGACAGCGGACAGCCGCGAGTTCACCTCGAACTTGGTGATGTGCCCCAGCAGGCTCAGGTGAACGTTGGACGCCTTCAGCGGGTCCTTTCGCGTCAAGATGCGAAGGTTCCCCGAGTCCCACGCAGAGCGCAGGACATGGGACAGCGTGTTGCCGTCACGCTCCATCGCACGCAGCGCCCGCGCGAACTCCTCCTCGATGACAAACAGACGCTTGTCGGTTACGAGCGAGTTCCCGGCTTCGTCGAATTCGTCCGCGACCGCGCTGATGACACCTTCGCCCGAACTGAGCCCGGTCTCGATTCGCTCGTCGAACCAGGTCGGGTCCGCCGATTCCAGGGGACGCTTTCCCTGCGCGGTGCTGCTTCCTTTGCGGGCCTTACTGGTTTGGCCCACGAGTACCGCGTACAGGTTGCAGTAGTGCGGCGTCGCTTCCGCGCAAAAGTGCGCCGTGCGCCCGATGAGGTTCCCGAACCCCACGAGAAAGCTCACGAGGATCGCGATCGGGTCGGCCTCGGAGTGAGGCTCGACCGCGCGAACGTATTCGCCGGCCAACCCGTGCCACACGTCATCTGCGGGCGGTCCAGGGAACGTCTCGACGTGCTTCTGAAAGTGGTCGTCTCTGGCTCCGTCCATGCCGCTCAGCACTTCGGACTCGATGCTAGACCAGGGCATTTTCATGGCGCGCAGTCCTCACGAGTTCGAGCAGGCGGCTGATGTAACCGTCATATCCAAGGGGGTAGAGCGCGCCGGGACACGAGTCGGCGCGGTGGTATGCCCACCGCCACGCCGCGGCCTTGGCGGTCCTGGCCCGGGCAATCAAAAAGTCTCGGTAGATTTGATATGCGACTTCGGCACGGTCTGCGTCGGCACCCATCTCCACCGCGCGGTCACGAGACTTTTGCGCGGTGTGTAGAAGCCCGCCAATACACCAAAGTTCCGTCTCGAATCGCTCCACTAAGCACTTGGCAATGTCGCGCCGCTCCGCTTTGTCGAGCACCATCATCTCGCACTTCCGTTTCGCGGAAGCACCGGCGTCGGCTTGCGCCCAGGGAGGGAACGCGGTTCATTTTCGAGCTTCGTGATCGTGGCGAGGAACACCTCCCGACGGATGAGGACACGGCGGCCGAGTCGGAACGTACGTCCCAGCTCGCCGGACGACAGGAGCCGGCGACCGGAACGCGTCGAGAGGCCGAGCGCGCCACCCACGTCTTCCGCGGCAAGGAACGGCGGCAAGATGCGGCCACTCATCGAGGTCATCGCGTGCGCCCCGGGAGCTTGACGAAGGCCCTGACTTCGTCGGACGACTCAAGCCATCGCACGAGTTTGGCGCGGCTGGTGACCCAGCGGCGGCCCACTTTCCGGCCGGGGATCGCACCAGTACGGAAAAGGGCCTGAACCCGCGTCGCTGACAGGTCCAGGATCTGGGCGAGTTGCAGGTCGGTGACAAGGTCACCTAGGATCTTGTCTGCGAGGGCGCTCTTGAGCTTGTCCATGCCCTCTGGGGACACAGACCGGATTTGTCTCAGGAATTACGCAGACAGTTTCTCTTCAATCAACGCGCCGAGCCTCGCCAATACCTCGCCCTTGAGCCGGTGCACGGTGTCCTTGGACGTTCCAGCGGCGGCTGCAGCGTCTCTCACGCCTCTGTGGTCGCCCAGCAAGTACCCAAGTGTTTCAAGTCGTTTCGGATCGTTTCGGAACTCGTCGAGCAGGTCCCGGCAAGAGTGGCGCAGCGCCAGTAGCTCCCGCTCTCGGTCAAAGTCATCGCGCGTCTCCAGCGCAGATCCAAGTTCGCCGTGGTCCTTTTGAACCTCGCGGAGAACTCGCTTGTCCTGCTCCTCGCCCTTCTCGTCGCGTGTCTTGGTCCGCATCATCGGACGATCCTTCGTCGATGTACCGGGCGAGTGGCAAGTCACGTCGGCAGGCGTCTTCTTCGCCCACTTGCCCTGCTTGTATTGCTCGATGATTTCAAGCAGGTCGGCCTTTATCGAGGGCATCTCATCCTCGCGATCGGCGAATCCGCGCTGTGAACGCCGAGTGTGTGCGCGTGCATCGCCGATCTGCTCCTCCTGATGCTCGATCAGGCGCATCTCTTCAAGCGTGAATCGACCCAGGTTCTCGCCGAGTAGCTTGAGAATACGTTCCGGGAAGTTCCGAGTATCCGGGCCGGCACGAGGGGGCAGATTGAACAGCGACTCAATCGCCTTCGCATCGCCCCACGCGCGGCAGATCTGTCGGAAGGTGAGCAACTCCTCAAGTCCGGTCTGTACCGTGTCGGAAAGACGGAGCCATGCCTCAGCCGTGATCTCGTCACGACGGTTGTCCCAGGAGGGCCGATGTTCACCCGTGTCCGAAAACTCCGCCTGCATCTTTGCGTGACGCCAACCGAGGACCTTGGCAAGGTCGTTCCAACCATCCAGACCTAGTCGCTTCGCTCGATCGGGCAACAGACGACGAAAGACTCTCTCGGGAAATCGGTGCTTCCCTCCATCAAACGCATGATCGCCGGGTTCGAGCGCAAAACTCTTGTGCATCCTAGTAACTCCCATCTTGTCACGGGCCGGACCGGCCACACCAACGGATGGGAACGCGAGCGTGGGCCGAGTCCGTGCGTCGCCGACCACGGCCGTGGTCAACGACTACCCGACATTGTGATTATTGCGCGGAGCAGTGACGCCCGCGGCTGAATCGCTCGCACAAGGCGGCGGCGGGGAAGGACGAGTGGGAGGTGGTCGAGACGTTTGGGTTGGGGCCGTTTGGGGCTGCGCGGACCGTGACGTGACCACCCGAAACAGCGGCGGCGCGTGTCTATCGACGGGCGACAGCCGTACATGACCGGGCTCACGAATCCGGGCCGTTGGTTTAGAGATGCGCCGATGTGAGTACGATCGCAAGCGTCACCACGAACGTGAGCAACAGCAAGACAAACGCCCCAAGCGCAACCTCCTCGAAACCTACGCGGCTAGATGGCGC
>JAZFYD010000028.1:0-42732 GCA_036443405.1 Planctomycetota bacterium
TTCAGCCAGACGCACAGAGCTTTCTGCGCTGCGTCGGCGGCTTCGTCGAGCTTCCAAGAAGCGCGGTCGCGGTCCCCGACGACGTTCGAGATGCCGCGGATCTCGCCGACGTCGACGCCGAACCGCCGGGCGACATCGACAATCGCCGCGCCCTCCATGGATTCCACTGCTCCAGACGTGCGCGCCTCGATTTCGCGGGCGCGTTTGTCGGTGCCGGTGCAGGTGGCGCACGTCACGAACGGGACCGCGCGTCTTACGGGGCGCAGGCTCAGGTCCAGCCAGCCGGGCGGCGCCCCGAACCCGATGTCTTCCATCGTGAGGAAGCCGTCCGCAGTCTCCACGCCCAAATCGCCGAACGTCTCGGTGGAGGCGCAGACGACGTCCCCGATCTCCAGTCCGGAACCCGGGTAGGCGCCACCGACACCGCAACAGATCACCGCCGGAGGGTGCGCGGCCTCCGCGAGTCGGCGCGTCAGGGAATAGGCCGCCGCGACCGGCCCGACTCCGGTCACCCGGATCTCGAGCTCACCACCACTTGTCAGGTCGTAGAGCCGTTTCGCCTCCGACTTCGTCGCGACACACACGATCACCGGCGGGGTCATGGCGCGGAAGGTAGCAAATGGGCATTTCAGCAAGACCCTCAAAACGCCCGAAAGGTAGGGAGAAGGCTCGGCTTGAGGCATTCACTCCGGCGATGTAACGCGTTGCGGGGCAACACGTTGCGGGTTTCGCTGGCGCGCGCCGCAATTAGGGATAGGCCTTCTGTGGAGGCATACCGATGCGAAAAACGATTCTCGCCGCGACGCTGGGCCTGCTCCTCACGGGCTGTTCCGCGGACCTTCTGGGACAGATCGAGGGGCTCGTTCTGAACGCGGAGCAGATCGCCTTTGTCGAAGAGCACGTCGAAACGACGCTGCAGGCCGAGAATGAGCTTGGCGAAGCGGTCCTCGCGGCCGCCTATGGCGAATACGACCTCGCGGGCGCGTCCTACGACCCGCCGACCGAAGAGAACGGTTGGGTCGGCACCATCACCAAGTCCGGGGAGTTCTCGTTCGGCGAGGGCGACCTGACCATTCAGTTCACCGCGACCGGCGACGGCCTAGAGGTCGATCCCTACGCGGACGGGTTCGATCCGGGCGCGTCCTACGACGAACTCGTCATGGATTCCGAGATCATGTTCTCCGGCCAGGACAACGAGGGCATGGCGCTCGACATCGCCGGCGATCTGCTGTTCAACATGTCGCCGACGACCGGTGACCTGCTCACGACGACTGTGAATGGCGATTTCGACATCGTTCACGGCGCATACGAGACGACGCTCAACCTCGACGACGTGACTCTCGAGATGGACCGCGCCAGCCAAGACATCCAGAACGTGACCGGTGACATCTCCGGTGTCATCGACGTTCCGGGATTCGCGGCGGACGCGGCGTTCAACATTGAAGCCCAGGGCACGTCGTTGCTCGTCACTGTCGACGCGGCGCTTACGCAACTCCAGATTCCCGTCGATCTGCTGTAGCCACTCCGAATCTTTCTCGGGGCCCGGTGGTTTTCCTCCGGGCCCTTTTTCGTGCGTCGGCCGGAGGCGCGGCTCTCCCGTGATCGCGATTCGAATCAAGCGTCGATCAGGATGGATTCGAGCAGGGCCCGCAGGTGGTCAGGCAGCGGCACCGGGCGAAAGTCCGTCATGTCCACGACGACCTTGGTGATGTCCGCGCTCACGTGGATCTCGCGCGTTTCGTGGTTTGCGACCTCGTAGCGGAAGTCGATGGAACGGTTGCCGAACCGAGAGATGCCTACGCGGATCTCCATCGGGTCCCCGAACGTCACCGGTTTGTTGAAGTCGGATTCGATGTGGACGGTGGGGAATCCGATCTTGTCCTCGCCGATCACGACGTCGTACGGGCGCTTCGCGTGGTTGGCCCAAAACTCCTCGAACGCCACGTGGAACGCGTTGAAAAATCGCGGGTAGTAGAAGATGCCGGCTTTGTCGACGTCGGCGAAGCGCACGTGGAACGGCGTTTGGAACATGGAAAAAGCCTAACAAGACGCTCGCCCGATAGGAGCCTGTCCGAGTAACCGACTGGATTCGACCGGCTGCGGCTGCGGCCAGCTTCGCGGCGCCTCCTAGCAGTAGGTTCTTTGAGATACAGCGTCGTCGGCGCCACTCGCTGGCCTTGTCCTCGCTCGGTCTCGGTCCGACGACGGTTACTCGGACAGACTCCTTGGTCTGCCGCTAATCTATCGCGATGCGCATCGATCCCGCCGGCCTTGAGGCCCGTGACCTCTACCGACTGATGATCTCCGTGGTTGTGCCGAGGCCGATCGCGTGGGTCAGTACGAAAAGTGCGGCGGGCGTCCTGAACGCGGCGCCGTTTTCCTACTTCCAGGCGCTGTCGAGCCAGCCTCCGATGGTGATGATCGCGGTGGGCCGAAAACGCGGCGGCGAGGCCAAGGACACACGCACCAACATCGAGGAAACCGGTGAGTTCGTGATCAACATCGTGAACGAGGCGTCTGGTCCGGCAATGGTCCGCACGTCGGTGGCGTACGAGTCCGGCATCAGCGAGTTCGACGAGGTCGGGCTGACGCCGGTACCGAGCGAGATCGTCGCGCCGCCGCGCATCGGAGAGAGTCCAGTCGCGTTGGAATGCCGGCTCGACCGTGTGATCGAGATCGGAACCAGTGGCGTCTGCATCGGCGAGGTCGTTCTGTTCCACCTCGCGGACGAGATCGTCGATCCGGAGACGGGGGTTGCCGATCCGTCACGGTTGGCACCGCTAGGTCGGCTCGGCGGATCGCTTTACGCGCCGCTTCGCGACGTGGTCTCCATCGACACCGACGGAAACATTTCGCCGAGTTCTCCTCCGTAGCTTCATCGGAGGAGGACGACCCTCTATCCATGGAGCGATAGTGTTAGGAGGCGAACGTCGGCTGACGGCGCTTCAACGGCGTCAGCCGTTGAGCCAGAGATACAGCCAGCCGACGCCAGGCGGAACTCTCAGGTGTCACCTAGAGATCGACTCGCTCGTCGATGAGCATGTTGGGGATGTCATCTTCGACGAGGTAGGCGCATTTCTTGTCTTCGCGGATCAACGCCGCGTCGATGGGCTTGGTCACGAGCTCGCCCTGCCGGTTCTTGAGCGTGCCGGCTTTTACACTCGCGTTGAGGCTCGCAAGCGTCTCCTCGTCCGCGGTTTCGACCTTCTGGTGCGTTTCGGGGCATCGGAGAATGGAGAGCAACTCTGCGTCAATTGCCATGGTGAAAGAGCTTACACTAGTGGCCGATGCGCCCGTTGCTTTTGGCCGTCGCCCTGACGTTGCCGCTTCTCGCCGCGGATAGCCCTATCCTCGTGCAGGTCGTCTCCGACTTCGGGAGCGATGATCCTGACACGCGAGACCGTGCGTCCAGGCACGTGCGCAGTTACCTGCAAGCGGAATTGGCGCCCTTGCTGGCCGCGCTCGAGGATTCGGATCCCGAGGTCCGGCGGCGCGCGGGCAATGCGATCCTCGAGATGCTTCCCGCCGGGTTCCACGAACCGGAGCCGAAGGAAGAGGAGCCGCTGTCCGCGGGGGCGCAAATCTGGATCAACCTTGCGCGGCAAAATGCCAGAGGGATTGTCCTGAAGGTCGTGCCGCAAAAAGAGGAGACCAAGAGGGAGCGCGAGGCGTCCAAGCTCCTTCGCGAGATGCGGATGTCGGCCGAGAAGGTTGGAGACACACTCCGAGCTCAACTGCGTTTGCCCAAGGATCGGGGGCTGATCATCGCTTCCGTCGATCCTGTTGGCCGCGCGAACAAGTTCGGCCTGAGAACCCACGATGTGCTCGTGCGCGTCAACGGGAAGCCGATCGGTTCGAAGGTCGATCTTTTGAGGGTGGTCGGCCCGAAGCCCGACTGGGCCGGAATGGTCGTCACGGTGTTCCGAGAGGGCGGGATCGTCGAGCTTAGGCCGGCTCCGCGTAAGACGCTGAGGGCGCCTGCGCGTTAGGCCGCGGGAACCGGGCTCGCCCGAGGATCGAACCTCGTCGAGGGAGGTTTGGCTGCGTGGTAGGATCGCGTTGTGAGCGAAACACAGGACAAGAGCCTCCTAGACCAAGTTCAGGCTGTGATCGACGAAATCCGGCCCTACCTCCAGGGCGACGGCGGCGACTGCGAGCTGATGGGCGTCGAGGACGACGGCACTGTTCAACTGAAGTTTGTCGGCGCCTGTGGCGGATGCCCGTCCTCGACCGCGACCCTCAAGATGGGCATCGAAAACGCCCTCAAAGAGCGCGTCCCCGAGATCCGCGAAGTCATCCAGGTGTTCTAGGGCTCTGTCCCGGCGCCTTCGCCTTCGCCAGCGCTTCGGCGGACGAGCCGTTGCAAACCGAGTGAACTCTGGCGCGCGGGCGCAGGTCGGGGCATCATTACGCGCGATGGAGCTCAAGACGGTTCTCGCCCTCACGGACTGCCAGGAAACCAGCGTTGCGGGTCTCAAATCTGCGTTCGCGATCGCTGCAAAACACGGGGCCGATCTGGTCGTCGGGCACGTGCTCGTGCCGCGGACGCTCGATCCGGCGGACGTCAGAGAGTTCCTCACGGCGAACGGGCTGGATCCCGACACGGCGAAGATCGACATCGAGGTCGACGCGGACATCGTTTCCGGCGTGGAGTTGCTCGAGCAGCAGTCCGCGCCCGACCTGATCGTGCTGTCTTCCAAGCGCCACCGGGGTTTCATGCGGCTGCTCTACGCCGGGTTGCCTGCCGGCCTCGTCGGCGAGACAACGGCGCCGGTGCTTGCGTTGCACGCCGGTAAAGAGCAGAGCGAGTTCCGGCGGGCGCTTGTTTGTGTGGATGGTTCGGACCAGAGCCAGGGGATCATCGATTGCGCCGCCGGGATGCTCGCCGACGGCGGTGAAGTGATCGCGCTGTTCGTGATCGAGGACTCGCCGATCGTGATTGCGGGCGTCGACATCGGTCGTCACAGCGACGATGTGCTCGCGCGCGCCGCGACCGAGGCCGAGAAATTTCTCGCGCGGTTGCACGTTGCGCGCACCGACCTCAGCATGAAGACCGAGCAGCGCACCGGGGACGCCGTCGATGTGATTCGCGCGGCGCGCGCCGATCACAACGCGGACCTTGTCGTCGTCGGTGCGCACGGCGTCGGGGGTCGCAGCCGCTTTGTTTTGGGCGGCGTTGCGGAGGCGGTTGTGCGCGAGATCGACGTTCCGGTCCTCACGGTCCCGACCAAGGACGCCTCGTAGGTTCTGATGGGCGCCCGGTCGTTCGGGCTGTTACTCCATCCGACGTCTCTGCCCGGACCGCACGGGATCGGCGATCTCGGTGCGCCGGCGCGCGAATTCCTGGACTTTCTCGAGGCCGCCGGCGCGCGTTGGTGGCAAATGTTGCCGGTGACTCCGCCGGGTCCCGGAAACTCGCCGTATCAAGCCGCCAGCGCGTTCGCGGGCAGCGAGTTGCTGGTGGACCTTGGTGCACTGCGCGACGACGGGTTGCTCGGCTCGGCCGATTTGAAGCCCGGCGCGTCGCTGTCCCGCGTCCGTGTTCGCTACGCGGCGGTGGCACGATTCAAGCGCACGCGGCTGGCGCGTGCCTGGCAGGCCTTTCGACGCGACGGCTCGAACGACGACATGCGCGAGTTCGAAGCGTTCCGACGACGTAGCCGTGCCTGGCTCGAGCCATACACACAGTTCCGCGTGCTCGCACATCGAAACGGAACCCAGGACTGGACGCGGTGGCGGAAACGCACCGCGCCGGGCGACGAGACGCTCGCGGAGGCGTTCTTCCAATTTCTGTTCGACAAGCAGTGGGCCGCGCTTCGCCGCGAGGCGCGCCGCCGCCGTGTGCGCCTTCTCGGTGATGTCCCGATCTTCGTCGCGCACGAGAGCGCGGATGTGCGTGCGCACCCGGAGTTATTTCGCCTCGACAAGAAGGGGCGTCCGCGGGTCGTCTCCGGTGTGCCGCCCGACTACTTCAGCCGTCGCGGTCAGGTGTGGGGCCATCCGCATTACGACTGGGACGAGTTGCGCCGCACGCGATACCGATGGTGGATGGCGCGCCTGCGCCGATCCTTCGAGCTATTCGACTGTGTACGCCTTGACCACTTTCTCGGGTTCCTGCGCGCGTGGGAGGTCGCACCGGGTGCGCGCACCGCAGCGAACGGGCGCTGGTCGCCCGGTCCGGGTGCGGCGTTTTTTCGCGCGGTCAGAAAGGCACTGCCGAAGTCGCG
Organism: Planctomycetota bacterium; assembly: GCA_036443405.1. Classification (GTDB taxonomy): domain Bacteria; phylum Planctomycetota; class PLA2; order PLA2; family PLA2; genus JAZFYD01. The sequence goes on from JAZFYD010000028.1 coordinate 6,228, forward strand.
ATTCGTTGCGGAGAACCTCGGTGTGGTCACCGCGGAGTCGGAAAAATTGCGCCGCGCGTTTCGGCTGCCGGGCATGCGAGTCCTTCAGTTCGAAGAGGACCGGCTCACCGACCCTGGGCGCAACGATTGCGTCGTGTACACCGGCACACACGACAACGACACCGCGGCGGGTTGGTACGCCAGCCTGCCCCGGGAGAATCGCGCGCGGGTGCGTGAACTACTTGAAGCGCGCGGGGGAGCAGCCGTACCGCACGGCCTCATTGCGGCCGCGTTTTTCGCGCGTGCGAAGATGGCGATCGTGCCCGTACAGGATCTCCTCGGCCGGCGCGCGCAACGCCTGAACACACCCGGGACTGCTCACGGCAACTGGGAGTGGCGCCTGCGCGGCGGCGCGCTCAAACCGAAACACGCGCGGTTTCTCAAGGAGCTCGCGGCGGAGGCAGACCGCCTCTGAGTGGCAGCCATGCCTCGAATCTGCTTTTTGCCCGATTCCCCCATCGACGAAGAGGGAAACACGTTTCGTGCGCTCCTGGCCGAGCTTGGCCTGAACGAATGCGATGTCGAGATCGGCGCCGACCCGGAAGCCGGGGGGTATGACTACGTTGCGTTCGTCGGAAAGGAGCGCGCGCGCGCGCGGTTCGGGGATGGCACCCGGACTGGACGACAGGAAGAGAAACTCGGCGGCGGCGCCGTGTTCGTGCTGCCATCGACCGCGCTCAAGCATCGCGGCAGGTTCTTTCAAGGCGTGTGGGTCGAGTTCGCGTCTTTGGTGCTGGGGCGCGACCTGGCGGTGCGCGACGAGTTCAAGGGGCTCGCGCCAGCTGAGATCAAGCGGCAGCTCGATGAGCGGCGCTTCCCGTTTGCCGTGCTCGCCGCCAACCTCGTCTACGACTTCAACATCGGGACGCTGATACGAAACGCGAACGCGTTCCTCGCGCGCGAGATTCTCATCTACGGCCGCCGCCGATACGACCGACGCGCCGCGATGGGCGCGCACCACTACATGGACATCGAGTTCTTGTCCGACCCGGCCGCGCTCGACGCCCACATCGAGTCGCGCGGCTATCACGTGGTCGTTTTCGAGGAGACTCCGGACGCGACACCGATTGCCGAGTTCGAATGGCCGCAAGACCCGCTCATGGTTTTCGGCCAGGAGGGGCCGGGTGTTCCCGACATCTTGCTCGCGCGCGCCGATTCTCGCGTGAGCATCCCGCTGTACGGTTCGATGCGGTCGATCAACGTCGGCGTTGCGAGCGGCATCGCCATGAACGATTGGCACTCCAAGCGAGGCTAGCGGTCAGGCGACGCGCTGCACGCGCTGCGGGTTCGTATCGCGGGTTTGGCGGAGGGCGCGCCCCGGCATGGGAGAATCCGGGCATGTACATCGCCATGAATCGATTCCGCATCGCCGCCGGCCGCGAAGACGAGTTCGAAACGGTCTGGCGCGAGCGCGAAAGTTACCTCGACGACGTGGCCGGGTTTGGCGGGTTTCATCTGCTGCGCGGCGAGCAGGGGGAGACGGAAACGGTGTTTGTGTCGCACTCCACCTGGGAGTCCCGCGCCGCGTTTTCCGCCTGGACCGACAGCGAAGAGTTCACCAGGGCGCACCGCCGGGGCCGGACCCCGGAGGGGGTCGTCCTCGCCCATCCGGACTTCGAAGGGTACGAGGTCGTGATCTGAGAGCGCTGGGGGGGTTCGCCGCGATCCCGCGACGATCTGCCCGGCCGCGGGTATCCTAGGCCGCTCCTTCAAGGTCCCCCCGAGGGTAGTTCGCTCATGATCCCGTTCCGCAATGTCCTGGCCCTAGGTCTCGCCGCGCTTCTGTTTGCCGCCCCCGTTCGGGCGCAGGAAGCAAAGCCCGCCGCAGCCCTTTTCTCCCAGGACACCTTTCTCTATCTCGAACTCGACACCAAGGCGTTCGACCAGGGTGTCCGGCAGCTCGATCTCGCGAAGATGCTCGCGGATCCGAAGCTGCGTGATCTGTTCGGGCCGTTGCTCGCGCAGGTCGGCGCCAACGTCGAGGACCCCATTGCTGCGTTGCTGCAGCACGTCCCGGCACGGGCGTGGGTCGACGGCAAGATCGCCATCGGCATCCGGGGTTTCAACCTCACGCTGAAAAAAGCGGACGGCACGCTCGAGCGCCACTTCATCGGGCCCAGCAATCCGCTCAAGGCCGCGCATCTCCACCGCCTCATCGGCGCGGGGATTCTGAATGTGGCCCGGGGCGCGGCTGGAATTTCGATCAACGCCGACGCGATGATCGTCGTCTCGCCGGGCGTGAACTCGAAGCAGATGTTGCCGGCGCTTCTGGCCGCGCCGCCGATACCGCTGGAGCAGAGCGACGTCGAGGTCGCTGGCCGCATGGTCAAGCGCGTCAAGCTGCCCGACATGAACGGCCTGATGGGTGCCGACTTCTTCATCGACATGACGGGCGAGCGCTGGATCATCTCGTCCAACAAGACGGCGCTGCAATCGGCGCTGGACGGATCGATGCGGAGTCCGCTGAATCAGTGGGGGCCGTTCCAGGAAGCGCGGGAGCGTTTCACCGCCGAGAACAACGTCGTGTTCGCGTACGCGGATGTCAGCGCCGTGGTCGACATGGCGAGGAACCTCGTGCCGCCGATCATTCTGGAGTCCGCGCGGTTGCAGGGGCTCGATTCGATCCGCGGAGTCTGCTTTGGGATGTCGATGACCGAGGGTGGCATTCGCGAGAGCCTCGGTGTCACGCTGAAGGGTGAGACGACCGGCTGGTTCAAGCTGCTCGACGCGTTCCCCGGTGGGATGCCGAGTCTGCGCGCCGCGCCCGCGAAAACGGCCGGCTACATCGGGGCGCGTTTCGACGCGAAGCTGTTCGTGCAGCGGCTCGAGGAGGTGCTGGCCAAGGTGTATCCGGGTGCGGAGTCGGTTCTGCAGCTCGGATTCTCGCGCGCGAAACTGCAGACCGGATTCGACATCAAGCAGGAGATCCTCGCGGCACTAGGCGACGAGGCGTCGATCCTGATCTATCCGCCGCGCGGCTTCTTGCCGGTTCCGGACTGGACGGTGTCCCTGGCGGTGCGTGATCAGGAGAAGTTCAAAGCGCTGTTGGAGAAGTTGAAGGGATTCGCGGCCGCCGCCGGCGTTCCGCTTCAGCCCATTCAGCTCGACGACGGAAGCGAGGCGATGCAGATTCTGCTGCCGCCGACGATTCCGATGTTGCCGCCCGTGCTGACGCTGAGCGGTAATCGCCTCTTGATTTCATCCGCCGACGACATCCTGATGCGTTCGACGCAGAAGGCGGCCGAGGGCGAGGCGCCGCTGCCGCAGCTCGCGAACGGCGAGGTGTTCCAGAAGGTGATGCGCGGGCTGAGCAAGGGCGACGACCAGGGTCTCGTGATGCTGGCGTATCTCGACAACAAGGCCATGATCCCGCCGCTTCTCGAGCGAGCGCGCGCTCTGGGCCAATTCGCGCCGGGCCTTCCGATCGATCTCGCGAAGCTCAACCCGCATGCGTTTGTGCCGCACCTGAACGGCATGGCGATCGCGCTGCGGCGTGACACGAAGGCGATCAGCATCGACGTGTTCTCGCCGACGGGTTGGATCATTCCCTCGATCGGTCTTGGTGTGATGTACGCGAGCCAGGCGGAGGCAGGCCGTCGCATCCGGATCGAAGAGGAGGTTCTGATGCCTCCGGTGCCGGTGCGCAACCCTGAGGAGCCGTTCGTCGGATTCAACTGGGACACCGAGGGCGAGGGGCTGCTCCTCACGAGCGTGATCGAGGGGACGCCGGCGCACGCGGCGGGCTTGCAGGTCGGCGACCGGATCGTCGGTTTCAACGACGCGGTCGTCGCGGGCATGGAGACGTTCCGCGTGGAGATCCTGAAGCACAAGGCGGGCGATACGGTGACGCTGAAGATCAAGCGTGCCGGCGATGAGATGGCGATTTCGCTCAAGCTCGGCCGCCGTGGAGATCACGTGAAGTGACGGTCCGGGCGCTTGCCCGTGATCTGACAGACCTTTTCACCTGCAGTTGGACGAAGGGGCGCTGGGGTCTTTGACCTGGCGCCCCTTCGGTAAAGGGGTCGAGCTCGCGAAGCTCGCGCGCGAGGGGGATGCGGGGCTCGTTCTGTATCGCATCGCCGAGGGTGCGCCGCGGGATGCGTTTGCAGCGCACACCCACACCGGCGGCGAAGCGTATCTCGTGTTGAAGGGGCTGATCGCGGATGAGTTCGGACGCTACGCCGAGGGTTCGTTCGTGTGGCTCCCGCGCGGGTCCCGCCATCAGCCTTGGACCGAAGGCGAGACCGTGGTTCTGGTGTTGTGGCCCGAGGGCGTCAAGGTGAGTGAGTGATCTCGTCTCTCGCAGGGACGTGGAGCGGCAAGGGTGTGGACCGCTCGCTGGACATGTTCGCGGCGCGGCTGGTCGTGACCGCGGTCGCAGCGGGCCGCGGTTTTTCGTTCGCGTTCACCGCCGTAGGCGAAGGCGATGAAGTTCTCTACCGGCACTTCGGCCTCGTCACCGACGAGGCGTTCGCGTTCGTCGACGACAGCGGCGCGCCGCTGCGGATGCTGGGGGCGAAATCCGTGACGCTCGAGTCCGCAAAGTTCGTGTCCGCTGAGGTCACGCTGAACCTCGCTCACGCGGGCAGCACGCTCGAGGTCCAGATCCAAACGACGGGCGCCGCGGGCGACCAGCCGTTCCTCACCGCGACCATGTCACGCGCTTGAGGCGAGACTACTCCGCCAGAAGCGCGTCGACTTGCGCCCAGAATCTCTGCCAATCGCGTCGCTCGCTCTCCGGCATCTGCGACAGTTGTTCGCGGACAAATTTCAGATCGCTGTCGTACTTCCAGTGGTTGAGCCGCTGCGTGAGGCGCGCTTTGGGCTGGGCGCGTAGCTCCTGCAGGTTGCGTTCGAGCCAGACATGGGCGAGGGCTCTGGCGGTTGGGAGGTCCTCGACTTTGTCCTTGGAGCGACCGGGCGCTCCGGCGAGCGCGGCCGTGCAGATGGCGTTGTAGCGCGCCGTCAACACCTCGAACTTGGGGTGTTTATCGAAGAGCTCGCGCCAGAATCGCAGAGAAGCGCCGTACTTCTTGCTTTCGTAGCAGAGCTCCGCGATGTGCTGCATCTCCTCGGCGTCGCGTGGTTTCTCCTCGCCGTTCAGCAGCGCCGGCAGCCGCGGCTCGATGTGCTGCCACACCTTGGCCTGCTCGATGAAGCGAGCCGTCGGGTAGGTCCAGCGCCCAGTTCCTGTTCCGAGCCGGTGCGCACGTTCGAGCCACGGGAGCGCCTTGGCCCACTCGTGCTTGAGCCAGTGCATGCGGGCGATCCAGAGGTTCACGACCGCGTCGTCGGGCTGGAGTGCGCGCGCTCTGTGAAACGCCTCGAGCGCCTCGTCCAGCGCCAAGAAAGACTGACGCGCGCTTCCCAGTTGGAACCACGCGTTGAAGTCGGAAGGCTTAATTTCCACCGCTTTCTCGTACGAGCCCGCCGCGTCTTTGTACCGTCGCAGCTGCAGGTACATGGACCCCATCTCGCGGTGGATCATCGCGTAGTCCGGGCCGAGTTCGAGTGCCTTCTTGAACGACGCCTCGGCTTCGTCGAATTTGCGCTGTTGGCGGAGCGCAGTGGCCTTCAGGTAATGGGGCAGCGGATCCGGCGGTGCGTTCTCGATCGCACCCTCGCACGCCTCGATCGTTCCGCCGTAGTCCTTCTGGTCGTAGAGCGCCAGGCTCAGTCCGACATAGGCGCGGACGATGTGCGGGCCGAACTCGATCGCGCGCCGGTACATCGGGATCGCATTCGTGGACTGGTGGTCGAGTACGAGGGCGTCACCGAGTTGCAGGTTCATCTGCGCGCTCGTCGGGCGCAACGCCACCGCCGCCGTGTAGTTGCGCACACTCGCCTTTCTGTCCTTCAGCATGTCGGACGAGTACGCGAGACGCGCGTGGACCCACGGGTCGCGCGGATAGCGCAGCACGGCTTGACGTAGCACGCGCATCCCCTGAGGCGGATCGCCCGCGACGGTCGTGCCGTGACCCAACAGCAGCATCGTCTTCGCGGGGAGGTCGGGCTCCTTGCTGAGCGCGCGCAGCGCTTGGTAGTCGCGCGTCGCGGTTGCGTCGCGCACCTTGTTGCGGAGTTCATCGGGATCCGCGGCCCGCGCGATGTCGAGAAGGTGATTCCAGTCGGTCCCCTTGAGCTTTCTCGCCGCGCGACGCAGCAACGACCATTCGTCGAGGGCGGCCGCGAGTTCGGCTGCGATCCGGCGCCGCTTCAGGCGGGCGCCGATCATTTCGGGTTCCCCCTCGTAGACGTCGTAGCCGTACTCGCGAAACGCGTCGGCGAAGTCGGCATCGGTCTGCTTGTGGTTGTCGCCATTGCTCCATCGCGACCGCAGAAGCTCGAGCCGTTCGGCCATGGCGCGGTCCTCTCCGGCGCGGCGCTTGGCATCCTCGTAGCGCACAACCAGGCCCTGCACGCGATCTCGGGTGGCCGTGCCCGCGTCCGCAGCTCGCGCGAGGTCGTGGGAACGTTGTGCCGCCGCGATCGCCTCGACCCACTCCGCGCGACCCTCATGGAAACGCGCTTCTTGCAGCGCCTCATCTATGGAGGCCATGGAACTCCGCTCACGTGCCACGCGGTCGTGGCGCATCCAAAAATATGTTGCGCCGGACCCCGCGACGAGCAGGAGCAGCGCCGCCGCGATCGCGACCGTCTGGAATCGCGCGCGCCGCGCCTCGAGTCCAGCGAGCCGGGCGCGCTCGGCGCGTTCGCGTGTCTCGGCCGCTTTGGCGCGTGCGGCGATCGCCGCGAGCTCGGCCCGGTGGGCACGCTCCTCGACCGACGTCAGATACTCCGTGACTGAACGCGCGACGGTCTGTGCGCTCCGTGGGCGATCGCCGCGAAGCGGAGCGATGCACCGCTTCGCGAGTTCGATCAACTCATCGTCAGCGCCACACGCATCGAGCGCTTCGTTCGCATGCTCGAGCTTCGCGTTCGCCGCCTGCTCGTACAAGCTACCGCGCTCGGGAGAGTACGGCGGACTGCCGGTCAGGATCTCACACAGGACCGCACCCAGGGCGAAAACGTCGGAACGCTCGTCGAGTTCGTCCAGCATGCCAAGCGCCTGTTCGGGCGGCATATACCCGGCTGTGCCCATGACCGATCCGGCGACCGAGTCCGATTCGTCCGACTCGGTGCGGACAGTGGCGATCACCGTCGGGTCGGGCGCCCCCTTGGCGCGCCGCTCGTCGGCGACACCGCCCTGTGCGAGCACCTTGGCGAACCCCCAATCGACGACCTGCACTTCGTCGAAACTTCCGATCATGATGTTGCGCGGTTTGAGATCGCGGTGGATCACGCCGCGAGCGTGGGCGTACGCGACCGTGTGGCAGATGTGCTCGAAGTAGGAAAGCAACTTGCGCCGGTCCTTTGCCGGATCGTCGCGGTCCTTGAGGAGTTCGGCGAGGGTCTGTCCCTTCACGAGTTTCATCGCGAAATACGGGCGGTAGTCTTCGAGCACGCCGAGCCCATAGACGGGCACGATGCCCGGGTGCTGGAGCTGGCCGCCGATCTGCGCTTCTTCGACGAAACGTTCGATCGTGTCGGCGGATCCGCGGTGCGCCTCGCGTAGTACCTTGATCGCCGCATGGCGTCCCAAGTCGACGTCGCGCGCTCTCCAGACGACGCCAACGCCGCCCTGCGCAATCTTGTCGATGAGCTCGTAGCGCAGCTTCCCGTGGCGTGCGCCGACCTCCGCGTCGCCCTCGAGCGCGCGCAACAGGATGCGCGGTGCCGGCCGACCCTCTGCGCGCATCAGGTCGAGGATGCTGCGTTCGGGCGTGCTCACTTCTCGGCCTCCGCGAGCGCCATCTCCACGCCGCTCCAGAATTTCCTCCAGGCCACGCGCTCCTCTTCGGGGAACTTGGCGACGCTCTCGTCGTCGGCGTGTCCGAGGATCCAGCCCTCTTTCCAGTCCATGAGCGTCTTGTAGGCGACGTGGTCACCCTTGATCACGCGTGGCTGCCAATACGCCAGTTCGGCTGTCATCCACGCGTGCGCACGTTCGCGCCGCCGCTCGCGTTCCTTCGGCTCGAGCTCTTCGTTCCGCGCCGCGTTCAATGCGGCGCCGGCCGCCCGCAGGTGCGCCTGCCCGCGGGGCAGCGATTCGATTTCGTTGTAGACGCGCGCGGCGTCCTCGTAACGCTTGGCGAAGAAATGAGCCGCCGCGAGTTCGACGCTTGCCGGCGGAGACTCGCCGGCTTGGAGCTTGTCGGCCAGGGCGCGAACGCGCTTCATGCGCGCAAGCTGTTCCGCGGACGGGTACTTCCAGTTGTCGCCCATTTCCTGGCCCGCGTCGTCGCCACGCTGTGTGTAGAACACGCCCTGCTTGAACGTGCCGTCGCGGAACATGACGCGGCCCAGATGACACTGTGCTTCTGCGAAGTCCGGATCGGCCAGCGCCACCTTTCCAATGTGGTAGATGGCCTGTTTGTTGTTGCCGAGGGCCTCGAACGCAAGGCCACGGTTGATGTCCACATGACGGCTGCGGTAGCCAGCGTTGTACGCCGCATCCAAGCTCGCGAGCACACCCGGGTAGCGCCCGGTTGCCAAGTAGGCGCGAGCGAGATGGAAATGCGCCGAGCCGCGGTCGGGTGCGTCGGCGGTGGCGCGCAGGAACTCTATGATCGCCTCGTGATAGCGATGCTCACGCGCGAGGACGATTCCCCGGCTCTCGCGGGCGGCCGGGTATTCGGGCTTGAGCGCCAGCGCCTCGTCGATGGATTCGAGCGCGCGCTTCGAGTCGTTGTTGCCGTCATACGCGATGCCGAGTGAACGATAGATCTCGGCCGATTTGGAATCGAGACGGAGCGCATCCTTGAAGACGGCGATGGCACCTTCGTAGTCCTTGAACTGCTGGACCAAGGCGACGCCGAGCTGATGGTGCGGACGGGCCGACCGGGGGTCCTCACGCATTGCTTGCCGGAACGCGCCGACTGCACCGTCGCGATTGCCCTTGCGCGCGAGCACGTTGCCGAGCTGGCAGTACCCCTCCAGATCTAGTCCGCGCAGCTTGCCCTCCTCGAGTGTCATCACGGCCGTATCGAGATCACCCGCGTGCGCGAGCGCGAGACCGAGCTGCGCGCGCAACGCGGAGGAACTGGGCCGGAGCGCGAGGGCGGCGGTGAGATAGCGCGTGGCCTGATTCCATTGCTTCTGGCGGCGATAGATGTCGACGAGGCGGACGAGGATGCGAGAGTCCGCGGGGAATCGGTGGTAGGCGCCGAGCAGAACGCGCTCGGCGTCGTCGTACTGCTTGCGCTCGATCAGAACGTGCCCGAGGAGCGCGAGGCTCGCTACGGGCGTCCGAGCGAGTCCCTGGGCGTCCGCGAGTGATCGTAGGTCCTCGACCTTTCCGCGATAGTGCGAGTCGCGCACGCGTGCTCGCCACGGATCGGGATCTGCTTCGCGGATCACACGTCGAACGCGATCGGATTTGACGAGGAGATAGAGATCGTCCAGTGCCTCGACGAGAGCGCGTGCGATGGGACGCGCGAGGATGTTCCGCGGCGTGTCGGGTTGGTCGATGGGGAGGTCGTTGTCCCTGAACGCGACGACCAACTCGCCCGCCGTGCGTTCGGCGCTCCGTCCGGTAAGCCATTGCGCGCGGATCTCGGCGAGCCGGTCGACCAGCAGTTCGTCTCGCTCGGCCTGCTTCCGCGCCGCGGCGACTTCCTGCTGTTTCTGCTCGAGGCGGGCGTGCAGCGAATGCGCGCGATCGCGCGTGCCTTGATCGATCTCGGGCTGGGCGGCGAGTTGCATGGCCCGCTCGGCCGCAACCGTCGCCTCGTCCCACTGCTCCTGCCCCTCCCGGAGTCGCGCCTCATCTTCAGCCTCGCGCACCGCGATCATGGTGCGCTGCGCTTGCGCTTCGCGGTCGCGCTGGGCAAGCAGGTACCCGCCCCCGCCCAACAGAACGGCAACAAGCAGGGTCGCCGCCAGCGCCAGGACCCGCCGTCGCGCCTTGCGCTCCCACTCCGCGACGGATGCTTCGCGCTTCAGCCGTGCGTGCTCCTCGCGCTGGCTCGCACGCTCGTTCGCCGTCTCGACCGCTGCGAGCTTCGCACGCTCCTCGACCGCGGTGAGATGTGCGCTGATCCCATTTGCGACTTCGCTCGCGTTGTCCGGCCGGTCGCGTCGCAGCGGCTGCAGGCAGCGCTTGGTGAGCGCGACCAACTCGGTGTGAGCGTCACACGCGTCGAGGCGCGCGTAGGCGTCCTCGAGCTTGGCCTGCGCCGCGAGGATGAGCAGATCATCCGCGTCGGCGACATACGGCGGCTTGCCCGTGAGGATCTCGCACAGAATCGCGCCGAGCGAGAAGACGTCGGAGCGCTCGTCGAGTTGCTCGATCTGGCCGAGCGCTTGCTCCGGCGGCATGTAGGCAGGAGTGCCCATGACCGAGCCCGCGATCGAGTGCGAGCTGCCCTCGCCGGTACGCACCGTCGCGATGACGCTCATGTCGGGCATCTTCGGCGGCGCCTTGCGGTCGTCGCCCTCGCGCTCGAGTCCGAGGACCTTGGCGAAGCCCCAGTCGACGACCTGCACCTCGCCGAACGCGCCGAGCATGATGTTGCTCGGTTTCAGATCGCGGTGGATCACGCCGCGCGCGTGCGCGTATCCGACCGTGCGGCAGACCTGCTCGAAAACCGAGAGGAACCTGCGGCGTTCGGCAGTGGCGTCCGTGCGCTCTTCCAACAGCGCGGCGAGGGTGCGTCCCTTGACGAGCTTCATGACGAAGAAGGGGCGACCGTCGGGCTGTAGGCCGAGGTCGTAGATCGGCACGACGCCGGGGTGGTGGAGTTGCCCGGTGATCTGCGCTTCCTCGACGAAGCGCTCGACGACCTCTGGGGTGTCCACGAAACGTCTGCGGAGCATCTTGACCGCAACCTCGCGGCCGAGGTCCTTGTCGCGACTCTTGAAGACGATGCCGACGCCGCCGCGCGCGATCTCGCCAAGCGTCATGTAGCGCCGGTTGTCCTCGACCTCCTCTTCGGAGTTTTTCGGCGCGACGCGGATGACCGGCGAATGCTCTTCGGGCACGTCACGCAGCAGGACGCGGGCCTTGCGCCCGCTGGCGCGCTCGATCGCTTCGAGAACGCTCTGGCCCGGTTCGAGCCGTCTCGACTTGAGCTCTTCACTTCCCATCCGCTCGACATCCTAGTCGGCGGACGGTGGTGCTGTCGATGCCGTCGCGCAGCTAGGTGGTGGCGGGGCCGTCCGGGGGCGGGAGTTTTCGGCCCGCCTCCCGGAGTGACTTGCGCAGCAGGAATTCGATGTGGCCGTTGAGGCTGCGCAACTCGTCTTTCGACCAGAAGCGCAGCGCCTCGTAGACCTTTGGGTCCAGCCGCAAGAGGAACGCTTTTCGTTCCGCCAAGGTCCGACCTAGTGGTAGAGCGATCCCGTGTTCACGACCGGCTGCGTGGCCTTGTCGCCGCACAACACCACGAGCAGGTTCGACACCATCGCGGCCTTGCGCTCCTCGTCAAGCTCGACGATCTCCTTGCGGCTCAGCATCTCGAGCGCCATCTCGACCATGCCGACCGCTCCTTCGACGATCTTCTGGCGCGCCGCGATGATCGCCCCCGCCTGCTGGCGCTGCAACATCGCCGAAGCGATCTCGGGCGCGTACGCAAGGTGGCTGATTCGCGCCTCGATGACCTCGACGCCCGCCTGCTCGAGGCGGAGTTGAATCTCGGACCGAAGTTTGTCCGCGATTTCGTCCGTGTGCCCGCGCAACGACACCTGTCCGTCCTCGTGCGAGTCGTAGGTGTAGTGCGTCGCCATGTTGCGCAGCGCCGACTCGCTCTGGACATGCACGAAGTGCACGTAGTCATCGACGCGGAACGACGCCTCGGCGGTCTCGACGACACGCCACACGACGACGGCCGCGATTTCGATCGGGTTGCCGTCCAGGTCGTTGACCTTCAACCGCTCCGTTTCGAAGTTGCGCACACGCATGCTCATGCGCCGCTTGCTCAGAAACGGGTTGACCCAGTACCAACCGTCTGTCTTGACCGAGCCGACGTATTTGCCGAACAGCACGAGCACCTTCGCCTCGTTCGGGTTGACGACGATCAGGCCGCACATGCTGATGATGCCCGCGAGGACGCTGAACATGCCGGACACGCCGGGCACCGGATCCTCGTGCAGCGCGGCGACCGCGAAGAGACAAAAACCAAGGCCGATCAGGCCGAGCGAGCTGATCAGCCCGATGATTCCGGGCAAACCGCTGCGGATGACTTCCTTGTGCATCTGGTCCTCCTATCGGGAGCTAATGGGATGATATCACTTAGATTTCAGAGCGATATATCTCAAACCAGGTCGGGCATTCGGGTCAGATTGGAAATTCCGGGCCGGGCTGCTGGATCAATTGGACCGGATCTCGTAGACGCAGCGGCGGGCCCCCTCGAGCAGGTGCTCGGTCCGCTCGATCTTCACCCCCCGGCCGAGCGCAGCCCGGAAGAGCTTCAGCTCGCCGGCACACAGGCCCTGGCACTCTCGCGCGGCCGCGCAGATCGGGCAGTGGTTCTCGGTCAGCGTGAAGTGATCCCGGGCCCGGCTCCACTCAGCCATGTAGCCCTCCTTGCGCCGGATCGCCGCCAGGGCCGCAACACGCTTCTCCAAGGGGGAGCTCGTGTCCGGAAGCTGCTCGCGATAGGCCGCTATCTGCGCCTTGGTCCGAGCCTCGACCAGCTTCTGCAGCCCGTTCTCTCCAAACGCCTGCCGCATGGCCTGCAGCAGATCCACCGTCAACGCGCCGTGGCTGTCGGGGAATTTCGCCTCGGCCCGGGTGGTTAGCTGCCAGATGCGCGCCGGCCTCCCGACGGATCCCCGTTCCGAAGCAAATGTGACCATGCCCTCGGATTCCAGGGCCGCCAGATGCTGTCGCACCGCCATGGACGTGATGCTCAGCCGCTTGGCGAGCAGCGCCGCGGTTTGGGGCCCGCGCGCCTTGAGCTGATGCAAAACACGATCGCGTGCAGGCGACCCGGGGGACGGCTTGGTCGGTTTCATCGTTGTAGCCGTGGAGTTTAGCAAGAGATCGCTTGACTTAATAAAGCAAGGGACTACTTTTGTAACTCAAGGAGGAGATCGCATGAAAGTGAAACAGCTCGACCACCTGAACATGACCGTTCGCAACTTCGACGAGACGGCGGATTGGTACGCACGGGTGTTCGGATTCGAGATCGTGGAGAAGGGCACGTATCAAGGGAATCCCTGGGGCGTCTTGAAAAGCGGCGATGCGATGCTCTGCGTGTACGAGCACCCCGAGTTCGAGGGCACGGCCGGCAAGCGGAACGGCACACACGGCGTAAACCACTTTGCGCTGCGGATCACCGACCGCGCCGGGTGGCTGGCCACGGTCGAGCGTGAGAACCTCAAACTCGACTTCGGCGGCGAGGTGGATTGGCCGCACTCCAAGGCCTGGTACGTCTCCGACCCCACCGGCTACGGGATCGAGGTCGCGCTGTGGGACGACGACGCCCCCGCCTTCGGGTAGCCTTGGCGCGCGATGCGCGTGTTTGTCCTCGTTTCACTGATCGCCACCGCTCTCGCAACGCCGGCGCTCGCCGAAGAGCTCTCCCCGGAACGCGTCAAGGAGATCGAGACCTTCGGCGTGAAGTGGTGGAAGGCGCGTCCGAAAACGAAATTCGAGAAGTGGGATAGCGCGCGCCGTAGCGAGTTGCTGGCGGAGGCCCGCCGGTTCGGTGCGATTCCCGAGGGGTCGCTGGCACGGGTCGTCGCGGCGCTTCGCAAACGCTTGAAGAAATACGGGCCGAAGGCGAAGGGCGGCGGCAAGGCGACGATTCAGACCCCGTATGGCAAGGCGTGGTTCTACGCCGACGCCACCGGCAAGGGCAAAGGCCTCGTGCTCGGCCTCCACGGCGGCGGAGAAAACGCCGGCAGCGCCGACGAGCCCCGCGGAAAGTGGAGAGCGAAACAGTGCATGGGTTTTTACCCCCAGGGCATCGTTCTCGAACACGACACGTGGAACACGGTGCACGGCGAGAAGTTCATTCTGACGATGATCGAGATCGCCAAGGCGCAATACGACATCGATTGCGACCGCGTCTACTCGATGGGGTTCTCCATGGGCGGCACCGGCTCGTGGTTCATGGCCGGCCGGCATCCCGACCTCCTGGCGGGTTCGTCCCCCTGCGCCGGCGTGCTCATGGCGCGTCCGAAGAGCCAGGTTGCGAGCAAGGACGACGTGCAGGTGATGATGCACGGCATGCTGCCCAACGTCCGCAACCTCGCGATGTACTACTACATCGGCCTCGCCGACGTGAACTGCATGCCGGGCACCTACCTCTATGCGTGGGACGAGTTGCAGCAGCTCAAGAAGGACGACCCGGGCGGCTACGAGAAGGTGCGGTTCAAGAGCTACCCCGGGCTCGCGCATGCGTTTCCGCCCGGCGAACCCAGCGCCGGCATCAAATGGATCGAGAAGCAGACCCGCGACACCTATCCGAAAAAGATCGTCTGGGAGTCGGTGTCCCACCCGTTCCCGCAAGCGCACGCCAAGGACAAGACCGACCGCTACGTGAAGCGCCACTTCTACTGGGTCAAGATCGAGCAGCCGGCGGACATGATGCTCATCACGGCGTCGCGCGACGGCAACCAAATCGACGTGGACCTCAGTGGCGAGGACAAGCAACAGCTGACGGTCTTCCTCAACCCCGAAATGATCGACGTGAGCCGGGATGTCGTCGTCAAGATCGATGGCGACGAGGTGTATCGCGGCAAACCGCGCCCGGATTTTGTGACGGTGCTGGAGACGTTCGACGCCCGTCTCGACAAACGGCTGACGTTCGACCGGCGCGTTTCGTTCGAAGCGCCGGCGACAGCGACGGACTAGGCCACGCGTGAAGCAGCACCAGGAGACCATCGAGATACGGACGCCCGGCCGAGGGTTTGTCGAGATCACCCGCGAGTTGGCTAGCGCGGTCACGGCGTCCGGCGTTCGCACCGGACTCGCGACGGTGTTTTGCCGCCACACCAGCTGCAGCCTCCTCATTCAGGAAAACGCCGACCCGAGCGCGCGCCGCGACATGGAGCACTGGCTGCAAAAGGTCGCGCCCGAGCACGACCCGGACTACACCCACACCGCCGAAGGGCCGGACGACATGCCGTCGCATCTGCGCTCGATGATCACGAAGACTTCGGAGAGCATCCCTGTGACCGATGGCCGATGCGCGCTCGGGACCTGGCAGGGCCTCTACCTCGCGGAGCACCGGGCGCGCCCACACACGCGCACCCTCGTGATCCACGTGTCCGGCGAATAGCCCCGCACGAATCGAAACGGCGCGGCTAACATGGTGCGCTTCGTTACCACCCACATGCCGAGGGCAGTCCCATGAAGTTTGTTTCTTTCCTTCTCGTCGCGTCTCTTGCACCCCTATTGTTCGCCGACGACGACGCGGGCCAAAAGGACGAAACTGTTGCCGCGTGGAAGGGCGACGTGCGCAAGACCGTCGAGCGCCATGGCACGCTCATTCCCGCCAAGGACGGCGCCGACGAGCTCTCGATCTGGCTCGAGGCGTTTCGCGGCGAGCTGCTCGTCATGCAGGCGCGCGAACACGGCGCCATGGTCAACAAGGGCGAGGTCATCTTGCTCCTCGAAACGCGGGACATCGACGAACAGATCGACAAGGCGACCGAGGAGCTGGCCGCCGCGGAAATGCGCTTGCGCCATCGCGAGGTGACGGACGCCATGGCGGTTGCGTCCGCGGCCGAAAAGCTGGCGGCGTCGGAGCGCGACGCGGAGCGCGCGCGCATTCGCCTCGAAGGGTACGTGCGCCACGCGAAGCAGCACCGTAAGGAGCGCACTGACCTTCAGCGCCTCGTGACGAAGTACCGGCTCGAGGATCAGGAGGACGAGCTCACCCAGCTGCGCAAGATGTACGCGGAGGACGAGCTCGTCGACGCGACCGAGGACATCATCATCAGGCGAGGGGAACGCAACTTCGCGCGCAGCAAGGCGAACAAGGACCTGGGTGATCGCATTCACGCATACAGTTGGGAACGCAACGAGAACTGGTACCACGTGGATCTGAAGAAAACGGCGGCGGATCGTGCGGCCGCACTGGACCGCCTGCGGCGCAAGCAGAAGCTCGACAGCGAGTCGCGCGCGTCGGCGATGGAGAGCGCGCGCCGCGCCTTCGCGCGCCAAAAAGAGGGACTCGAGCGTCTACAGCGCGATCGCAAGAAGTTCGTGCAAGAATCCCCGCGCAGCGGCCTGCTCGTGCATGGCGCCGCCGACGCCGCGCCCTGGGCCGGCCGGCTGGAGTTGGGCAGCACGCTGCGGCCGCGCAAGGTCTTCATGACCGTTGCCGATCCCAAGAAACTCGAGGTCAAGACCGACGTGGAGGAAAAGGATGTCCTGCTCGTGAAAAGCGGCTTGGCCGTCGAGATCGTGCCGGATGCCGCGGACGACGTCACCGTCATGGGGCGGCTGAAGGTGGACTACCTCGCGTCGAAGACAGGCAAGGGCGGCTCCGGCGTTCACGGCGCGACTGTCGAACTGCGAGAGTTCCCCCCGAAACTGCGGGCCGGAATGCGTGCGAAGCTGACGATCGTGGTGGAGGCGACTTCGGACGCGGTCGTGATCCCGTCCTCCGCGGTCATCGAGGGGGATGCGCCGCGCGTGAAGGTGATGGCGGCCGACGGAACGGTCTCGGAGGTCGCGGTGGTGCTCGGAACGGATGACGGCAAGAACGTCGCGATCAAACAGGGACTGAGCGAAGGTGACAAGGTGGTTGTCGCCAAGGCTAAAGAGGCCGAGAAATGACTCGTTGCGTCGCCGGTTTGCTGATGTGTTGCGGTGCCGCGCTCGCGGGCGATGCGCCGCATCTCGCAGTCGTGGAACCGCCGGCCGCGAAGGTCTCCGTCGAAGAGGCGATCCGCACCGGCGTCGAATTTCTCGTAACGACGCAGAACAAGAACGGGTCGTTCGGAAAACGAACTGTCGGCCGCAACTACGAGCTCTGGTGCCACGTGCCCGGCGGCCACATGGCGTTTCAGGCCGCCACGACCGGCCTCTGCTACATGGGCCTGAACGGCGTCGACCACCAACCGGAGGCGTCCAAGAAGGCACAGGCGAAGACCCTCGCGTGGCTCGTGAAAAACGCGCGGGTCAAGCGCGCGTTCGCGAGGCAGTTCTACAACGTGTGGGCGTTCGGCTACGGCCTGCGCGCGCTCGCGCAGGCTCTGCGCAACAAGTCACCCGGCGCCGACCCCGACGAGATTCGAGCGACCATGCGCTCGATCATCGAGGCGTGCGAGATCTACCAGAGCCCCGACGGCGGCTGGGGCTATCTCGACTTTCGCGTGCCCGCGTACAAACCCTCCTGGAGCACGCCGTTCACGACCGCGACGATCATGGTCGCGCTGAAGGACGCGGAGGAGGTCGGCCTCGCGGTCAATCCGAAGATGCTGCAGAAGGGCGTGCGGTTGCTCCACCGGATGCGCACGCCGGATGGCAACTACGCGTATTCGATCGACTGGAAGTGGCGGCCGAAGGGGATGATCAACCGGCCCCAGGGGTCGTGCATGCGCAACCCCGGGTGCAACCTCGCGCTGCGACTCCACGACGACGGGCCGGAGGCCGGTGGGCTGACCGACGGCGACCTGCGCCTCGGGTTCGAGCAGTTCGTGAAGTACCACCGGTTCGCGGCAGCAGGACTGCGCCGCCCGGTTCCGCATGAGTCCTGGTACAGGGTCAGCGGCTACTTCTATCTCTACGGCCACCACTACGCGGCGCTCTCCCTCGAGCACATGCCGGTCCCCGACCAGAAGCTGTTCTGGCCCGAGGTCGTGAAGGGGACGCTGCGCACACGTCAACTCGACGGTTCGTATTGGGATTACCCGACGTACGGTTATCACAAGTACTACGGCACGGGTTACGCGCTCATGATCTTGGGCCGGTGCCCGAAAGAGATTGCCGCGACGCTCGGGCCGAAGCCCGACGCAGAAAAACGCTAGCACGATGTTTCGCGAGGGGCTGCGACCGCCGGATCCGTTTCGCGAGCAGCCCGTCCTGGAGCGCGCGCATAGCCAAGACGGCATGAGCCTTCAATCGCTCAGCGAGCTGTCGCCGGTACTCGCGGTCTGCCTGCCGGCACTTTCGTCCAAGGCGTGCGGGCGCATGCTTACGGATCTCTCGTCCGCGCGGTCGGCCATCGAAACAGCCGGCGCGCGCCTCGCGCTCGTGCACATGGGCGACGACGCCGAAGCCGCCGCGGCGTTTGCTCCACACGACCTGCAATACGTCGCGCGTGTTTCCGATCCCGCGTGCGAGCTGTATCGACTGTTCGAACTGGGCGAAGCCGCGAAACGGCGTTGGCTAGTGAGGCGCGCCGAACCGCAGCAGTTGCCCGGCGCCGTCGTGCTCTCCGACGGAGAGGTTCGCGCTGCGATCCGCCCGGAGGCGTTTGGCGAGGCGCTCGACTACGTGTCGCTGCTTTCCTGATCTTCCTTCGGAACGCGCAGCCCCAACCGGATCAGAAAGCCCCCGTACAAAACGAACACGACGCCCAGGAACATGCCGGCGGTCGGATAGAGGAGCAGCCCGAGTCCGACGCCGCTCAACGCGACGAACGCGCCTTGAATGAGCGTTGTGCCGCGGCTGGCCCGAATGATCGACGTGCCCGTCGCGCCGAGTTTCATGTGCCCAGCCAGGTACGCGATGAGTTGGCGCGCGTTCTCCTCGCAGCCAGGGCAGGCGAGGCCGTGCTCCACATCGACGCCGCACGCGTGGCAAAGTCCCTTGCCGCAACTGCGGCAGACGGCAACGGCGGCGGTCTCATCGTGGTAGTAGCAGTCCATGGCGCCCTCCAGTTCGTTCCGGGGCGATAAGTCTAGCGAGGTGCCGCGTCGCGCGCGACCTCGTTACAATCCGGCGGAGGAGATCCATCCATGCGTCACGTG
Source organism: Planctomycetota bacterium (assembly GCA_036443405.1). Taxonomy (GTDB): domain Bacteria; phylum Planctomycetota; class PLA2; order PLA2; family PLA2; genus JAZFYD01. The sequence goes on from JAZFYD010000028.1 coordinate 25,200, forward strand.
CTCCTGTGTTCGGCTGCGTTGTCCCTCTTGCTGCTCGCCGGCTGCGCCACGAACCGCGCCGTCACACCGGATGAACCCGCCGAGAAAGTGAACGTTGCCCCGATGGCGACGGAAGAGTCGACGGTCTGGGAGTATGTGCGGAACAAGTACGACACGGACGCCGACGGGTTCGTGGCGCGCGCCGAGTACGACCGCGACACGGAGAGCTTCGAGCGCATGGACCGCAACGACGACGGTCGCCTCGGACCAGACGAGTTCACGGCGGACGTCGTGAGCATGAAGCGCATGCACGGTTGGGCGACGCGGATCGTTCTGATCCGCTACTTCCAGACGGAAGATCCGTCCACCGTGACGTGGGTCGAGATCGAGACGGTGTTCGCGGGTGCTGACGCCGACGGCGACGGTGTGCTGAACGAAGCCGAGTTCGCGGCGCGCAAGAACGCGATGGACGAGATGAGGCCGCCGCCGCCCGGTGTCACCGCGCCGAGCGCGGAGTTCCTGTTTCTCGCGATGTTGGACATCGTGGACCAGGACGGGAACCGAGGCATCGCGCTCGTCGAACTCCGCGGATTCTTCGACGCGGGCGATCCCGACGGCGACGGTGTCTGGGAAATGCCGAAGCGTCCGGACGGCGCGCGGAGGAAGCGGCCGATGGGAGCGCCGGTGGGCCAGCCCGCGCCGGACTTCACGCTGAGCACACCGGGCGGCGAGAGCACCGTGCAGCTGTCGTCGTTCCGCGGCTCCAAACCCGTGGCGCTGATCTTCGGCAGTTACACATGACCGCCGTTTCGCGAGTCAGCCGGTCGGCTGAACGAACTACACGCGCAATTCGGCGACAAGGTGCAGTTTTTCATCGTGTACATCCGCGAGGCACATGCGATCGACGGGCGCTCTCCGCTCGGCGGGTTCGGGATGCCGATCGTCGAGGAGCCCGCGACGTTTCAGGAGCGCGAGGCGGTTTGCACCGCGTGCGTCGCGGACCTCGGGCTGACCATGCCGCCGTTGGTCGACGGCATCGACAACGCTGTGAACGCGGCCTACGCCGCGGCGCCCGACCGGCTCTACCTCGTCGGCCGGGGTGGAAACATCGCGTACAAGAGCGGGCCCGGACCGTTCGGTTTCAAACCCGGCGAATTGGCCGCCGCGATCGAAAGCGAGCTCGCCGGCTCAGCCAGCCCCTAGTACTCGAAGTGGTCGTTGTCTCCGTCGCGACCGCGGTGGCGAGGTTCGCCATGTCGCCCGCCGATCGAGAATCCGGTCAGCTCCTCCATCCTGGCCGTGCGAGCCAGGCAGCTCTCGATCCCGATTTCATCGAGGTCGTCGATCAGGTGCGCGTGGCAATGGTCCATGTACGCGCGCGCCTTCGCGGGCCGTGCGAGAAACGCTTTTTTGTAGCCGAGCAGAACCAGCGAAAACCGGTCTGGGTGCGCGCGCAGATAACGAAACATCTCGTCCGTCAGTTGGGGATACAGCCAGACGAAGATGTCGTCCAAACAGACGATGCCGTCATCCGTCATGGTCTGGTGCGCCAGATCCAGATCAGAACGCATCGCGGCCACGGAGTGCTCGGCGTCGATGTGAACGAAACGGAAGTTGCGGCCTTCGAGTTCCGGCCGGCCATGGAGGTCCCGCGTGTCGCATTCCACGAACCGGGTCGCGTCCCACGCTCGTTTCGGTGCCCGAGCGAACGTCTTTTTCAGATCTTTGCGCCGGATCCTGTGGTCCACGAGGATCGCGGTTTCGCCTTCCTCCGCCGCCATGGCCAGCATCACGCCCGACTTTCCCTGCCACACCCCGAGCTCGAGCAGATCGCCGCGAATCCCCGAGGTCCGTTGATAACGAAGCAGGAAGTCCCAGATAGCCGCCGCCTCCCAAGGGAACCAACCCGTGGTTTCGGCGTGAATCACCTTGTAGTTCTCGGTGCGCTTGGACCCAAACAGCATCGACTAGGCCTCCTGCCCGATCGCCGTTTGGCGCGATTGGGTGCAATCAGTCTAGCGAGGCGCCCATGCGGGCGCGAACGCGCGAGCGCACCCAGCCCTAGTAGTCGAACTGGTCTCTGTTGTGCCTAAGACCGTGGTGGCGCAAGTGCGCGCCGCGCGGCCCGATCCCGAAGCCTTGGTACTCGCCCATCCGGGCTGTTCGCGCCAGGCAGCTACGGACGCCGACCCGCTCGATCTCGTCGATCAGGCCGTTGTGACACGCCTCCATGTATGCGCGCACCTTCCCGGGACGCGCCAGGAACGCCTTGTTGTAGCCGACCAGGAACAGCGAGAACCGATCGGGATGCGCGCGCGCGTAGCGATACATCTCGTCGGTGAGTTGCGGGTAGAGCCAGAGGAAGATGTCGTCCAGGCAGACGATGCCATCGTCCGCGAGGACCTTGTGCGCCTGGTCGAGATCCGCACGCAGTGCAGGCGCGGTGTGCTCCGTATCGATGTGAATCCATCGGAACGAGCGTCCCTCCAGCTCCGGTCGATCGAGCAGCTTCTTCGAGTCGCACTCGACGAAGTGGGTCGCATCCCACGCTTGTTTCGGCACCCGCGAGAAGGTCCGTTTCAACTCCTCGGGACGGATCTTGATGTCGGCCAGAATCGCTGTCTCGCCCTCGTCCGCCGCCATGGCCAGCATCACGCCGGACTTGCCATGCCACACGCCGATCTCCAGCAGATCGCCACGAACGCCCGAAGCGCGCTGGTGCCGAAGCAGGAAGTCCCATATCGCCGCCGCTTCCCACGAGAACCAGCCGTCGGTGTGTTTGTGGACGTGCCCGTATCCGCCGAGCCTGTCTCCCTTGCGACGAAACCACATCGTTAGGCCCGAAGCGACTCGAGCGCGCGGCGTGTGTACACGCTCACCATCTTCTTGCGCCAGCTCGGCATGTAGTCGGTGTTGTCGAGCGGTTTGGCCCCTTTCGGCGCGACGGCGACGGCCGCCGCGATTGTCTCGTCGCTGAGCTTCTGGCCGACAAGCGCCGCCTCCGCCTCCTTGCAGCGGATCGGGGCGGGGCCGACCGCGTTGAGGATGAGATTCGCCTTGGAGATAACGCCGCCGTCCTCCTCGATGCGCGCTGCGACGCCGAGCACGGGGAAGTCGAACGTGCCGCGCCGGCGCAGCTTCAGGTACACGCTGCGGGCGTTGCCCTGGTTCGGAATCAGGATGTCCGTCATCAGCTCGCCGGGTTTCCTGCGCAGCCACTCGCGGCCGTCGGTGACGTCGTACATCTCCGCCGCGGAAACCTCGCGGACACCGTCGGGACCGAGCAAGCGGTAGCGCGCGTCGAGCGCCATCATGACCGGCACGCAGTCGCTTGAGTTCACCGCCCAGCAGATCGAGCTTCCCGGCGCCGTCCAGCAGGTGTCGCCACTGCATTTCAAGCAGTGGTTGATCGCGCGGCGCCATTCGTAGTTCTGATTGACGTAAAAGCAGCGCGTGTCGAGGCAGAGATTGCCGCCGATCGTGCCCATGTTGCGCAGGAGCGGCGTCGAGATGGACTCGACTGCGGTCCACAGCGCGGGCAGCGTTGCCGCGAACTCGGAGTTGCGCTCCAGGTCGCGCAGCGTGGCGCCGGGGCCGATGCGCACGTTGCCGTCGCTGTCTTTTTGAATGCCCTTGAGGCCCTGGACGCGGCGCAGGCTGACGAGCGTCTTCGGTTCGACCTGCCGGCGCTTCATGTTCGGGTACAAATCCGTGCCGCCCGCGACGATCGACGCGCCGGGGCCCTCTTCTTTCAGGACGTGCACCACCTCCTCCGGCGTGGCCGGAGCGGTGTAGGTGAAAGGCGGTAGGCGCATCATGACTTGGCCCGCTCCATTTTCGTTTTCTTGCTGGCCCACTCACCTTCGGCGTCGCCGTCGCCGCCCTCGTCGGGCGTCTTCACGCGCATGGTGTGTTCGTCGGTGACGCGCAGGTCGGGGTACTTCGTCGGGCCGGAGCGTTTGTCCGGCGACGCGAGCGCTTTCAAAACGAGCTCGGGTGTGATCGGGCAGCGGTCCACGCGCACGCCGAGCGCGTCGAACACGCCGTTTGCGACGGCGGGGATCACCGGCAACAACGGCCCCTGGCCGACCTCCTTGGCGCCGAACGGCCCCTCGGGATCCGGATCCTCGATGAGGAATGTCTCGACGTCGGGCATCTCCATCGTGGTCGGTGTCTTGTATTCGAGGATCGACGGCACCTTGTGCACGCCGAAACGCTTCGGCCGGTAAGACATCTCCTCCATGAGCGCTTCGCCGAGCCCCATGTAGACGCCGCCCTCGACCTGGCCGATCGCGAGGTTGCGGTTGATCGCCTGGCCGATGTCGTGCGCGATCCAGATCTTGTCGACGTCGATCATGCCGGTCTCTTCATCCGCTTGCAGCTCGAGCACGCATGCGCTGTAGCTGTACGTCGGGGTCGGGCCGACGCCGGCGCCGCGGTAACGGCCCGGCATGCTCGGCGGCCGGTAGCTGCCGACGGTTCCGATGGTGCCGAACTTCGCCTCGGCGAACACGATCGCCTGCGCGAAGCTCATGTGTTTTTCGGGGTCCTCCGCATCGAAGACGCGGTTCTCCGCGAACACCAGTCGCGATCCGGGGACCTCGAGCTTTGCCGCCGCCGCCTTCGTGAGCAGCTCCTTCGCGCGCTCGGCCGCTTGAATCGCGGCGTTGCCCATCATGAGTGTGACGCGGCTCGAGTACGAGCCGAGATCCACCGGCGTGAGGTCGGTGTCGGCCACACAGACGCGGACGTCCATGATGTCGATACCCAGGACTTCGGCGACACACGATGCAAGCACGGTGTCGCTGCCCTGGCCGATGTCGGTGGCACCGCAAAACGCGGTGACGCCGCCGCCGCGATCAAGCTTGAGCTGCACGCCGGTGTGCGGCATCGAGTTCCAATAGATCGGGAGCCCCGCGCCGGTGATGTAGCTCGAGCACGCGAGCCCGAGACCGCGACCGCGCGGGAGTTTGCCGTAGCGTTCGTTCCAGCCGGATGCTTCCACGACCTTCTCGATGCACTTTCGCAGACCGATCGTCCCGATGCGCAGCCAGTTCGCGGTGACGGAATTCGCCGGCTGCAGGTTGTCGAGGCGGAGTTGCGCGGGATCGATGCCCAGCTTGTGCGCCGCCTTGTCCATCTGGATTTCGAGCGCGAACCGCGGTTGCACCGTGCCGTGGCCGCGTTTCGGGCCGCACGGCGGTTTGTTCGTGAATGTGCGCACGCCGTCGAAGCGGTACGACGGCACCTTGTACGTCACCGTCTGCAGCGCGCCGGTGTAGTACGTGCTCGCGACCCCGTAGGAGCCGTAGGCGCCACCGTCGAGGAGGCACTCGAAGTGCATGCCGGTGATGGAGCCGTCCTTTTTGACGCCCATCTTCGATCGCATCAGGACCGGGTGGCGGCCGCGATGGCAGTAGAAAACCTCTTCGCGTGTGAGCGCGATCTTCACGGGCCGGTTGGTTTTCATCGCTAGCTTGGCGACGGCGATCTCGTGGTTGAACGGGTCGCTCTTGCCGCCGAAGCCGCCGCCGTTCGGGCAGGCCACGATGCGCAGGCGCGACGGCGGGAGGCCGAGCACTTTGGACGCGGCCTTGTGCAGGTAGTGCGGCGTCTGGGTCGACGACCAGATCGTCATGCGTCCGTCGGGTTCGTACCACGCCAGGGTCGCGTGCTGTTCCAACGGGAGGTGTGTGTTGCCTTCGAAAAAGACGATGTCCTCGAGCACTTCGTCGGCCTCTTCGAGGGCGGCCGGTACGTCGCCGAACTCCATCGAAACGCGTTTGTGGACGTTACCGTCGTCGCCGTAGTCATGAAGCGGCGGAACGCGGTTTTCCATCGCGACCGCGGGGTCGAAGACCGGCTCGAGCGGCTCGTACTCGACGCGGATCCTCTTGATCGCCTCGAACGCCGTGTCCTCGTCGATCGCCGCGACGGCCGCGACCGGGTCGCCGATGAAGCGGACCTTGTCGTGACACAGCGCGTGTTCGTCCTGGCTGACCGGCAGGATTCCGAACGCGATCGGTAGTTCCTCGCCGGTGAGCACGGCCTTCACGCCCGGCATCGCCTCGGCTTCGCGCGTGTCGATGGAGACGATATTGGCGTAGGCGACGTCGGACCGCAGGAGCTTGCAGTGCAGCATCCGCGGCAGCGAGAGGTCGTCGGCGTACCGGGTGGCGCCGGTGGCCTTCGAGAGGCCGTCCACCTTGCGGAAGGCCTTTCCGATGTAACGGTATTCAGGTTTGCGCTTGTCGTTATCCATGGCGCAACTCCTCCGCGGCCTGTTCGACCGCCTGATAGATCTGGTGATAGCCGGTGCAGCGGCAGAGGTTGCCCGCCAGCTCCTTCCTGATGCGCTGGCGATCCGGCGCCGGCTCCCTGTCGAGCAGCGACTTCGCGGTGAGCAGGAAGCCCGGTGTGCAGTAGCCGCATTGCGCGGCGCCGAGTTCGGCAAACTGGTGTTGCAGCGGGTGCGGGCCGTTCTCGTCGGCGAGGCCTTCCACCGTCGTGATCTCGACGCCGTCCGATTCGAGGCCGAGCACGAGGCAGCTCAGGACGGGCTCGCCGTCCATCAGGACGGTACAGGTCCCGCACTCGCCGAGTTCGCAACCGTGTTTGGTGCCCGTGAGGTCCATGTCCTCGCGCAGCACCTCGAGCAGCGTCTTGTGCGGCGCGAAAAACACCTCGTGGTCTTCGCCGTTGACCCGCAGGGTCTTGGTCACCTTGTTCATCGTTTGAGTCCCTCTATGAGGATGTTGGCGAACTCCTCGCCGACGTCGGGCGGGCGGCGCCGGCCCTCCGGTTTCCACCAGACGACGGTCCAGTTGAGCGCGCCCAAGATCGCGAGCGTCGCGAGCTTTTCGTCGACGTCGCGGAACGCTCCGTGTTCTTTCCCGGCGCGAATCACGCTGCGGACGAGTTTTTCGTACGCATCGCGACCGCGAACGACCTCGTCCAGCTGCTCCTTCGGAAGCGCATGGAATTCGACGTGCGCCAGGCCGCCGCCGAGTTCCATGAGTATGTGGTCGAGGTGAGCCGCGACGAGCAGGCGCAGCTGCGTCTCCGGCGGCTCTCCGGTCGCCGTGATTTCGCGGGCGCTTCGCAGCAACCCCTTGAGCGCCGTCATCTGGCAGGCGTAGAGCAGGTCTTCCTTGCTCTCGAAGTAGTAGTACAGCGCGCCGGGCGCCATGCCGAGGCCTTTGGCGATTTCGCGCATGCCCGCGCCGTAAAAGCCCTTCGCGCGGAACACGGTCGCCGCCCGGCGCAGGATTTCCTTCCGTTTGGCCTCGGATCGGGCCGCCGCGTTGGTTTGAACCACGGTTCAAATACTAGCGCGATGGTCCAGAAGGGGTGCGCCTCAATTTGGGGCGGTGGGCGCTTGGCGGCTGACGGGACGGTCCAGCCGACCGAATCCAGGCCGAGTTTTCAAACAGGGCCAAACTCCAGAAAGGGCGCAGCGAGTGCCGATGGGGGTAGTGATGGCCGACTCGGATCCCACAGTCCTCTACGTGCGGAACCGCGCCCCGACGCCCTCGGATAATCCGGGAGAGCCGGAGCTGACGGAGAATCCGCAGGGCGCCTGCGCCGGAGAACTCGAACTGCGTGAGTTCTTTTCCGGGAAGCGCCAAACCGCACGGGAGAAGGTGAGCTTTTTCGCTGTGCTGGAAGGGCAATTCGCAACCTTCGCCGCGACGGTGCTCGACATCTCATCGAACGGTGCGCTGCTGTACATCCACGACAAGAAGTTCGCGAGCCGCTCGACGTGCGCCGACCTCATGAAGTACGGGTCGCGTGTCATGTTTCAGTTCGAGGGTTGCATGAAGATCGCCCTCAAGGGCATGGTTAACGTTTTCGCGGATGTCGTTCGCCTCGCGCGCGACCCGCACTCCGATCGCATCTTCGTCGGAGTTCGTTTTGCCGACGATTTGACCGGCGAGGAGTCCGGGAAGCTCGGTTTGGACCTCGGCCCGGATCGCTTGGACTCGGAGTAGGGACCGAAGCGCGAGCCATGGGCCAAGCCATCTCCTATCGCAAGGACGCCGGGGGCGTGCTCGTTGCCGACGCGGAACAGCCGGGTGCCGGCGAAGTCGAGTTCAAGAAGTTCTTCAGCGGCAAGCGTCGGACCGTTCGCCAGAAGGTGAAGCTCGATGCGGTGATCCAGGGCCAACACGAGACGTTCTCCGTCTCTGTCGTCGATATCTCGCGAAACGGAGTGCTGATGCGCGTCGATGACATCGTCGACGAGTCGTGTCAGACGGCGCCGGGCAACAGGCTGGTCGCGTACAGCACACTCGTGCTTTATCACTTCGAGCGGGGGCTGAAGATCGCGATCGAGGGTGTCGTCAGTTCCAACGCCGACCTCGTTCGTCTGGTCTGTGATGTGGATGACGTGATCGAGCGGGTCTATCTCGCGGTGCGCCTGCATACCGAGATCACCGATGAGCAGTGCCAGATGCTCGGTCTGTCACTCGGTGACGACGACGGGCAGGACTTCGAAACCGACGACTAGGCGCGCCCGATCTAGCGGATCTGCGCTTCGTCGGCGTGGTAACTCGATCGCACAAGCGGCGCCGATTCGACGTGCCGGAATCCCAGCCCGAGCGCGAACTCGCGGTGGGCGTCGAACTCCGCGGGCGGGGCGTAGCGCGCCATCGGTAAGTAGTCGTCGCTCGGCCGCAGATATTGGCCGACCGTCAGCACCGAAACGCCGGTCGCGCGCAGGTCGCGGATCGTTTCCTGTACCTCGTCGAAGTTCTCGCCGAGGCCGAGCATCAGGCCGGACTTCGCCGGGATCTTCCGCTCCGCCGCGCGCGCCAAGACGGACATCGAGCGCTCGTAGTTCGCGCTGGGCCGCACGCGCTTCTGAAGGCGCCGAACCGTTTCGATGTTGTGGTTGAACACGTCGGGCTTGGCGTCGAGCACGGTGTCGATGCACGCCGTGTCTCCCTTGAAGTCAGGAACGAGCACCTCGACGCCGACGCCGGGGCTCGTTCGCCGGATTGCGCGGACCGAGTCGGCAAACACCTTCGCGCCGCCATCGGGCAGATCATCGCGTGCGACGGCCGTGAGCACCGCGAACGAGAGGCCCATCTCGGCGACGGCCGCCGCGACCCTCTCGGGTTCGTGCGGGTCGTACGACGGGGGCTTGCCGGTCAACACCGCGCAAAAACCGCAGCTTCGTGTGCAGACGTTGCCGAGCAGCATCAGCGTCGCCGTGCCGCGCTGTCCCCAGCACTCGGCGATGTTCGGACAGTGCGCGGAAAAGCAAACCGAGTTCAGGCCGTGTTTCTGAACGATGGCCTCGGTCTGTTTGTACGTCTTCCAGTCCGCCAGCCGTACCTTCAGCCACTCGGGACGAGTGTCGATCGCGGTTTCTGCGGCGGGGGTTGTCATATCGTTTTCGAAAGCAATTGCTCCAACGCGGTCACGCGTTGGGCCAAGAACATTTGCTTCACGAGGCCTTGGCCTAGTGAAGCAACCAGCTGTCGACGTTTTCGAGGTAGTAGCGGATCCGCTCGAGGAACTGACCGCCGAGTGCACCGTCCACGAGACGGTGGTCGATGCCGACGCTCAGGAGCACCTGGTGCCGGATGACGATCTCGTCATCGACGACGGCCGGCCGCTTTTGGATCGCGCCGACCCCGAGGATGCCGACCTGCGGTTGGTTGATGATCGGGAGGCCGCCGTAGCTGCCGAACACGCCCATGTTGGTCACCGTGAACGTGCCGCCCTGCGGTTCGTCCGGGCGCAGCTGGCCGACGCGCGCGCGTGCGGCCATGTCGTTGACGTGCGTCGCCATGACACCGAGCGGCATTTGGTCGGCGTTTTTCAAGACCGGCACGATCAGGCCGAAGGTTCCGTCGGGGTTCGGCGTTGCGACCGCCATGCCCACGTTGATGTCGCCATGCACCGTGATCTGTTTTTCCTGGGTGTTGACCTGCGCGTTCACATACGGGAAGTCCCGCAGCGCGAGCGCCGATGCCTTGAGGAAAAACGGCGTGTACGTGAGCTTGTGGCCGGTGCGCTCCAGGAACGCGTCCTTCTGTTTCGCGCGGAACTCCACGATCTCCGTCATGTCGCACTCGGTCATGATGTAGACGTGCGCGGAGGTCTGGATCGACGCGACCATGTGGTGCGCGATGATCTCGCGCATGCGATCCATCGGGACTGTCTGGTCCACGCCGGGCGCCGTTTTGAACGGAACCGGGATCGGACCGATGGCGGCCGGAGCGGGGGCAACCGCAGCGGGAATCGCAATGGGCGCGGCGCCCGGTGCGCCGGTTCGCGTTTGCAGATAACCGAGGATGTCGTTCTTGGTCACGCGGCCACCGGCACCTGTGCCGGTGATCGCCGCCAGTTCGTCCGCGCCCACGCCTTCGGCGGTTGCGATCGAACGGACAAGCGGTGAGTAGAAGCGGCCGTTCGCTTGGCGCGGCAGTGCGCCAGCGGTTGCGGTTACGGCGACAGGTGCGGGCGCGGGGACAGCAACCGGGGGAGGCGGCGGCGGAGGCGCGGCGGCGGGTGTCGGCGCGGTTTCAACGGGAGCGGCCCCGGCGGTGTCCGCGGCGGTAGCGCCCGCGGACTCGGGAACCTCTTCGCCCTCGGCGACCAAGATCGCGATAACGCTGCCGACTTCGACGGTCTTACCCTCCTCGGCAATGATCTTGCCCAGGATCCCGGCTTCCGGCGAGGGAATCTCGGTGTCGACCTTGTCCGTGGAGATTTCGAGGAGTGCCTCGTCCCTAGCCACTTTGTCGCCGACGTTCTTGAACCACTTGGTGATCGTGCCTTCGGCGATCGACTCGCCCATTTGCGGCATTACGACTTCGGTTGCCATAGCCCGCGATTATCGCTCAGCGGCAAGCGTCGCGGAAGTTTGCAGCGTTGGCGGGTTGCCGCCGGATCCTCACCCTCGGCGAGTCGTTTCAGCTTCGACGGTGCGCTGCTCGGCTGCTGCGTAGCGCTGTTTCAGTTGAGGCAGCAGTGCGCCAAAGAGCACGCTCCCGATCCCGCCGATGAGCACCAGGGCGTACCAGACGTGGTAGGGCTGGCTGAAGGCCACGGCCACGAGCCCGCCAGCCAGGCAGACCACGCCGACCGTGAGGAAGCCGATGTGGGTGGCAATCACGGGGGTCCGTGCCTTGCCACGGGCCGCGAGGGCGCCGCTAAGGCCCCCGAACATGCCCGCGAGCGAGCCGTACCCCGCGCCGCCGAACGCTCCGATTAAGGTTCCGGTCGCTTCGGTCCACCAAGGGCTCATGCTGTTCCTCCTGTCGGGCTGCCCTTTTGGGCCGAGTAGGCGCGAAGAACCTCTCGCGCCGCGGCCGGGCTCAACTCGCCGCGTTCGATGAGCCGGGCGAGGGTTTCGCGGACCTGGTCCTGGGGCCGGCCGTCCAAAATGGCGCGCAGCCGGCGGATCAACCCGTCGAGGCGCTGCCGGATCGTCGGATAGCTGACCCCGTAGGTCTTGGCCAACGCCTTCAGGGAGCCGGACTGTAGGACGAGCTCCGTGATCATCTCCAGATCGTCGATGGGCAGCGCCGTCAGCGGGTGGTTTGACAATGTTGATGTCACCTTGAACAAAGCGTAGCGGCCGTTGCGTGATCGTCAAGTGGGCTTTTGCATTGTTTAGGTGGTGCGGCATGCTCCGCCCAGCGACTCGATCAAAATGAGACGAAAGTGAAGGTCGGCGCGGGGATCCGACGATAGGGGGATTCATGGCCCAAACCGCCGAGGTCTCCCCGCCCAAATCCCGCTGGCGCGGTCTTGCCGACCGCCTGCGCTGCCCGGAGTGCGCCGCGCCGCTGTCGCCGGGTTCGGGCGAGTTGGTCTGTACGCAAAACGAGCACGCGTTTCCGTTTGCCGGAGGGTCGCCGGTCTTGTTGGAGCAGTCCGAGCGGGAGGCATTGCTCGGGGACCTCGGGACCGCCGAGTTGCAGACGCGGGAGTACAAGCCGGGGTTGGGCGCCCGGTTCATCGCGGGCGTGAAGTGGGCGATCGGCAGCACGCTTCACCTGCCGGTGAGCAAGACGGTCAAGGACCTCTGGAAAGAACACGGCGACGAGCCGTCGCTCGAGGTCGGCTCGGGCACCGTGTCCGGCGGGCCGAACCAGATCAACCTCGACATCGCCGCGTTCTCGCACGTGGACGTTGTCGGCTCCGCGCTGAACATCCCGTTTCTCGACGACACGTTCTCGCTCGTTCGAAACGTTGCCGTGTTGGAGCACGTGCGCGACCCGCGCGCGATGATCGACGAGATGCACCGAGTCTGCCGGCCGGGCGGATACGTCTACACGGAGGTGCCGTTTCTGCAGCACTTCCACGCGTATCCGAACGACTTTCAGCGCTACACCGTCGAGGGGCTCAAGGAGGCGTTCAGCGAGTTCGAGACCGTTGAGGTCGGTGTGTGTGTCGGCCCGTGCTCGGCGATCACCGCGCTCATCGCCGATTGGTTCGAGTTGCTGACGTTTTCCAACAAGCGCTGGATCAACGACCTCGCCCGTGCGATCCCGCTGATCCTGTTGTTGCCGCTGAAGTACCTCGACCGGCTACTCGTGAAGAACCCCCGCGCCCACGAAGTTGCGTCAGGGATCTACCTGCTGGCGCGCAAGCCCGAGGTTCGCGGGTAATTCGTTCAGATTGACCACGGAGGCACAGAGACACGGAGGCCAGCGGGACGCCGCGAATCCCGGTGCGCATGGACCTTCTCTTTCTGGAAAAGGGAAGACTCGTTCGCGCAGGAACGGCTCCGCCCGCTCGGAGACACCTCCGTGTCTCTGTGCCTCTGTGGTTTCTTCCTAGTACGTCGCGGTTTCTAGGATGGCTGCGCGGATGTCTTCGGGTTGCGGCATGAACGCGTCTTCCAGTTGCGGGGCGTGCGGCACGGGGGTGTCCAGGCTGGCCACGCGGCGGATGGGGGCGTCCAAGTGCTCGAACGCGAACTCGCTGATTCGCGCTGCGATCTCGCCGCCGAGGCCGCCGTTCTTTGTGTCCTCGTGAAGGATCACGACGCGGTTGGTCTTGCGCACCGAGTTGAGGATTGTCTCCTCGTCGAGCGGGAGCAGCGATCGAAGGTCGATCAATTCGATGGAGATGCCGTCCTCAGCTTCGATCTGGTCGAGCATTTTCTCGGCGTAGTACGCCATCGAGCCGTAGGTGACCAGCGTGACGTCATCGCCCTCGGACACCATGCGTGCGCGACCGATCTCGACCTCGAACTCCTCGGCGGGCATCACGTCCTTGATGCGCCGGTAGAGGAACTTGTGTTCCAGATACAGCACCGGGTTGTCGTCGCGGATCGCGGCCTTCATGAGGCCTTTGGCATCGCGGACCGTCGCGGGCGTCACGACCTTCAGGCCGGGGACGCGCGTGAACCACGCCTCGGGGTTGGTCGAGTGGAACGGGCCGCCGCGTGTGCCGCCGCCGGTGGGCAGGCGCACGACCATCGGGACCTTGGCGCCCCAGCGGTAGTAACTCTTGGCCGCGAAGTTCACCAGCATGTTGAAGCCGTTGGTGATGAAGTCCGCGAATTGCATCTCGGCGACGGGGCGCATGCCCATCATCGCGGAGCCGACCGCTGCGCCGAGGATGGCGGTTTCGCTCAGCGGCGTGTCGAGGCAGCGGCTGCGGCCGAACTCGTCGAGAAAACCCTTGGTCGCGCGAAACGCGCCGCCGTAGGTGCCGATGTCCTGGCCGAGGCAATACACCGACTCGTCGCGCCGCATCTCCTCGGCCATCGCGTCGGTGATCGCCTGAATGTATGTGATCGGGTCGCTCACGCGTACACCTCGTGCAGTTCGCTGATGCCACCGATCGGAAGCGGCTGCGCGATCGCGTCCTCGGTTGCGGCCTCGATCTCGGCCGTTACTTCGGCGTGGATCTGGTCGTCGAGTTTCTTGTTGAGCAGCTTGGCGCGTTTGAGCCGGCGCTTGAAGAGCAGGATCGGATCGCGCTTCTCCCACTTCGCGAACAGCTCCGGGGGCACATACCCCGCGTCGTCGTGGATCGCGTGGCCGCGCATGCGCATCGTGATCGCCTCGATGAGCGTCGGCCCCTGGCCGCGGCGCGCGCGGTCGACAGCGGCCTTGGTCACCTCGTACATCGCGAGGATGTCGTTGCCGTCCACGGTCACACCGGGGATGCCGTAGCCCTCGGCGCGGCACGCGAAGTTCTTCGCGGCGGTCTGGTACTCGATCGGCGTCGAGTATGCGTACTGGTTGTTTTCCAAAACGAGCACGAGCGGCAACTTCATGACGCCGGCGAAATTGAGGCCCTCGTGGAAGTCGCCGACGTTGGAGCCGCCGTCGCCGATCCATGTCAGCGCGACGCGTTTTTCGCCGCGCATCTGGAACGCGAGCGCTGCGCCGGCGCACACGGGGATCAGCGACGCGAGCATCGAGATCGGCCCGATCATGTTGTGCTCCAACGCGCCGAAGTGGCTGGAGCCGTCACGGCCCTTGGTCGGGCCGGTCGCGCGTCCGAGGTAGTTGCGAAACACCATGCCGGGCGGGATGCCGTGCCGGAGAATCGAACCGAGGTTGCGGATCATCGGGCCGATGACATCGACCGGCTTGAGCGCAGCCGTGCTGCCGACGCTGCAACCCTCCTGGCCGCGCGAGCTGTAACAACCCGCGACGAGCTTGCCCTGTTTGTAGAGCGCCTCGAGGCGGTCGTCCGTCGCGCGCGTGCGCAGCATGTCGCGATACAGACCGAGCAGAAACTCGGGTTTGTACTTCGCGAGGCCGGCGTCGGTCGCGGGCGTACCCTTCTTCTTCGCGGTCTTTTTCTTGGCGGGGCGCTTGGCGTTCTTCGTGGTCGCCTTCTTCTTCGTCACTTTCTTGGCAACCGGCTTTCGGGCGGGTTTCTTCTTCGCCTTCTTCTGTGCCGGCGCCTTCTTGGCGGGGCGCTTCTTTTTGGCGGCCCCCTTCGTCCTGGCGGTTCTGCTCGCCGCTTTTTTCTTCGTGCGTTTCTTAGCCAACGAAAAGCTCCTCGAAGTGTGCTCGTACCGAGCCCCGCACCGCCGCAATGTCCACCGGATCACCCGACACCGCGTGCATGCTGGTGACCCCCTTGTCGAAGATCCCGCAGGGGATGATGCGCTCATACATCGTCAGGTCGCAGTCCACATTCAGCGCGAACCCGTGTGTCGTGATCCAGCGACGAACGTGAACGCCGAGCGCCCCGACCTTTTCGCGGCCGACCCAGGCGCCGGTGTCGCCGTCCACGCGCCGGCCCTCGATCCCGTGGTCCGCGAGGGTGCGAATCATGATCTCCTCGAGATCGCGGCAGAAACGGCCGACGTCTTTTCCACGCGGGCGCAGGTCGGCGATTACGTAGCCGACGATCTGTCCGGGGCCGTGCCATGTGACTTCACCGCCGCGATCGCAGCGGTGGACCTCGACGCCGCGCGCGGCCAGCTCGTCCTGATCCGCGAGCACGTGGTCGTCGGTTCCGCCCGTGCCGACGGTGTAGACCGGCGGATGTTCGAGCAGGATCAGCGTGTCGCCGATCTCGCCAGCCTCGCGCCGCGCTGCGTGTTCGCGCTGGATCTCCATCCCGGCGCGGTAGCCGGTGGGCCCCAGTTCGATGACCGCAGCCTGGTTAGAGATGGATTGCGCGTCCGAGGGCATCCAGTGTCGCCTCGTGGAAGGCTTCCGACATTGTGGGGTGCGCGTGCATCGTCGCCGCGAGCGTGTGCACCGTTGCTTCGGCGGCCTTCGCCGCGCCGGCCTCGGCGATCATCTCCGTCGCTTCGTGGCCGACGATGTGCGCGCCGAGCAGTTCGCCGTACTTCTTGTCGAAGATGAGCTTCACGAAACCCTCGTTCTCGCCGGTTGCGACCGCTTTGCCATGTGGGCGGAACGGGTAGCGGCCGACCATGATCTCGTAGCCCTTCTCCTTCGCTTTCGCCTCCGTCCAGCCGAGGCTCGCGACCTGTGGCTGGCAGTAGGTGCAGCTCGGGATCGCGTCGTAGTCCACGAGGTGGGAGGCCTTGCCTGCGATGTCCTCAGCCGCCACCACACCCTGGTGCGACGCGACATGCGCGAGCATCACCCGGCCGGTCACGTCGCCGATGGCGCGGATATTGGGTGCGGACGTCTTGTAGTGGTCGTCCACCGGGATGAAGCTGCGCTCGGTCTTGACGCCGGCATCCTCGAGGCCGAGGTTCTCGATGTTGCCCTGCACGCCGATGGAGACGAGCACCTGGTCCGCTTCGAACGTCTTCTTCGCGGTCTTGACCTTGACGCCGTTCTTGCCGACGGTGACGCCCTCGACCGCGGTGCCCGCGAGCACATGGATCTTCTGCTTCTTGAAGCTGCGTTGCAGCTCCTTGGTGCACTCGGGGTCTTCGATCGGTAGCAGCGAAGGCAGCAGCTCGATGAGCGTCACATCCGTGCCGAACGCGTTGTAGAAATACGCGAACTCGCAGCCGATCGCACCGCCGCCGATGACGACGAGCTTCTTGGGCAGCTTCTCCGGGATCATCGCCTCGAAGTAGGAGATGACACGCTTCTTGTCGAACGGCGTGCCCGGCAGTTGGCGCGGCCGCGCGCCCGTCGCGACGATGAGGTTTTTGTACTTCACCTCGCCGGTGGCTTTGCCGTTCTCGTCGGAGACGGCGATCGTGTTCTTGCCGGTCAGGCGCCCGGTACCCCGGTGCACATCGACCTTGTTCTTCTTCATCAAGAACTCGACACCCTTGACGATGCGCGCGCTGACGTCCCTCGAACGCTTGATCACACGCGTGAAGTCAAAACGCAGGTTGTCGTAGATGATGCCCCAGTCCGCGCCCTCGGTGCGCGCGATCCGCGCGTGCTCCGCGTTCTTGAGCAGCGCCTTGGTCGGGATGCAACCCCAGTTGAGGCAGATGCCGCCGAGGTTGTCGCGCTCGACGACGGCCGTCTTGAGGCCGAGCTGCGCCGCGCGGATTGCGGCGACGTAGCCGCCGGGTCCGCTGCCCAGAATCACGACGTCGTAGGTGGTGCCTGCCATCTGTAACTGCCCTCCGAGGTGAGGAGGGGGATTCTAACAAGGGCGTCTTGGGATCGGTTTGGGGCGGCCTTGGGCGCCGGGCCCTCGATCGGGCGGGGCTCAGTCCTCCCCGCGGAGCCGCGCCGCCATCGCCGACAACTCAGCGGCGGTGGTCGTCTGCGGCGGCGGGAACGGGAAGTCCTCGATGCGGTTGGTGGGAACCAGGTGCACGTGCACGTGAGGCACTTCCCAGCCGATCACGGAAACACAAATGCGTTCGCACGAGAGGGCCGTCTTCATCTGGTCCGCGACGGTCCGGGCCGCGCGCCAGAGCCCGTCGTACTCCTCGGGTTCGAGATCGAAGATGTAGGAGACCTCGCGCTTTGGGATGACGAGCGTGTGCCCCGGCGCGCGCGGGTTGATATCCAAGAAGGCGAAGTGGCGATCGTCCGCCCACACCTCGTGGCACGGGATCTCGCCGGCGACGATCTTCGTGAAGATGGTGCTCATGTTTGTGAAACTAACGATTTGTCCGCGGCGTTTGTTCTGCAATCTCGACGTTTCCGCCCCGTTGTCCTCCGGG
>JAZFYD010000029.1:0-9543 GCA_036443405.1 Planctomycetota bacterium
AACTCTTGCGCACGCCCGCGGCACGCAACGCGATGCCGCTCACGATTCCTCCTCTTGCGCGTACATCCACGGCACCAGCCGCCGTTCGATGCGGCCCAACACCGCGTCCAGGATCAGCACGACCGCGCTGATCGACGCCATGCCCACCAACACCGCGGCCGTGTGCGACGTCTCCTTCGACATCCAGATCAGTGCACCGAGCCCCTTCGGCGTGCCCACAATCTCCGCCGAGATCACGCACGTCCAGCCGATCGCGAACACGACCTTCAGTCCGCTCAGGATGTTCGGCAGCGCAGCCGGCAGCAAGACGCGCCACAGCAGATCGCGCCGGCTCGCGCCGAGATTGCGCGCGGCCCGGATCAAGTCCGGCTCGACCTTCAGCGTCGCTTCGAGCGTATAGATCAGCGCGGCCGCGAAGCTGCCCATGAAGATGATCGCCAGCTTTTGCAACTCGCCGGCGCCGAGCCAGATCAGCGCGAGCGGCACCCACGAAATCGACGGTAGCGGACGCAGGAAGCTGATGATCGGGGATAGGGCAGCGCGCAGTCGCGGGCTCAGGCCCATGAGGATGCCGAGCGGGACCGCGACCGCGGCCGACAACAGGAAGCCGGCGAGGATGCGCATTGTGGACCACAACATGTGTTCGAGCAGCGATGGCGCGTCGCCCGGATCCGCCAGCAGCTTCCACGCGTCGGCCGCCGTGTTGGCGGGTGTGTCCAACGCGGGCGGGTTCACGATGGCGTACGACACCATCTCGCGCACGGTCTCGTAACGCGCCTTGCGCAACCGAATCATCTCGCCCGTCACCGGGTCCTTCGTCTCTGCGAACTCGTCGGACTCGACGAACACCTGCCGCTCACGCACCTCCTCGAAAAACGGGTACGTGATCAGCCACCAAACCGCCAGCACCGACAGAACACCGATCGCTCCGTAACGAAGTCGGCGGGAGCGCTCGATCGTCGGCGGGAACCGGTCCATGTTCGTGTGACCCGTCACTTGCCCTGGAATAGATCGAGGCGAGTCCAGTCGCGGAAGACCGGCGTGCTCTCTATCTTGTCCAGGTCCTTGAGCCACTGGCACACGCGCTCGGCCTGGCCGAACATGCGCCGATCGCTCAGCATGACCGCTTGGCCCTCCCAGCCGATCCACGTGAAGTTGGCGAGCGCCGTCCGCACGGCGTCCTTCGGCTTGCGCACCTCCTTGGCCACAAGCTCGAGCAACTCGTCCGGATGGTCCTCGCACCACTGCACGGCCTCGAAGTACGCGCGGAAGAAACGTCTCGCGCGCGCGGCATCCGCATCAACCCACTTCTTCGACGCGCAGATCACGTCCGGGCCGCTCATCGTCTTGAATTCCCGGTAGAACTCGGTGTCCTTGTCGGTGCCGAGGACTTTCGCGTCCTTCAACCCGCGCAGGTCGGTGAAAAACGGCTCCCAGATGGCGCCGGCCTGCGCGTCGCCGTTGCGCACGAGGTTCACGACGGCGTCGTCTTTCGCGTTGAGGATGGTGACGTCCTTTTGGATGTCGAGCCCTTCGGCTTTCAGCAACGCGGCCACAGTGAGATGGATCGAGGTGTTGATATACAGCGCGATGCGCTTGCCCTTCAGGTCGGCGATCGAATCGATGCCGATGCCGACGAGTCCCTCGTTGCCGGGCGCGATGTTCTGGCTGCCAATCCAGTAGAACCGCCGCTCGCCGCGCGACATCGCCTCCAGCATCGCGATCTCGCCGAGACTCGCAAACGTGGCGTTGTCGTCGGACAGCGCCTGGATACGCGCGGAGCTGCCACCAAACGGTTTGCGCACCACTTCGAATCCGGCCTTTTGGAAAATACCCTCGCGGATTCCGACCCACACCGGCGCGTGGCCGTACCACGCCGACCCCGCGTAGATCACGGTGGCGGTGCCGCCACCGCCGTTACCGTCCGTGGACTTTTCGCCCGGCTCTTCGCCGCTCCCGCACCCAACGAGCATCGCCAACAAGATCCAGCCGCGCATTCGCTCTCCTTGTTCCTATTTGGGGGCGTGCGAACGCCCCGGTGTCCACGGCAGCAGCCGCCCCTGAATCACATACAGGGTCTCGAAGTGCACGCCGTCCCTGATCTCGAATCCGTTCGGCACGCTCTTCATCTCCTCCATGAACGACGCGTCCTCGAAGTAGTAGTCGCGAAACGGACCCTCCGATTGCCCGAGGATCTTGTGCTCGAATCCGTTGTCTTCGAGTCGCCGCTGCGTCTTTTGCAGATCCGCCATCGACGACTGCACGAACACCAGCAGCCCGCCCGGCGAAAGCCGCTTGTGCGCATCGAGAATCAGGAGGTCGATGAAGTAGCGCCGGTTGCGCTTGCCGCTCTGGCAAAACGGCGGGTTCGTGACGATGAGGTCGAACGTGCCCTCGGTGTTCAGCCAATCGGCGACCCGGTACTCGATGAAGTCGGCGTCAGGGCAGTTCTTCTCGACGTTGTCGCGCGCGGTCTTGAGGCGCGATTCCGTGATCTCCGTCGCGACCAGCCACGTCGGGCCCTGCCGGGCGAGCACGATGGTGTGGATGCCGACGCCGGCGCCGATTTCGAGCACAGACCGCCTGGCGGCGATCGGGTTCTCCGCGATGGCCCCGGCGAGGCACTCGCCGTGCGGCGTCGGTTTCCAGTTGTCGCCATCGTGGCTCAAGTCCATCTTGAGGCTGTCGAAATCCGGCTCACCGCCCATGGAATGTGACCCTAGCACGATTGACCATCTCGGTGGAGGGGCGCGCGGCAGCCGTCACGCGCTCACGTCCGCGGGTGGTGCTCGATCCGGTGTTGCAGGTAGATCAGGGCCGATCCGATCCCCAGCAAGACCCAATGTTCGAGGCGCGCCCGTTCCGCGAGCAGGCAGCCCACGAGCGTCGCCGAGAAGATCGGGACGCCGATCTTGCCCGCGAAATCGACCCAGAAGTTCACGTGGTTATGCGGCATGGTTGCTCCGTGTCTTTGATCGGCGCGCGAGCCGACCGGGACCAACGCGACCTTTCGGGTTTTTTGATGAGACAGGAGCCGATCGGTTGCGAAACTAGTTTTCGAGCGGAGAACAAGACACGAACAAGGCAAGCGGCGTGACCCGGATCCTCACCGAATCGGGAGCACGTCCCCAACGAGTCAGGGAGCACTCATGACCGATCACCCCACACCCAAACTCAACACATGGTGCCACATCGAGATCCTCGGCAAGACCGAGGACCAGACGAAGCAGCTTCAGTCGTTTTACGGCGACACGTTCGGCTGGAAGTTCCAGCACGTGCCGGAGATGAACTACACGCTCTACAGCACCGCCGAGGGCGGCATCGGCGGCGGTTCGTTCACGCTGCCCGAGGGCGAGAATCCGGGTTGCCTCGTCAACTACATAAGCGTCGAGGACATCGATGCCTCGTGCGCCGAGATCGAGAAAAACGGCGGCGCCACGGTCATGCCCAAAAAGGAAGTTCCCGGCGCCGGCTGGATGGCGTGGGTGAAAGACCCTGCCGACAACCTGTTCGCGCTTTGGAAGCAAAGCTAGGCGAGCAGCGCCCGCAGCGCGATCTGCGGCCGGGTTCCGATCACCTCGGGGCCCGGCCGTCGGTGCGCCGTCCCGTCGCTAGTCGAGCGCGGGGAGGGCGGGCGAGCCTCTTTCGCGCAGGTCGAACGCGCGGTACTTGGTCCGCGGCTTGATCCGGTTGGCGACGTTGGCGTCGAGCAAACCGAGCGCGACGAACTGATCGCAGAGCTTGCGGAACCGCTCGACGGCTTCGTGGCGCGCGGCGGCGGCGTCGAGCTTGTAGGTCGCGTCATCCGTGAACACGACGCCGACCCGGTGTGTGTCGTCGATCGGAATCGCGCTGCGTTTCTTCCCGAGCAGTTCGGCGAGATAGCCGAAGCGATCCGAGTTGCGTCGATCCTTTGGCGTCGACCCGCCGGTTCCACCGGTTCCGCTCTCCACGACGTGACGGCGGTAGTAGATCGGGGTGCGGCCGGGGGCGACGAGCACTTCGCGCGTTCCCGCGTTTTTCTCGAGGTAGTAGACGGCATACGGAGGCCAACCCTGTTGCACGGTGATGCGCCCAGAGCCGCGCCCGGAACCGCTGCTCGCAAATCCGCCGGCGCGCGGTCCTTGGTCCGGCGACGTGATGTCGAGGTGGACGGTGATCTCGATGTCTTTCAAAAGGCGCTGGGCGAAGCGGGGGGTGGGCTGTGCCACCAGCGCGTTCGCGGTCGCGACCCACTCGAGATAACGGAGCTGCCTTTTTTCGGAGTCGAACAAATCGAGCAGCAGGTCCCGGTGATCCTGCGCGTGCAGCAACACCAGGATCATCACGTGTGTCCGCGTCCGCCTGAAGTACGGCTCCAGTTCCTTCCACGGCAGCTTGGCCTCGAGCCGGATCAGGGAATCCAGGATCGTCCGCTGGAGAATGGCCGAACCGCCGTCCTCTTTGGCTGCCTCGGCGGCGAGCATCTTGCGCAGCGCCGGGATGGTGTCCTTGCGCTCGTCGTCGGCGGCCTTGTAGGCCCCCAAGGCCTGCTCACGCGGCGTTTCCGCTGCGAGGAGGCCCTCGATGGAGTTCGGCTCGACGGGCTCATTGGCTGCCACCGGCAGCGCGAGCAGGAGGGCTAGGATGATCCGCACTGGCCGCTAAACGTAGCAGGCCCGGGTTCGGTTCAAAGTACCCCCGGCGGGACGGCCGGCCGGCCGCGGAGCCCTTTAGCGCTCGCCCGATGTCAGGATCGCGAGGGCTTTCTTGTTGTCGAAGTCCCACGCGCGGTTTCCGGCGGGCGGGGTCGTCGGCACCTGGATCTTGATGAACGCGTGTTTCACGGATTGGTGGCAGCCGTTGCAGGTCGCGACCGTGTCCTGGTACGCGGCTTCGAACGCGGCTTTGTCGTGCGTTTCTAGCGCCGCACCCACCGCCAACAGTTGCGTCTGCTTGAGGCCGTTCAAAACGCCGGCGAGTTGGACGCCATTTTCGACGGGGTCTGCCTCCACGATCGTATTGATCACCTCGAGCATCTCGTGCAACTCGTACATGCCGAGCTCGGTGTTGCCCGCCTGACCCGCGTACCAGAGCACGCCCATGCGGCGCCCGAGTTTGTGCATCTCGTCGCCGAGTTCGATCTCCACCTCTGCCGGCACCTGTATGACGACTCGGTCTGCGCTGGGTTGCGCGTCCGCGATACGTCCGGACACCACGTGTCCTGCAGCCGCGAGGGCAAGAAACGAAAGTAGCAGGCTCATGATGGCGATCGTGCGGTGGGTATGCATGGCATCTACCCTTTCGGATTTGACGCCCGCATCTTTGAGAGCGTTCGCGCTACGCGGCGCGCAGATCGCTCTTGCCCGTCTCGATTCGGGACAAGCCTTGGGTGCGTTCTCAACGGCCGAGTTTGCGGCGGAGGGTGTCGGCCTTCTTCACCGCCTCGGCCTGCTGGGTTTCGGTCAGCTCCCAGAACAGGTCGTCGGGTTCCGGCGGACCGCCTTTCTCAAACATCGGGATCAGGTAGTCCTCGTCGTACCCGAAATCGATCGCGTTGCGTGCCCAGACATAGGCATCGATCCGGTCCTTCGCCAGCTCCGACGCGCGGTACATCATTGCTACGGGCAAACCCGCGTCGGCCGCCTCGCGGATCTTTGCGTTGCACGCCTCACGCTCCTGCGCGTTGACGGAGGAGTAGTGCTGCAGGAAGCCGATGCCGAACAGGCCACGCGGGTCGCCTTTGGCCGCGGCCTGTTCGAAGAGTTTGCGAGCGTCGTCTATCGAGTTGGTGGAGTACCAGCCGAGACGCACCATCGCGTCCGTGTGACCCTTCTCGGCCGCGGCCTTGTAGTGCGGGCGCACGTCGTAGTCCATTCGACCCTCGAGCGTCCGCGCCAGCTCGTACCGAAAGTTCGGATGCGCGCTCTCGGCGAACTTCTCGACAAACGCCCGTCCGCCCACGTTGCCCTGTTTCCACGCGCGCAGGTAGTACTTCGCTGCGACCCCTTCGTCGGCGGCGTAGGTGCCGATGCCCTTTTCGTGCCGTCGTCCGAGTTCGTGGAGGTCGTCTCCGTTCATCGAAATTTCGCGGTCCTTGGCGACGCCCTCGAGCCAGCGGACGTACGTCTTGTCGTCCGGTTGCTTGGCCTTGCCGTCGCGCACGAGTTCGAGCAGCCGGTTGTACGCCTCGGCGTCGCCCAACCCGCCCGCCCGGGCAAGCATCTTCACGATGTCGGCCTTGGTCCGGCCGGCGATGTCCCCGGTCGAGATCCGGTCGGCCGCGTAGTGCATCGCCGGGGTGTAGTCCGCGTCCACGAGTTCCAGCACCATGGCGATGCACTTCTTTCGCTTCTGCTTGATCCGGATCATGGACTTGCCCTGATACAGCATGCGCGCGTGCATGAGCCGCGCTTCCGCCAGCGAATTGTTCTTGGTGACCCAGGTCGTGGCGCGGACGTCGTCTCTTTCGATCGCCTCGTGCATCAGTCGCGCACCCTCCGCGCGGTCCTGGAAACGCCGGTCGTCGCCCCCGAAGTTTTGGAGCGCCAACACGCGGAGCCCGTTGGGGCTGCCGCGTGCGGCCGCACTGGCGGTGTAGGTGTTCGCCAGCATCTTGTTGCGTTTCACGCCCAGGCCGTCGCGGTAGATCTCGCCGAGCAACCAGGCCGCCTTGGCGTCACCCTGCTGTGCCGCCTGCCACGCGAGCTTGCGCACCTTCTCGAGGTCCTTTTCCACGCCCGGGACGCCGATCGCGTGGAGCAGCGCGAGCTCGCTCCGCGCCGAAGGCGCGTCCGTTCGTTTCTGTAGCCGCTCGAGTGCGGGTTTGTGGCCCATTTCGGCGGCGCGCCCAAACCACCGGTCCGCCTCGGCGAGACTCTTTCCGACGCCGTTGCCCCGTTCGTAACAGGTCCCGAGGGCGAACGACGCGGCGGCGCGTCCGTTCAATGCGGAGCGTTTCAGCGATCTGATACCCGCCACCGGGTTTTTCTTGACGCCTTCGCCCCGAAGATACGACGCAGCCATCCAGTGATCCGCCTGGGCGTTTCCCGCGCGCGAGGCGATCCGGAACCACTTGATCGATCCGGAATCGTCTCGTCGCACCCCGAGGCCGCGGCGGAGCGCGATGCCGTATTGGACTGCCGCGGCAGCGTTCCCGCCTTCGGCCGCACGCCGAAAGTGCTCCGTGGCGCGCGTCACGTCCTTCGTCACGCCCCCGCCATTGTTCAGCACGTGGCCGTAGGTGAGCACGTGCTCCGGACGGCCGCCTTTGGCCGCGAGCGCATACCATCGCGCGGTCTCCTTGATGTCCTTCGGCACGCCCTCTCCGTTGTAGTAAAGACCGGCGATCGCGTAACGCGCCTCCGCGAAACCGAGGGCGGCCGCCTTCTTGTAGAGCTCCATCGCCTTGGTGGGGTTCTTCGGCTTCTTGCCCCAGCCGTCTCGGTGCATGTTTCCGAGCACGGTCATCGCCGCGGTGTCGCCGGATTCGATCGCGTTTTCGAGGTCGCGCACGATCCTGATTCCGCTGAACGCGTAACCGAAATGCTCGAAGCACTCCCGGTAGCGATTCGCCGCGGCGAGGCAATCTCGCTCGACTCCGGTCCCGTTTTGGAGGCACAACCCAGCTTCGTAGTTCGCGCGCCATCCGGGATCGTCCAGCGCGCTGAATGCCTCGTACGCCTTCTTGGGATCGGCGGTCAGTTGTTTCCCGCTCTTGTACGCCATGCCGAGTGCATGGGCGGCGTCCAAGTCGCCCAGTTTTGCGGCGGCGTCGAGGTAGCGAACCGCCATGCCAAGGTTTGTCGTTACGCGCTTGCCTTCGAGCATCATTCGGCCGTAGGAACTCATGCAGCCCGCGTGGCCGCGCTCGGCGCCGCTGCGGAGCAGAGTGAGTCCCACCGCTTCGTCCCCGGCCGGTGCGCCCTTGCGGAGGTAGTAGTTCGCGAAGCGATACATCGCCAGGCGGTCATCGTTCGCGATGCGCTCCTTCAGGAACTCGATGGCCGGTTTGTGCCCGTCCTGCGCGAGCTTCACCGCGCCGGTGATCGCGCGTTCGTGCGCACCCGTTTGGCCGGATTCGAGGATGAGCTGGTAGCAATCCAGCTCCTCGGACGGGGAGTGGAAAGGCTTGCCGTTCTTGGTGAGCTCGTACCTGCCGCTGGCCCAACTGGCGCGCTCGCCGACTCCGCGCACCGCCCAGCGGGCTGCTGTCCAATCAGCCGGGCGGTACTTTTGCTTGCGGGACTTCGCGAGGAGTTCCCGCGCCCGCCAGATGTCCTTGCGCACGCCGCGTCCGTCCATCAGCAGCCTCGCGAGCATGTTTTGCGCCTCGGCGTTGCCCTTTGCGGCAAGCGGTTCCAAAGACCTCACCGCTGCGGCGTAGTTTTCGGAGATGTAGTGGAGCCGCGCGTAGCTCATCTCGTCGGCGGCGGCAACCGCCGGGAGCAACATCAGCGCCAGTACAAGGAGGCCTAAACCGTGTCGCATCGCACCCTCCGGCCGCCCGTAAGGCTCCCGCACGCAGCGACCACCGGCGATCTTAACGATTCCCGTGCGCATCGGGGGTGGACACTGAGCGGGCCTATGGAGTGGCCTTTTGTTGGGTATTGAGTTTTCGGACATGGACGCCGCCCCCCAACGGGGCAGGAGGTGCTTATGAGGCTATCGGTTCTCATTCCGCTGTTGCTGTGTTGCATGGTGTCGGGAGCGTTCGCGGACGGCATCCTTTTCGCCGGTGCGGACACGGAGGAATTCAACAACCAGCCAGATCGCATCTCACGGATGACCACCGTGGGCGCGACGATCTCGACGATCACGATCCTCAACGTGTCGTACAACGTCAACGGGTTGACGGTCGTCGGCGTGGACGACCTGCTCACCGGCACCGTAGGCGCGGGCTTTACGACCGTGGCCCAGGGCAAGACGTTCAACCTGGTGAAGTTCGACGGTACCCTCAAGACCTCGACGTTCTCCCCGGACCAGCGCGGGGACAGCTTCAACGAGGACATGGGGTTCGACTCGGTGAACGGCATCGTGTGGCGCGGTCACTTCGACAGTGGCGGCGTGGGCGACATGCGCGCGTTCGATGTAAACAACCTCGGCGGTTCGGCTCTTGCCATCAAGAACCTTCCGTTCGGCGTGGTCGGCGTCACCGTCATCGGCACCGACATCTGGATCACGGACTGGACTGCCAGGCGCGTGGGTATCTGGGATCCGGGCACCAACGTCTTCGTGTCCAAGTTCACGACCCCGAACTTCGCCGGCGCACTCGCGTGGGACTCGGACTCGAGCGTCCTGTGGGTTGGCATGTCGGGTGGCACGATCACGCCCTACAGCCTCGGCGGCGCGGTCCTCGGCGCGACGGTCCAGCCGTTCGGCTCAGGGTTCAGCGCCACCGTAGACGGCCTCGGCTTCGCGATTCCGGAGCAGATCATCAATCCGATTCCCGAACCGGCCACCTTGGTCTTGCTTGGGGCCGCCTCGATCGGCGTCGCAATTCGTCGGCGTCGTCGCAAGGCTGCGTAACAACAACACGACACACAAAACGAAGTCGCCCCGTCA
>JAZFYD010000030.1:0-24604 GCA_036443405.1 Planctomycetota bacterium
TTTTGCATCTTCATCGCTTCCAGGATCAACAGCGTCTGTCCCTTCGCGACCGGATCCCCGACCCCGACACGCAACTCTCGCACGATCCCGGGCATCGCCGACTTGATCTTGTGCGGGCCCTTCGCGCCGCCCGCGGTCGCCGCGACATCGCGCGCGGCCCGCGTTCGTTCATCCTCGACACGCACACGGAACGAACCGGCAGCGCCCGCGAGTTCGTAGTCCTCGCCGTGGTCGTGCAGCGCAAACTCGAACGAACGCCCGTCGACGAGAAGCGAATACGCGCCGGTCGCGGCCACGTGCTCGAGATCGACCCGGTAGCGCGTGCCGTTGATGCGCACGAACGTCTCACCGTTCTCGGCCTCGACCTGACACTCGAAGCGTTGCCCGGAGACCTCGGCGAAGTACTTCATCGCAGGGACTCCCGGCGGCCCGCGTCGAGCCACGCGCTGCGGGCGGCGGCGCCGTTTTTCGGTCGCACAACGCGCGCTGCACCCTGCTGGCTGTGCGCATACAACACGGCGGTGAGCACCGCGGGCAGTTCCGGCGCGAGTCCACCGAAACTGGGCCCGGAGCGCCACCCCTCCTCCTCGACAAACTTCTCGAGGAACTCGGTGTCGGTCTCGCAGTTTTGAAAGCGCGGGTCTTCGAGCAGCGCGAGCAGCAACGGCGCGCACGTTTGCACCCCGACGATGCGCATCTCCAAGATGGCGCGGCGCATGCGCGAGATCGCCTCGGTGCGGTCGCGCCCCCAGACGATCACCTTCCCGATCATCGGGTCGTAGTGAAGCGTGATCTCCTGGCCGGGGAACAGGTTTGTGTCGACGCGAACACCCGTGCCTTGGGGGAGCCGCAGCGCGAGGATCCGGCCGGTTTCGGGCAGGAAGCCCGATCGCGGATCCTCCGCCGTCAACCGGATCTCGATGGAGTGCCCCTTGGCGACGAGGTCCTTTTGTTCGAACGGGAGTTTTTCACCCTCGGCCACCCGCACCTGGCAGCGCACGAGATCCACTCCGTAGATCATTTCGGTGACCGGGTGCTCGACCTGGATGCGTGTGTTCATTTCCAGGAAGAAGAACTCGCCGCTCTGATCCACCAGGAACTCGACGGTGCCGGCACCGCGGTAGTCCACCGCTCGAGCCGCCCGGACGGCCGCCTCGCCCATGCGAGCGCGCAGATCGTCGTCCACAACGGCGGAAGGCGCCTCCTCGAGCAGCTTTTGATGGCGGCGCTGGATGCTGCACTCGCGCTCGCCGAGATGCACGACGTTGCCGTGGGAGTCGGCGAGTATCTGGAACTCGATGTGGCGCGGCCGTTCGAGAAACCGCTCGACATAGACCGCGCCGTTGCCAAACGCGCTCTCCGCTTCGGATCGCGCGCGTTCGTACGCGTCGAGCAGGTCTTTCTCGCGCCGCACCACGCGAATTCCCTTTCCGCCACCGCCGCCGACGGCTTTGAGCGCGACGGGATAGCCGGCCGCGTCCGCTTCGGCGCGGATCTCCTCAGGGTCCGCGACCGGCCTGTCGCTGCCCGGTATCACCGGGACTCCCGCGGCTTTCATCGCGATGCGCGCCTCGAGTTTGTCCCCCGCGCGCGCGATGGAATCCGCTGTCGGACCGATGAAGATCAACCCGGCATCCTCGACTCCGCGTGCGAAGTCGGCGTTCTCGCTCAGAAATCCATAGCCGGGATGCACCGCGTCACAACCCGCCTTCTTGGCGACATCGAGCAGGCGCTCCTGGTGCAGGTAGGAGTCCGCCGGTGCCGCCCCGCCCAAAAGGTAGGCTGCGTCCGCCGCGCGGACGTGCAACTCGCACCGGTCCACATCGCTGTAGACAGCGACGGATTCGATTCCCATCTCGCGAAACGTTCGGATCAATCGCAGCGCGATTTCCCCTCGATTGGCGATCAATACGCGGCGGATACCCATGAAGGTGCAAGACCCTAGCACTGGGGCTTTGAAATCCGTGGACCAAAGGACACGGGGTCGCACGCTTGGCGCCTTGGAGAGTCGTCGGGTGACCAAACGCCGCACACTCGCGGGACCAAATCGAACCAATCGGGAACAATCCGCCTCAAATTGAGACGATGTAAAATCGACATAACCTCTTTTCTGTAAACGACTTCCGCACTCAACGGCGGGCAACCCCGCGTGGAACACCCATCGCGTTAGGTGCTGCGGCTTTCCAGGACCGCGATCGCTAGCCACTCAAGGCCTGCTTCGGCGGCGTCGCGTAGAGGAAGGCTGGGGAAAGCCGGGCGGGGACTTGTCCTCGCCCGGCGCTTTCATTTTTGCCCAACGGCTGACGCCGCAGTGTTACTGGCCCAACGGCTGACGCCGTTGGAGCGATGCGTTCGAACGGTCTGAGATGGGGCGCGGCGTTCGGGTTGGCTGACTTGTCCTCCATAGCTCGCGAAGCGGACGACGGAGGACGCCGTTGGGCAGATATCACAACGGGATGTTGCCGTGTTTCTTCGGCGGGTTCTTGTCGACCTTGGTCCTCAGCAACGAGAGCGCCGCGATTAGCCTCGGCCTTGTGAAGCGGGGCTCGAACACGTCGTCGATGTAGCCGCGTTCGGCCGCGATGTAGGGGTTGGCGAACTTCTTTCGGTACTCCTCGGTGTAACGCTCGGCGTCCTCGGGAGTCTTGATCTCGCGCTTGAAGATGATCTCGGCCGCCCCCTTGGCGCCCATCACGGCGATCTCCGCGCTCGGCCACGCGAAATTGAAATCTCCGCGGATGTGTTTGGAACTCATGACGTCGTATGCGCCGCCATATGCCTTGCGCGTGATCACAGTGAGCTTCGGAACGGTTGCCTCGCAATATGCGTAGAGCAACTTCGCGCCGTGTTTGATGACGCCGTTCCACTCCTGGTCGGTGCCGGGCAGGAATCCGGGGACATCCTCGAACGTGACCAGCGGGATGTTGAAGCAGTCGCAGAAACGTACGAAACGCGCGGCTTTCAGCGAGGAGTCGATGTCCAACACACCCGCGAGATGCAACGGCTGGTTGGCGACGATGCCGACGACGCGACCGTCGAGCCGCGCGAATCCGACAACGATGTTGGCGGCGTACGCGGCCATCACTTCGAGGAAGCTGTCGCGATCGACGACGTGCCCAATGACGTCCTTGATGTCGTACGGCGTTTCCGAGCTGTCGGGGATGATCGTGTCGAGCGCTTCCTCCATGCGGTTGGGGTCGTCCGTCGGCTCGAGCGCGGGCGGATCCTCACGGTTGTTGAGCGGCAGATATGCGAGCAGCTCGCGACACAGTTGAATCGCGGCGGCGTCGTCCGCGCGCGTGAAGTGCGCGACGCCGGATTTCTCCGCGTGCGTGCTCGCGCCGCCGAGCTCCTCGAAGCTCACCTCCTCGTGCGTGACGGTCTTCACGACATCGGGGCCGGTCACGAACATGAAACTCGTGCCTTCGGTCATCACGATGAAGTCCGTGATCGCCGGCGAGTAGACCGCGCCGCCGGCGCACGGGCCGAGCACCGCCGAAATCTGCGGCACGACACCGGACGCGAGGGTATTGCGCAGAAAGATCTCCGCGTAGCCCCCGAGCGACTCGACCCCCTCCTGGATGCGCGCGCCGCCGGAATCGTTGAGCCCCACCACCGGCACGCCGGTCTTCAGGGCCATGTCCATGATCTTGCAGATCTTGGCCGCATAGGCGCCACTGAGCGAGCCGCCGAACACGGTGAAGTCCTGCGCAAAGAGCAGGATCGCGCGGCCGCCCACCAGCGCGTGACCGCAGACCACGCCGTCGCCGAGGACCTTCTTCTTCTCCATCCCGAAGTCGGCGCAACGGTGCGTGACAAACGGATCGATCTCAATGAACGACCCCGGATCGACCAAAAGATCGACCCGCTCGCGCGCGGTCAGCTTGCCCTTTTTGTGCTGCTTCTCGATCGCCGCCGGCCCGCCGCCGAGCAGCGACTCCTCGCGCTTTTTCCGCAGCTCTTCAAACTTCTCATTCGCCATGCTGGCAAAGCTCCAGGAGAACTCCGCCGGTGGCGGATGGGTGAATGAACGCAACCTTGTGACCGCCGACACCCGGCACGGCGGTCTCGTTGATGAGGCGCACGCCCGCGGCCCTCAGACGCGCAAGATGCGCATCGATATCCGCGACCTCGATCGTGACGTGATGAATGCCGCTACCTCGCTTTGCGAGAAAACCCGAAATCGGACTGTCATCGGACACCGGCGCGATGAGTTCAACGCCGCAGGGATACATCGCGGTGTGGACCTTCTGCGTCGGCACGGTCTCCAACCCGGGTTCCTGCCCGGTGAGAAGATCCCAAACCGCCCGCGCCTCCGCGAGATCCGGAACCGCGATTCCGACGTGATCGATCCGTTTCATGCAGGAGCATTATGGCGATCCCAGGGTCGGTGTCGAATGAGGGTAAGGAAACGTCTCCACGCAGCTGTGACGGGTGCGTGATGCGAACGGAGCTAGAGTTGGACGCAATGGGACGTTGGTGGAACTTCCGTGAATTCGGCAAGGACCGGAAGGTGGGATTCGATCTTGGTTTCGGAATTTTCCTCCCGGTGATCTGCCTCGTGCTCGATCCGTTCGTATTTCGGGATTGGGGCCCGCGTGACACAGCACTCCTGGGACGCTTCGCGCGCCCGGCCTACTTCCTGATGGGCCCCGCCATGTTGTTGCTCCTGGTCGCGGTGCGCGAACGCACTCGCGGCAGGTCGGCCGCGATGTTGAGCGGAGCGCTGTGGACGTGTGCGTTCTTCGCGTCAGGGGTCGGATGCATCCTGCTTCCTTTCGCGGCGATCGCCACGGTCACAGTCATCGGATGGCTTGGGTATACACCGCTCTTCACAATGGTCGTGTTTGCTCGCAACGCGACACGGCTGCAGCGGACACAAGCGGGATCGCAGCGCAGACTAAGCATGCTCCTCGGCGCGCTCTTGATCCTCGTCCCACCGGCCGGTGCATACTTCGCGGGCGAAGCGGTGATGGAGCGAAGCCTGGCGATCCTGCGAGACGAACCGGAGAACCAAGCCGAGGCCACATCGCTCCTCCGTCGGTACTACTACGTGGTGTACACGGAGGATCTCGTCGGTCGGTGGGCGCACGTAGCCGAGACCCCGGAGGGTGAACGCATCGCCGCCACCTACCAGGAGCTGACGGGGCAATCGATCGAACCACGCAGTCTCAGCGACTGATGATGCCCGTGAAGGTGCCAGGTGGCGCGGCGGTCATCTTTGGTTGCCGAATTCCGTGCTCCGCGGCGCCATCTTACCAGGCACCGCTTCCTTGCTGCCCGCACCGTTGTTTGTGTTTCGGACAGCGGAGGGGTCGCTACTCGCGGTACACCCCGAACACACCTTCCATCGTCCGGCAGATCTCCCCCACCGTCGCGTAGCTCTCCACGCACTCCAGGATGCGCGGCATCAGGTTTTCGTCGCCCTTGCACGCT
The DNA here is from genome assembly GCA_036443405.1 of Planctomycetota bacterium. Classification (GTDB taxonomy): domain Bacteria; phylum Planctomycetota; class PLA2; order PLA2; family PLA2; genus JAZFYD01. The sequence continues at coordinate 5,437 of JAZFYD010000030.1, forward strand.
GCCTCCAGCGCGTCCAGCGACTTCTGCCACCGCGCATCGTCCCGCTCAGCGCGCAGCGCTTTCAGTTCCGCCACGATGCGATCGCGTTCCTTGGCGTCGATCTCGAACAGCGCGGGGTCGGCGTCGTCCTCCTCCTCGAAACGGTTGAGGCCGACAACGACGTCGTCGCCGGATTCGATGCGCTTTTGCGCCTCGTACGCGCTGCGTTCGATTTCGCGCTGCATGAATCGCGACCGGATCGCCGCGACGGACCCGCCGAGTTTGTCGATGCGTTCGATCAGCTCCATCGCGCGCGTTTCGACGTCGTCCGTCAGAGCCTCGATGTACGGCGCACCGCCGAGCGGGTCGATCACGTCGCCGACACCGGATTCGTACGCCAGCACCTGCTGCGTCCGCAGCGCGAGCCGCGCGCTCTCCTTGGTCGGCAGACTCAGCGCCTCGTCGCGGCCGTTGGTGTGCAGCGACTGCGTCCCGCCCAGCGCCGCGGCCAGCGCCTGTACGGTGGTGCGCACGACGTTGACGTCCACCTGCCGGCTCAGCAGCGTCGACCCCGCGGTCTGCGTGTGAAACCGCAGCCGGTGGGACTTCGGGTCCTTCGCGCCGAAACGGTCGCGCATGATCTTGGCCCACATGCGGCGCGCCGCCCGGAACTTCGCGACCTCCTCGAACAGGTTGTTGTGCGCGTTGAAGAAAAACGAGAGGCGCCCGGCGAAACGGTCCACGTCGAGGCCCGCGTCGATCGCCGCCTGCACGTAGTTGATGCCGTTCGCCAGCGTGAACGCAACCTCCTGCACCGCCGTCGCCCCCGCCTCTCGGATGTGATAGCCGCTGATCGAGATCGGGTTCCAGCGCGGCATCTCGTCCGTGCAGAACCGGAACGTATCCGTGATCAGCCGCATCGACGGTTCCACCGGGAACCGGTACGTACCGCGCGCGGCGTACTCCTTCAGGATGTCGTTCTGGATCGTGCCGCCGAGGGCCTTCACATCGATGCCGCGCTGGCGTGCAACCGCGGCGTACATGCACAACAGGATGCTCGCCGTCGAGTTGATGGTCATCGACGTGGTGACCTTGTCGAGGGGGATCTCGTCGAACAACGCCTCCATGTCACGCAGCGAGTTGATCGGCACACCCACGCGCCCGACCTCGCCGAAGGACTGTTCGTCGTCGGAGTCGTACCCGATTTGCGTCGGCAGATCGAACGCGACGCTCAACCCGGTGACGCCCTGATCCAGGAGCGCGCGATACCGCTGGTTGCTCGCCCGCGCCGACGTGAATCCCGCGTACTGGCGCATCGTCCAGAACCGCCCGCGGTACATCGTCGGTTGCACGCCGCGTGTGTACGGAAACTCCCCCGGCCACTCGGCCTCGCCGTCGGCCCCGTACACCGGCTCGAGCGGAATCCCGCTGGAAGTCTCAAACGACTCCCGCCGTTCGGCGTGACGCTCCTTCGCGGGTCCGTAGACGTCTCGTTGCCAGTCGTCACGATTCATGTGAGGAACGTACGCTGGCGCCTTCTCGGCGTCAATCCGCCCGTAATGCTGCGAGCACGGCCTGCATGTCGTCGGGCAACGGCGCCTCGACTTCCACCAACTCACCGGATTGCGGGTGGGGGAACGTCAGGCGGTACGCGTGTAGCATCAGGCGGGGAACGTCCAATCCAAGCGGAAGCGCGCGGCCGCGGGCGTAGATGGAGTCGCCTAGGATCGGATGGCCGCGGGCCAGGAGGTGCACGCGGATCTGGTGCGTGCGGCCGGTCTTCGGGAACGCGGCGAGGTGCGCCGCCTTGCCGAACCTCTCGACGACGCTGAAGTCCGTCAGCGAATCGCGGCCGCCGTCGTGGCGAACGGCCATCCTCTCCTGGTGGGCGAGGTCGCGCCCGAGCGGCAGGTCGATCCGGTCCTCGTCGTGCGCGGGTTCCCCGTACACGATCGCCCGGTACTCCTTTTTCACGGTGCGCGCGCGAAACGCCTCCCCGAGCGCGGTGTGCGCCGCCTCCGTCTTGGCGATGACCATGACGCCCGACGTCGCCATGTCGAGCCGGTGCACGATGCCCGGCCGGTGCACTCCCGATTTCGTGCTCGCATCGGGGAACCGGTGCGCGATGGCGTTGGCGAGCGTGCCGCCGGGACGGCCGCGGCCCGGATGCACGGCGATTCCCGTGGGTTTGTCGAGCACCGCGAAGTCCGGCTCCTCCATCAGGACGTTCAGCGGGATGTCCTCGGGTTCCACGGTGTGCGGCTGAATGCGCGGCACGCTCACGCGGATCTCGTCGCCCGGTTTGAGCCGGGACGCCGGACGCGTCGTCGCGCCGTTCAGCCAAACGACCCCCATCTTGATGAGGCGCTGCAGCGACGCGCGGCTGAATTCCGGCAAGCGCTGCCCGAGTACGTGATCGAGGCGCCGGCCGGCATCGGAGTCCTCGGCCACCAGCCGATGCTCCTCCGCCTCGTCGAAGTCGAATTTCTGCGGGAGGTCGTCCACGCGGCCATTATGCGGCCCCCCTTAAGAAGCACGAGCCAACGGTTCCGGACAGCCGGGGCGGGCATCCCGTTCGTAGAAGTGGTGTTGGAGGACACTGAAGCGCCGAAGGCCGAAGAGCTCGGCAAGCCGGGCCGTCCAGAACGCCCGTCTTGTGAGTAATCCGGGTTATGGTGTTGGGCTTCTCGGAGCCAGCTCATGCAACGTATCAACTGGAACCTCATCCTCTCGCTGATCATCGCGGTTCTCGCCGGGGTCGTGCTCTGGCGCGTCTTCGACGTGGGCACAAAGTGGGAGATCAGCCGCGCGGTCAGCGACCTGAAGAGCCGCAGCAAGGCCGACGACGCCCGCGACCGGCTTTTCGCCACGAACGACCGCGGCGCCGTCTTGGAAGCGCTCTCCGAGGCGCTCGAGGAGTCCGGCGGCACTCCGGACGAGAAGATCGAGATCATTTCGACGCTGCTCCAGTACAAGGCCCCGGCCCCGGTCGAGCGCGCGCTCGCATCGGAGAATGTGACGACGCGCTACGCAGCCGGATACGTCCTCTATCGCCGGCGGGCGGACGAGGATGCGTGCAAGAAGATCGCCCTCGAGTGGCTCAACGACAGGTCCGTCGGAAGCCGCGCACTGGCGGTCACCATGGCCAAGGACCTGGGCCTGAAGGAAGCGGTCCCGATGATGCTCGAGATCATCGATTCGCCGAAAAACGACGTCGCGGAGACGCGAGCAGCGCTGTACGCGCTCTCGGTGCTCAAGCCGCCCGGGGTGGCCGACAAGATTCTCAAACTGATTTCGAACGACGCCGGGCAGTCCACAGATGTCGTCGGCGTGGCGCTGGGGGCGGTCAACCGGCTGAACCTCTCGGACACGGAGCGCGAATCGCTGCGCAAGACACTCGTGGCCATGCTCAAGGACAAGGGCGCGGGGACCATTTTGCGCATGCGCGCCGCCCAGGAACTCGCGAGGGACAGCTACAACACTCCGGACACGGTCGAGGCTGTGGAGGGCGTGTTGCTCTCGGACGATCAACCCCAGGTTCAGCGAGTCTGCTTGAAACGCGCCGCACAGTTCGGAGGGCACGAGCGCATCAAGGAACTGCTCCATGACCGGCGGGTCTACAAGCACCCCTACACGTTCATCCGCCACGACGTAAGCATCGCACTCCAGGGGATGCAGATGCGCGACAAGCTCACATTCGACATCCTCTGTGACTACCTCGTTGACGACTCCGCCGACGATACGAACCACATCCTGCGCCAGGACGCGTGGCTGAGCCTCTGGCTCCTGACGGGCATCGTGCATGGCATCCAGGAAAACGACCTGTTCCGCAAGGCGCCCAGGTACAGCGAGCGGCCCGCAGCGATCAACGACCTGTTCAGACTCGCGCATCGGGCCGGCGTCGTCAGCATCCCCATGCGAAAGGCCATCGCGGCCCACGTCGGCGATCTCAAGGAGATGAAGGCGACGCGTCAGGTCCTGCAGGCCAAGTGGCCTGAGGTGCAGGCGCGCTGGGAAAAACAGCGCGCGGACGCGGAGGAAAAGCGCAAGAAACTCGAGGAGAAGCGGAAGGCGCTCCTGGAGAAAAAGAAGAAAGCTGAAGATGCCGCGGGCGGAACAGGCGACGACGGCAAGCCCGAAGACAAGGACGCGGGCAAGGACACCGACAAAGACGCCAACAAGCCCGACAACAAGCCCGACGACAAAGACGACGGCTAGGGCCGGGAGTTCGTCAGCGCGTCCGCCGCGTCCGGATCAGCGATCCAGGAACAGACTCTTGTTGCGGAGGACGTTGCGGCGGGCTTGGAACCGCCAGATGTGGTAGGCATCATCACCGGCTGAGGCACGCACCTTGTCCTTGATCTCCTCGAACGACTCCGCCTCGTCCCTGCGCAGCAGTTTCACGAGGCTGAACCCGCGCCGATCGAAAAACGGCCTGCTGATCTCGTTGACCTTCAGCTTCGATGCGTGCTGGTAGATCTCCTGGTAACCCACGAGACCCTCGTAGATCCATAGCGACAGCACACCGCCGCGCGCCTTGATCTCGGGCAGGTCATCGCTCTCCTTTCGCGCCACGCTGGCAAAGTCCTCGCCGTGGGTCACGCGAATGTGAATCGCCTGCGCGCGGGCTTTGCCCTGCGCCAGCGAGGGCACCGGCCGTCCGCCGACGGGCAACTGACGCTGGGCGCGCGCGCGCACGAAAATCCGCTGAACCTGAACCCGATGGCCGAACTTGCCCTTGTTCGCTTCGTAGTACGCGACCAGATCCTCTGCGCTGGTCTTGCTCCGGAAATGGCCTCGTCCACGCGCCTCGGCGCGAAACGGCGCACTTTCAAAGATCATCTGCGGCGACAGGCCCATCCTCGCGAGCCACATCTTCAGCGTATCGTCGTTCACGTGCCGAGGATCCTTCACGCGGCGGCGCAACTGACGGCGCTGGTAATCGAGCCACCAGTTTCTCTGTTCGCGCATCTCTTCCGGCGTGGGCTCGCCCTCACCCACCAGCATCGCGACCTCCTTGGTGTCGATGAGCTGTTCGAGCGCCTGCGTGATCATGCGGAGCGCGAGGGACTGGGCGAGTTCGCGGCCGAATTCGTATTCGGTGAGTTTCTTGCCGTCGAGGATCGCAACGACGCCCGCCGGCAGCCGCTTCGGATCCACGATCCGCTCGGACTCCTGGAAGAGCCGGTCGATCACAAGTTGGACATCCGCTTCCTGCAGCTCCTTGCCTTTGGGCCGGGTCGGATCGCGCTTGCGCAGATCCTGCGACGCGATGCGTTGCCGCAGAATCGCGCTGTGGGCCCGGCGCCGAAACGCCGTTTTGTTCATGCCCTTTTTCTCGACCTCTTCCTTGATCCCGGTGCGTCCACCCGTCGCCGCGCGCACCTTCGCGTCGAGCGCGGCGATCCACTTCGACACGTCGGCATCGGTAACGACGATCTTGCGACGGTGGCCCTCCATCTCGACGAAGTGCACTTTGATGTAGTCGTCGAGCACCGCGATCGCGTGCGGGTGTTTCCCGTAGTACTTCACGAGGTAGCGGTAGAGCTCGGAATTCTTGATCTTCCACTTGCCCTTGGGGTGCATGGCGGCCACTTCGGCGGGCAGCTCGGCCAACCCGCCTTGAGGCTTCCCCTCCTGCGCCGCGGCGCACGGCGAGAGGAAGATCACCGCGATCAGCGCGCCAAGCGCACCGAGTGTTTTCACTACGTTGTGGAAGCTCAAGATCGGTTGCCTCAAAGTTCTCGCATCGGTCATCGCGTTGGTCATGATTGTCGGTCGCACAAGGATTGTCCCTGGGCTATCCCTTTTGCGGGTCACGGTTGGGTCACCCATTCTGTCACCGACAGTGAGTTCCCCGCGGTGAAGAAAGCGCGCTGGGCGCACATCCGCCTTTACCGCCATCGGTCTTCGCGCGAGAATCCTGCAATGCGCTTTGCCCCGGTCATCCCCGCGTTGTTCCTCCTGCTCTTCGGCTGCAATTCCGGCCCCAGCCAGAAACACGTCGAGCAAGTGGCCGACGGCCCGGTGCGGGTGATCCACCAGCAGTTCTACAGAGGCAGCAAACCGACCATCCTCGAGAGCATCTCGGGGCGATCCGTGGCCAAACTTCGGTCCAAGCCGATTCGCGCGCATCAGCCCGTCGTGAAGTACGTCGAGGACGACATCATGGCCGCGCTTCTGGAGAGTTTGACCGACGCGGGTTTCGACACCGTCTCAAGGCCGCGACCGCATGACCCCAAGGGCATGGGCGCGAAGGCCGAGGTCACCATCGTGCGAACGGGCTCGACCCCGCGCTCGTTGATCCGCATGCGCGGACAGAGTGCGGAGACCGCGGAGATCTACCTAAAGTGCCTCAAGTCGATCATGGCCGTGCAGGCCTTCGTATACTCGCCGCAGGCGTCCTCCGGCGGCGGCGCGGACATCGGCGTGCACCGGGTAAATAGGTAAGGGTCCCCGGGGCGATGAGCGGCGTCTTGGTGGTCATCCCCGCGCGGTTGGGCTCGACACGTCTTCCCCGTAAGCCCTTGCTGCGGGAGACGGGGAAGTACCTGATCCAGCACGTGTGGGAGCGCGCGCAGGAAATCGAGGGCGCCGACGAGATCGTCATCGCGACCGACAGCGACGAGATTCTCGCGGCCGTCGCGTCGTTCGGCGGACGCGCCGAGCTGACCGCGGTCACGCACGAAAGCGGGACGGACCGCGTGGCCGAGGTGGCGCGGACGCGCGACGCAGCGCTTGTCATCAACGTGCAGGGCGACGAGCCGTCGCTCCCGGCGCAAGACGTCTCCGCGTTGATCGCGGCGATGTCGGCAACGCCCGACGCCGAGATGGGCACGCTTACGTTTGCGGACCTCACCGAGGCGCAACAAGCCGAACCGTCGATCGTGAAGGCCGTTGTCGAAAGCGGATGGGCCATCGACTTCCGGCGCGAGGCCACCGTCGGCGCGGCTTGGCACGTCGGTGTCTACGCATACCTGCCAAAGTTCCTCCAGGAGTTCACGCGGCTTCAGCCGACGAGCAACGAACGGGAACGGCGCCTGGAGCAGATGCGCGCCCTCGACCACGGGCATCGCATCCTCGCGGTGGCGGCTTCACAGCCTCCGCACGGCATCGACACGCCGCAGGACTACGCGGCGTTTGTCGCCGCGCATGGCGAATAGCCCCAACGTGATCCAACCCGACGTTCGCGCGTCGGGGCCAAGCGGGGAATTCGCTGTCCCCACGGGTTACTATGTTTGGCTTGGATTCGAGGCAGGCCGGCAAAACCCCAAGTGGCCCACAGCCAACGGGGGAGCCCCTGATATTGCCTCGTTCGAGGGCTCGTTCATGCGCAAGTACATATTCATCACGGGTGGCGTGGTTTCCAGCCTCGGCAAGGGGCTGACATCAGGAGCGATCGGCACGCTCCTGGAATCGCGCGGCTTGAAGATCGGGATGCAGAAGCTGGATCCCTACATCAACGTCGACCCCGGGACGATGTCGCCCTATCAGCACGGCGAGGTCTACGTCACCGACGACGGTGCCGAAACCGACCTCGACCTGGGCCACTACGAGCGCTTCACGAACGCCACCCTCACCAAGGCCTCCAACTACACGACCGGGCAGATCTACAACTCGGTCATCACGAAGGAGCGCCGCGGCGACTACCTCGGCCGCACGGTCCAGGTGATCCCGCACATCACCAACGAGATCCAAGAGGGCATCCGGTCCGCCGAGGACGAGGTGGACGTGCTCATCACGGAGATCGGCGGCACGGTCGGTGACATCGAAGGCCTCCCGTTCTTGGAGGCCATCCGCCAGTTCGCGCTCGAAAAGGGCCGGGAAAACGTCATGTTCATCCACTTGACGCTGATCCCGTACCTGCGCGTCAGCGGCGAGCTGAAGACAAAACCGACGCAACACAGTGTCGGCCGCCTGCGCGAAATCGGAATCCAGCCCGACCTGATCCTCTGCCGCACCGAGGAATCGATGACGGTGGAGATGAAAGAGAAGATCTCCCTTTTCTGCAACGTGAAGCGCGAATGCGTGATCGAGGAAAAGGACGTCGAGTTCTCCATCTACGAACTGCCCATCGAACTACACCGCGAGGGGCTCGACCGGCTCGTGTGCAAGCGGCTCGAACTCGAAACGCGCGACGCGGACGTCTCGGCGTGGCGCGACCTGACCGACCGCATCAAGAGCGCAACCCGGGAAATCGAAATCGGCGTGGTCGGCAAGTACTGGGTCCTCCACGACGCGTACAAGTCGGTCTACGAGGCGCTCAGCCACGGCGGGTTCGAGAACGACTGCAAGATCAAGCTGCGCAAGATCGACCCCGAAGAGCTGACGCGCGACAACGTCGCCGCGCGTCTCGACGGTGTGCACGGCCTGGTGGTCCCGGGCGGTTTCGGCGAGCGCGGATTCGAGGGCAAGGTGGAGGCGGTCCGCCACGCCCGCGAGTCCAAGCTGCCGTTCTTGGGCCTTTGCTTCGGGCTGCAGGCCGCGGTCATCGAGTTCGCCCGAAACGTCTGCGAGATCGCGGACGCCGGCAGTTCGGAATTCGGCAAACCCTGCACGCCGGTGATCGACCTGATGGAAGCGCAGGAGGATGTCGCCGACAAGGGCGGCACGATGCGGCTGGGCGCATACCCGTGCCACCTGGTGGCCGGTACACACACGCGCGCCGCGTACGGCACGGACGAGATCCACGAGCGCCACCGCCACCGCTGGGAAGTGAACAACAAGTACCGCGGGCAGCTCGAGGAAGCCGGCCTCGTGGTCGCCGGAGTGCATGAGGAGCTCAACCTCGTCGAGGTCGTGGAGCTCGCGGATCACCCGTACTTCATCGCGGTGCAGTTCCACCCCGAGTTCCGCTCCAAGCCGACCCGCGCGCATCCGCTGTTCCGCGAGTTCGTGACGGCAAGCATCGCCCAACGCGACGGTTTGCCGCTGTTGAACAGCTAGTGTTGCTGGCCCAACGGCGTTGTTGGCCCAACGGCTTACGCCGTTGGAGCTTCGCTGAACCACGGTCCTGGTTGCCGGGGACCGTTAGCCGCCCGAAACGGGTTTGGTGGCGCGGGTGAGGAAGAGCAATGCGGTTGCCGTGCCAAGCACGTCCTTAGGGCTCATGCACGTCGGATCGGGTATCGCGCCGTCCTCGCGCTGTAGTCCGAGGAAGAAGCGCGAGCCCTCCGAGAACCAGCTTCGCCCGCCCACGATCTCGCGCTTGGCGAGCGAACCGGCGCGCTCGACGGCATAGAGCCAAAGGTGCCGGTAACTCCCGAGACTGAACGGAAAATACCCCGGGTTGACGTGCACGGTGAAGTAGCGGCCGATCCACGCGAAACCGTCGAGGATCGCCTGATCGAGTTCCTGATCCTCGCCGAGGTGTTTCAGTTCTCCTTTTAGAAACAGGAGGCTGGCGACACCGGCTGCCGTCATGCCGCCGGAAACGCGCTGGTAGGAAGAAACCTTGCTTCCTCCGATGTAGGGGAACCCCCGCGCGCGATCGAGGGTGCCGTCGGCGGTCCCCGGAACGTGGATCGCGCGGGGAACCCGCGGCCCGTCCGAAGCCTGTTGCGACAACAGGAACCCGCGCGCACGCCGAAACACATCCATCGGCACGTCGTAGCCGCAGCGCGATGCGGTGGACAGCGCGAGCAGCGCGAACTGCGTCGAGGAGACGTCGGCCCGGCCGCCGGAGTGAAAGTCCTTTGGGTAATAGCGCCAGCCGCCGCTCTTGCTTTGGAAGTGCAGCAGCTTCTGCGTGAGGTCGACCATCCAGGTCCACTCGCGTTTGGCGATCGGCGAACCCTTCGGAGGTCTGTAACGATGCGTGCTGCGGTTCTCGCGCAGCCTCGGCGTGCGGTAGTCGGGCGAACTCTTGGCGCCCGCACGCTCGGCCACCGCCACGAGCATGATCGACAACTCATACGCCACGCCGGGCGTTCGGTGCTTGGTGCGCAGGAACGTGAACGCCGACTGAATCGTCCTGTCGTTGGCCGGGACCCCGGCTTTCAAGAGGGCGTAGCAGCAAAGGGCCGTGGGACCGGCAGCGTAGGGGTACGCGGTGCCGACGTTGCCGTAGACCCCGGTGCCCGAGGCGCCGCCCCACCCCTTGCGCTTGTCGAACCCCTTTTTCAGAAACTCGACGCCGCGCAACACCCCGGCGTCCACCCGCGCTTGCAGGCTGGTGTCCCGCGCCCCGACCGGGACGGCGAGGCAAGCAACGAGGAGTAGGGCGCAGCGGGTCACGGGTCCAAACCTACCCAACAACAACGCACGCGCCCCGTGTTTTTCCGCTGCGTACCGCGCAACCGCCGTGGCCCGTACCATGTGAGCCATGAGGCTCGCCGCGTCTTTGCTCCTCCTGTCTGCGCTCGCAAGTGCCCAGGGTTCCGCCGGGCTGCGCTTCCTCGAGGTCGAGCGCGAGGCGTTTCAGGCGTTCGAAAAAAAGGACTGGGTGCAGGCGGTGGCCCTGTTCGAAAAACAGGCCGCGATCTTGCCGCGCAGCCCGAGGCCGTTTTACAACATCGCCTGCTGCTACGGCCTGCAGGGGGACGGCGGACGCGCCGCCAGTTGGCTCCGTCTCGCGGTCGCCCACGGGTGGCGCGATCTCGCGTGGACACAACAGGACAGCGACCTCGCCTCGGTGCGCGATGACCCCGAATTCCAGGCGAGCATGGCGCATCTGCGCGCGACGCTGAATCGCGACCCCGATCCGCTACCGAAAAAACTGTCGCCGACCAGCGCACCGCCCGTCACCGATGCCGGCGCGATCTTCTTGGCGTTCGGGCGCGAGGAACGGTCCGCGCGGCGCGCGACCGACTACCTGGAACCTAGCCAGATCCGGCGGGCGATATTCCCGCTCTTCGACCGCAAGATGGCCGCGCTCGCCCGCTACGTCATCGAAAACGGCGACGCCCCGGACGCCGATGTCGCGGGCTACTTCCGCGTGCTGACCGCCGGCCAGTACCTCGAGTCGGCGGACCCCGCACGCGCTCTGGACGCACCACTGCGACACGCCGCGTCCGCGCTCATCGTGCGGACCGCCGGCGAGTTCTACCGCGGTTGGCCGGGTAGCCCGATGCTGCCGGACGTGCGCATGCTGCATGCGGAGGCGCTCCTGAGTTCGATCCCTGACCGGCGCGCCGACGGAGAGTCCATACTCCGCGGCCTCGCACGGGACTATCCGGACAAAGCCGTGGCCGTCCGCGCGCTTTTGCTGCTCCTGCGCGATGTCGATGCTTCGCGGATCGAGCAGGTCACCGCCGACTACCGGATGCTGATCGGCCGGTACGGCGATTCGGTGATCGTGAAACTCGCGATCGAGCGCGGCTCCGTCGGACGGGCCCGGCTGCTGGTCGAGGGCCTCCCGAAACTCGTCGCCGCGGACCCCGAGGAGAAACGCGTGGAGCCGTTCGACGGCGGCGCCAAGGCGGTCCTGCTCATCTTTTTGGAAACGGGCGGCGAAGACGCGGCGAAAGAACTCGCCGGCCTGCGCGACTTGCAGAGCCAGTTCGGTCAGCGCGGCCTGCGGATCGTCGTGCTCGCGCTCGGCGACCCGGACCGCGGCTGGCTCGACAAACACGCCGCATCGCTCCTGCGCGCCCCGAGCGCCACGGAGTACACCGGGGAGCTGCGCCTGCAGATCCCGTCGCTCCCCTATCGCGTCCTGACGGCCGGGGACGGCAAACCCGTCGCCTTCGAACCCACCGAAACCGACCTGAAAGAACGCCTCGAGCAAATGCTCGGCTAGGCCCCGATTTCGTAACCTCTTGTCCAAACGTAGGTTACACCCCACACGCCGCGCCGCGACAGACGCTCAGCCGGCGACTTGGCGGGCCCGCTCGAGGGATTCCGGCGCCGCAATGCCCTCGGCAGCGTCCAGCGCCGCCAAGATCTGATCCGTCGTCGCTCCAACCGTCTTGGCGCCGCGAATGTGGGCCCCGAGCGGCTTGGGCACCTCCAGGGCCGCCAGCATCGCTACCGCCATCAATTCGCGCTCGACCACGGGCAGAAACGGCCGGGCCAGGACGCGCCCGTAGGCGTCCCGCACGATCATCCGTCGGAAATCGGGGTGCAGGCGCTCCAGCTTGGCCAGGACGCGATCGGTGTGCTCGCCGTAGATGAGCGAAAACAGTTCGGCTCCGCGCTCCTCCACGTCGGCCGGGTCCTCCTCCGTCGCGCCGGCGCCCTCGGCGTGGGCGAGCTCAAGACGCTCGAACGCGGTGATCGCCCTTGGAAACCCCGCGAACAAGAAGACCTGAAGGATCGCCTCGCGCAGATCCGTGCCCGAAAGCCCCTCCGCGACAGCGGCCCGCAGTTCGCGATCCAGCCGCTCGGTCTCTCCGGCGGCGGCCGCGGCCGCGATCCGCGTCAGTGATCGCTCCCGTTTCGTTGCATCCATGTATCCCGATGCTAACCAAGAGCCAGCATGACCGGCACCACCGATGGCGAATTGAGTTCGGAGCAGATCCGCGGGCTTTACGCGCTCAACGGAATCCGCCTCGAGGAGGAGGACTGGGACTACTTCGAGCGGCTGCGCGGAGCCGTCCGCGCGGGCAACGAGCGGATGAACCTCACCCGGCTGACCTCGCCGACGGAATTCCTGCTCAAGCACGTTCTTGACTCGCTGCTGCCGTTTCGCGAGGTGCCGTCGCTCAACCACGAGGAGCCCGGCCAGCTCGTCGCCGATCTCGGCAGCGGCGCCGGCTTTCCCGGGCTTGTGATCGCGTACATGCATCCGAGCTGGGATGTCGCGTTGATCGAGCGCACCGCGAAGAAGGCCGGATTTCTGGAGGAGACGGCTGCCGCGCTCGGGTTGAAAAACGTGTTCGTCGTCCCGATGGACGCCGCCGAGGCCGCGGCGATGGTCCCGCATCTGGAGCGAGCCTGCGACATCGTGTTCGCGCGTGCGGTGGGCCGGCTCGCCGCGGTGACGCGCGCCGCGCACGGGCTGCTCAAACCCGACGGCCGGATCGCACACTTCAAAGGTGGGGCGCCCGCGCTGGATGAACTCGCGGAGGGGGAGTCCGCCGCGGAAACTCTCGGCATGCGGCAGTTGGACCCGGTGCTGTACACGCTGCCGCCGAATCAGGGGCGGTCGATCGTGCTGACGCTCAATCTTCCCAACAGTCAAAAACGTGCCGCAGGCGGCCGCCGGAAGAGATCCACGCGAGGAAACCGGCGTGGTAGGGGGCGGTGAGCAGGGCGGGCATCTCCGCCGGTTTCGCGAACCTGTGATCGAGAATCTCCGGTTCGCCGCTCAGATCGATCTCGCCGCGCACGGCGTCCAAGCGGAAAAAGAACGAACGCCAGACACCGACGCGCTCGCCCGCGCGCACGCGCTCGCCTTCGGCCACAAACAGCATCTCGCCGACGTCGACGGCCAACCCGGTCTCCTCGGCCATCTCCCGCGACAGCGCCTCCTCGAGCGTCTCTCCTTCGTCGACGCCGCCACCGGGCAAATCCCAAACGACCTGGGGCTTGCCGCCGATCACCCGTTCGTTCGCAACGAGCAGGACACCGTCTTCGGTCTCCCAGTAGCCGAACGCGCCCAAAAACGCCGCGCCGGCCCCGAATTCGCGAAACGGCGCGGACGCCCGAAACGGTTGGGCAGGGGGGACGGACTCTCGGGGCACCTCGGCCATGGGCCCTAAGATAGCCGCGTGCGCCTCCTGAGAACCGGTGCTTTGCGCCCAGCCCTGAATCTCGCGCTCGACGAAGCGCTACTTCGCTCCGGCGTGGAGACGTTGCGCCTCTACGGATGGGAACCGCCCGGGCTGAGCCTCGGTTTTTTTCAGAGTGCCGACGAGTTCGCGGATCTCGACGGGTACGAGCTCGTGCGGCGGCCGACCGGCGGCGGCGCCATCGCCCACACGGGGGAACTCACCATCGCGCGCATCGGGCGCGGCGCATCGGTCGACGCCGTCTACGAACGGCTCAACGCATTGATGGTCCGGGCGGCGGAGGTCCTGGGCGCCGGTCCACTCACGGCCGGCGAGGGGACGCCCAGGCCCGCGCCTACCGGCTACTGCTTCGACCAGTCCACCTGTTACGACCTACTCGGTGGGGGCGGCAAACTCTTTGGCTCGGCGCAACGCCGCGCGCGGGATCGATACCTGGTCCACGGCACGCTCGTCCTGTCGAAAAACCCGCTCAGCTCCGGGGCCGGATCCCTCGAGGTCGCGGCCGGCCGAATGATCGGGCGCGCCGAGGCCGAGGAAGCGGTGATCGAAGCTTTCGCGCGCCTCGGAGGCGCCGAACTCGAACCGGAGAATCCTTCGGAAAGTGAATGGGCGGATGCCCATCGACTTGTCTCGAAACGATACGGCTGTGAGTCGTGGACGTTTCGCCGCTGACGGCGGCCCGAAACTAGTCGTCGGGGTAGATCTCGGCCTCGAAACGGTCCCAGTCGATACGCCGGATTTCCTCGCGGCTGATCGGCGGAAGTGCACCGAGACGGCGGATCTCGGACTCGCCGCGGCTGTGCGTCTTCACCTTCGGGCCGAGCTCAACGCGCACGCCTTCATCCTGGTCGGGTTCGAACGAAAACACGTCCGGGGCCGTCTCTCCCTGGCTTTTCAGGCGGGAATAGAACCGCTCGAACCGTTCGGGATCGATCTGCCAGGCAAGGTCGAACTCGCGCTTCATCTTGAAGATGGCGCCTTCCTTGAGATAGAGGCGTCCCAAAAGGAAACGGGCCGTGAAACTCCCCGGATTTCGGCGCAGCGCGCGTTTCAGCGCAGAGCGTGCAACCTCACGCCGTCCGGCCAATAAAGCCACACGAGCACGCAAAAGATGCAAAAACTCCGCGAACTTTCCGGACGCGAACACGGATTCAACCCCGCTCCTTGTTCAAGCGCGCAGCGCGCGTTTCCGATACGGACTTCGAAGGTCTGCAATCGTATGCCCAGGTTCCCGCCCTCGCAAGGGCGGATCGGCTAGGCGTGAGACACCGGCCTTCAGACGAAAGCATCGTATGCAAAGACACCGGCTCGGAAGTCAAAAGGTGGGCGCAGCATGTCCCTGAAGGGCAATCTAAGTAGCGTCAACCTGACGGAGATCTTCCAGATGCTCTCCCTGTCCGGGAGAGAGGGCACCCTCTTCATCTATGAGGGCGCGCGGAAGCAGGCTATCTGCTTCACGAAGGAAGGCGTGAGCATCCGCTCTCGCGAGCGCAACGAGAGCAATCTGCTCGGCAAAGTGCTCATCCGTCTTGGCCGTCTGTCCGAGCAGGATCTCCGGCGCGCCATCCAGGAGCGTCGTGCGAGCAATCGCCTGCTGGGCGAGGTGCTCGTCGACTTGGGCGCGTGCACGACCGACGACGTCAACGAGGCGTTTGAGATTCAGTGCTCCGAGGACCTCCGCGACCTGTTCCTCAACAAGCGGGACGCCCAGTTCGAATACGTCGACGGTTACTTCCCCGATTCGGAAGCCAGCTCGATACCGGTTGTCAATATCGCGGTCAACGGGCTGCTGATCGACATCGCGCGCCGATCGGACGAGTGGGAGTACATCCGCCGCCGCATCTGTGGCCCGCGCGAGGTGTATCAGTTCACCGGCGAAGAGGCACCGGTCGAAGAGGGCACGCTAAACGACTGCTACGCGGATCGCGTCGATCCGTTGATCGACGGGACGCACTCGGTCGCCGACCTCATCGAGCAGAGCTACGTCAACAAGTTCGAGGTCTGCAAACTGCTCGCCGCGTACCTCGACGCCAGCGTCATCGAAGCCGTGCCTCCCGAGGCGCTGCGCCAGAGCGCGCGCCAAGCGCTCCGTGTCGGCGATGCCGCGCGCGCCATTCGCCACTACCAGTATCTGATGAGCACCGGCGAATATCCGCTGGAGGTAATCGCCGAGGCAGCCGAAGCCCACGAGGGCATCCGCGACTACCAGGAGGCGTCGGCGCTCTTGCGTCGTTACGCCGAGGAGCTGGTCCGCGACGGCGACTATCGCGGCGCCCTCGACGCGCTCAGGCGCGTCGCCGTTTACGCGCAGCCTGACCAGGATGCTCTGCGCATGCTCTTGGACATCGCATTCCAGGAGCCGAAAGCCGCAGCCGACTTCAACACGCAGATCATCGCCGCCGGCAAAGCGCTCGCGACCCTTTTGATTGAGTCCGATCAACGCGGTGAGGCCCTCACGCTGCTCGAGAAACTGGCCAAGACGTTCCCGGACGAGGTGCACTTCGCCGTCAGGCTCGTCGACGTTCACTACGACGGTGGCAATGTTTCGCGCGCCGTCTCCGAATGCGAGCGCCTCGCGAAGGGCTTCCTGAAGCGCCGCTGCCCTTCGCCCGCCGTCAGCCTCTACAAACGCCTGCTGGTAATGGATCCGGAGCGCCACGACATCCGGAACAAGATCAAGGCTCTCGGATCAGGCCGCCGCTCGAGCCGCCTCGCACCGCGCATGGCCACGGCGGCCGCGATACTGCTGATCCTGGCCGGCGTCGGTTTCGTGTACTGGAGCAAGGGCAAGGGCAAGGGCAATTCCGGCGACGCCCAGGGGTTGGACCCCAAAGCGCTGACCGAACTCCTCACGCAACTCGACAAGGAGGATGGGGAGTCCGAGGCGACCGGCCGCTCCGCGGTCCGGGCGTTCAATGCGCTGCGCAAGCAGCTCAAACACCCGATCGAGGACGGCAAAGCGATGGTCGATGAGGCCGACCGCTGTGAGGAACTCTTCAATAAGTTCCAGAAACACGCCGGGAACACCGATTCGATCGCCGCGACGATCCTGAGCCGCGCAGGCAACGACAATGCAGCATCGCATGTGCGGGCCGTGTCCGTAGCGCTGCAGGATCTCCGCGAGAAGGTGAAGGCGACGCGCAGCGCTTGGACCCATGAGGCCCTGCAAAAGGCCGGGCACCTCGAACATCGCGGCGAAACGGAATACAAACGGGGTCGCCTGCGTGCCGCTCTGCGCAGCTTCATCCTCGCGAGGTCGCTCGCGGGCTCGAACATTGGCGCGAAGCTACCGGTACTGATCGAGAACGTCGGCACTACGATCGCGCGCGCCGAGAAGGATCTCGCGGTCGCTCGCAGGCTCGAATCGGAAAACGACCTGCCGGCTGCCCAGCGCACGTACCTCCGCATCCTGAAGTCCTACCCAAACGCGGACATCATTGAGAAGCTGCGCCTGCCCATCGAGATCGTGACGCTGCCTCCGGGCGCGACGGTTCACGTCGACGGGGTCGAAGATCCCAAGACTTCCCCGTGTTACGTGCGTGTCGACCCTGCCGAAACGACGACCGTGCGCATCACGCGGCCGGGTTTTCGCGAGGACCAGTTCCACATCGGTCCCTTCGATCCCGAACTGACCGACATCGAGGCGCTCAGAAACGTTCGCACGCTGCTGAAAGCCTCCACGTGGGTCCGCAACCTACGTGGTCGAATCGAGTCCGAACCCGTGGTTGTCGGCCGGCGGGTGGTCGTTTCGAGCCGCAACGGACGCTACCTGGTGCTCGACACCAAGACGGGACGCGAGGTCAGCAAGGGCACCATCTCGGCGATCAATGGCGTTTCCGCCGGGCTCGCATCGGACGGCAAGCGGCTGTTCGTGCCCACGCTGGACGGCACCCTGCAGGTGTTCAGCACCAATAGTTACCAGCGCTTGCCGACCCTTTCGGGATTCAAGGGCGGTCTCTACGCCGCCCCGGTGATCGACGGCACGCGCATCTATATCGCGGATCACGAAGGCCACGTGTGGTGCTACGACACCCGCCGACTCGAGGTTCCGCTTTGGGGGCAACCCAAGACAGGTGTCGGCGTGCGAGCCACACCGCTGCTGCACGGGACGCACATCGTCGTCGTGACCCGAGCAGGATCCGTGTCGGTGCTCGACAAGAAAACGGGCACCAAGCTGGCGCAGTACCGCCTCCCGGGCCGGTACACCGTTGCGCCGACGCCGGCGGATGACGACACCCTCGTTTTCACGAGTGAGGACGGCGTCGTGCTCGGAGTGACGAAGCTCACCGGCAAGGAAGTCTGGCGCCACGACCTTGGCGCGGCCATTCGGTGCCGCCCGGTTGTGCGCGGTCGGGGGCTGTTCTTCCTGTCCGGCGCCGACGCGCTCGTCGAGCTCGACCTCCGCTCGCAGGACGCGGTGGTCCACCGCGCGCGGGCGGTCCTGGGGTCCGGCAGCGTACGGCCCATGCTGGTCCCGGTCGGCAACAAGCTCATCGCGTTCGCTCGTCAGGCGAGCGGCGGATTCGGCGTCTCCTGGACATTCCAGGCGGAGGGCCGCATCACTGCCGACCCGGTCGAGCACGAGGGCTCGGTGTACGTAGGCGACGAAAAGGGCAACTTCTACCGAATCGACCTGGAATAGCCGGGCGCCCCAAACCGTTTGTCCGGATGAGCCCGCCGCCCCAGTCCCCACCCGTCGTTTCACCGTTCGCCCGTGTACACGACGTTCCAGAGTGAGACAGCCGCGATACGGGCCATCGAGTCCATGGGCAACGGGCCAAAAATCGCCCCGAATGCGGGTCAACTCGGACCTGCCCGGCGACCGATAGGGACTCACCGGCGTCTTCTGCCGGAAGGAAAATCGCAAACCGTGAGTCTGCTCAAGAAACTCTTCGGCGGCGCCGAACGCGCGCCCGCCTCCAGCGCGTCGGGGCTGCAGACATGTGTCCGCGACGCGGAGCGACATGTTGCAGCCGGGCGATTGGATGACGCGCTCAAGGTCGCACAACGGGGACTTCAAACTTTCCCGAGCGCCGAGCGCCTTCGCAACGTTGTTCAGTTCGTTCAGCGCGAAAAGGCACTGGGCCGGCTCTCCAAGCTCAAGGAAAAGGTCGAGACGGATCACACCCCCGAGTCCTACTGCGAACTCGTCGAGCTCTACCTCGAGCTCAGTAAGACGGACTCCGCTTTGGAAACGGCGCAAGCGTTCGTCGACGAGCATCCGGAGCGGGCCGACGCGCACGCCGGGCTGGGCCACGTCCAACTCAAGCGCTACATCTCCGAGAACTTCGCCCGCGACGGATGGTCGACCATCGAGTCGTTGGAGAAGGCCGTCGAGTTGGCCCCGGACTCCCGGGAAGCCCACTTCCGCCTCGCCGTCTTGTACTTCGCGATCGGCGCGATGGGCGCGTGCACGTCCAGCATCGATCTCATGCTCGACCTGGAGCCCGATGACGCGCTCACCGAGTTCCGCAACGAGGTTGCGGCGCGATTCGACGAAGACGAGGATGTCGAGT
>JAZFYD010000031.1:0-21793 GCA_036443405.1 Planctomycetota bacterium
TGGATGCTGCAGTCATGCCACGAGAGAAGTTCGAAGCCGTCGGGGTCATTCGTCATGCCGAGCCCAGCGTACCCGAGCGGCCCGCCGGAATGAAAGGCGTGGGCGCACGCTCCAAACAACTGAACCGTACGACCCCTCCGCTCCAACGCCGTCAGGCGTTGGGCTAGAAACACTGAACCTCGTCAGAGGTTGGGCCAGCATCACTGTCGAACTAGATGCTGCTGCGCAGCATCTAGTTCTTCCGCCGCGGATACTCCTTCTTAGCAAACTCTCTCCAGCGGGTGTGGATTACGTTCGGGCTTGCGCCGAACGCCTTCATGATGACCTCGGCGGCGGTCGGTTTGCCCTTGCGGTCCTGGGTCAGTTCCAACACCATCGTGAAACGGATCGGATCGGTTTGGATCATCCACTCGACGATGCCCCAACTGAGCCCCTGTTCCGCGCCGCCAAGTTCGCCGGGCAGCAACTTCTCGCACCAGCCGCCGAGCGGTACGTCCTTACCGCGCCGCACCATGCCAAGGAGCGTGGCGCTCCAGTCGGGTTTCTGGAAGGCGGTCGGGGCCTTGCCCTCGGCCCAGCAGAACGTGTTGTGCTTGGGGGACTCGCGGCGCTCGTAGTAGTGCGCAATGCCCTCTTCGAGCCACGCCGGTGTCTCGCGATAGTAGTTCCAAAACCCGTCAACGAGATTGTGCACGTAGTTGTGGACCACGTGGTTGAAGAACTTTGCGTCGTTGCCGGCGACCAGGCTGTCGGCGGTCGTGAACACATGAAAGTTCGGCGTGTCCCGATCGTGATGCCGCATGCCCGCCTTGTCGTTGGTGCGCCCCGTGTACCGGTCATTCAGCCGATGGTGCTCGGCGTAGTCATCGAACAGGAAGACCTCGAACGGCGCCTCATTGCCGAGAAAGTCCTTGTCGCAATTGGTGAGCGCCTTGAAGTGCGAATACACCCGGCACAATCGGATGTGATAGAGGTGCGCGCGCTGGTGCGGCGTCAACACCGTCCCCTGCAACCCGAGTTTGAGTTTGGGGAAGATCTTCTTCATCCGCTGCATGTCGAACGTGATGAACGCGCTGTCGTTCGGCTTGACCTTCGCCCGAACGAGATTGCTGAAGATCTTGGTGTGCCCCGCGTGGATGAGGAAGAACTTCTTGCCCAGGTCCTTCTTCTTGCCGACACCGAGTTTGACCGCGAGATCGAGCGCGTCCTTGCGCATCATCGTGATCTTCTGGGTCCCGGCGACCTCGATGCGTCCTTCTTCCAGGCACGTCGCGCAGTAGAAGTCCTCGAATTCGATCTTGAGCGGGCTGTCGGGGGCCCGGGGGTGCATCTCGTCGACCAGCTTCTTGCCCTTGCCGAACGCCACAGGCGCCGGAAGCACCGCGCTGAAAAAGCACCAGAACAAAATGGCGAGTGAGAGCCTGCCGAGCCATCGCATCGCGGCAATTATCCACGAAAAAGGCCCCCGTGCGCCGTCGCACGGGAGCCGATGTTCGGATGACGTCTTCAGTATTGCTGGCCCAACGGCTAACGCCGTTGGAGCATTGCACTCACACACTATTCGAAATCGTGCGGTTCGGCGCACGCTCGAATCAGTTCACTATTGGTAGAAGAGGTCGCACTTGATCTCCGCCAAGCCCTCGCGGAGTTTCTCCATCACCTTGGAGTGGATCTGGCACACACGCGATTCGGTCAGGCCGAGGACCTTCGCGATCTCCTTCATCGAGAGCTGCTCGAAGTAGTAGAGCGTCAAGACGATCTTCTCCTTCTTGTTCAGGCTCTTCGTCGTGAGGTCGCGCAGGTTGTGCCAGTGGCTCGACGAAATGGGGTCGTCGCCCTTCTCGTCCTTCACCAAATCGACGATGCGGTTGGAAGCCTCGTCGGCGCCGTCCGGCGACTCGTCGGAGAGGCTCAGCATGGAGACGGGCTTGGCGTCCTTCTCCATCCGCTGGTACTCGTGGACGTCGATCTCGAGTTCTTCGGCCATCTCGAACACGGTGGCCTCGCGCCCCAGGCGGGCCTTCATGCGGGAACCGACCTTGTCGACCGTGCTCGACTTGTGGCGGACGAGACGCGGCACCCAGTCCAGCGAACGGAGTTCGTCGAGGATCGCGCCGCGGATGCGGTTGACGCAGTACGTCTTGAACATGACGCCGCGGTCGATGTCGAAGCGGTCGATCGCCTCGATGAGGCCGAAGGTCCCCATGCTGATCAGGTCCCCGACCTCGACGCTGGCGGGCAGCGTCATCAGCATGCGCTCGGCCACGTTGCGGACCAGCGGGAAGTAAGCCTCGATCAGCTTGTTCTTGTAGACCTTGCGGCGCGTGCGCCGGTACTTGAGCCAAACGTCGCGGTAATCACTGTCCTTGATCCTGACTGTCGCCATTTGTCGCCTCCACGCTCACACCGAAACCCGAATGCCTTGGGACGGTTGGGCTCGACGTCGCTGCGTGGCGGCCGTTGGCGTTTCCCCTCTCACAAAAAAAACGCCCGGACACCGTGTAGACGACGTCCGGGCGCAAATAGCGATTTTCCGGACTCGTCTGGCAGCTGGCTACCTTGCCGCGTGATGCGGTTTAGGCCCGTAGCTTTGCGCCACCAGCTTTCGCTGGTTTTGCCTTTTTCAGCCGAGTTCCAACTGTTCCGATTGTCGAAAGATCATGGCCCTTTTTGAGCCGGGAGAAGACTAGCCCGAGAATGAGACGGGGCAAGTCGACTTTCCGTTTTTTCGACAGTTTTTTAATCCCTTGCACCGCAACAACTTACGGCGGCGATGTCTTGCAATGTGGTCGGAACCCATCGCGGCGGCCGTCTCGGGAATTCACCGAAACGCGGATTCCCCTTAAGTAAATCAGCGCGGCTCCTGAGGCAAAGTGTTGCCCAGTATGGGGTTAGCTCCACCATCGATTTGGAGTCGGGATGGGCTGCCGGGGCCGGAGGTGCTGGCCGCAGCTCGGCCCACAGGCGTTTATCCCTTGCAGCACAAAGATTTAGGACGACGGAGAAGGCGTCAGAGCAGGCCCGGCCGGGCTTAGGAGCCTAGCTCTGCTTCCAGGAACGGGCGACCCGGAATCCGACATCCGCGGGGCTGGCCCCGGCGTCGAGGTGTCCGCGCGACTGGAGCCGGTAAGTCTTCAG
The DNA here is from genome assembly GCA_036443405.1 of Planctomycetota bacterium. Classification (GTDB taxonomy): domain Bacteria; phylum Planctomycetota; class PLA2; order PLA2; family PLA2; genus JAZFYD01. Next base: position 3,139 of record JAZFYD010000031.1, read on the forward strand.
GGAGCGCTCCGGGGTGAGGTAGGTGCCACCGCGCATCACCCTGTGGCGGCCGCGGCTGGGCCCGCGGGGGCTCCAACGACGGGAGCGTGTATACCAGCGCGGGTCGTATCGATCCGCACACCACTCCCCGGCGTTGCCGACGAGGTGCAGGATGCTGAAGATACTCTCGCCGCTGGGGAACGACTCTGCCGGCGCAAGCCCGGGTCGGCGCAGCACCGCACGCTCCTCGAGTTCGAAGTTCGCGCCGCTCCCCTCTTCGTCGTCCGTTCCACTCGACCACGGATACCGCACCCCGTGGGGTCCGGCGGCCGCCCGCTCCCACTCCGCTTCGGTCGGCAACCGCCCGCGTACGAAACGGCAGTAGGCGTACGCCGCGTACCAGCTGACGCCGGTGACCGGAAGGTCCCGCGCGTTTTCCGGCGGCGTGTCGCTCTCCCACGTCCACGGCTTCAACTCCATGTTGGGATCTTCGTAGTGCCGCAGCGTGCGATCGTTTCGGCGCAGCATGTGCGCGAGGAACTCGCCGTATTGCGCGTTTGTCACCTCGGTGCGGTCGAGCAGGAACGCAGGGGTCTGAGCGATGTGCCGCGGTGAAGTGTCGCCCTTCTCGCCGAAGCCGCGGTACGCAATCCCGTTCGGGATCAGCACCATCTCCTGACCGTCGATCTCCCGGAGGAACGCGTACTGACCCTTCTTGGTCACACGGAGGAACACGAGCCCCACGGGGGCCCGGAACAACGTGAATTGGCGCCCTCCGATCACAAACTCGTTCCTCACGTTCGGGAGAACCACGGTCTCGTTGCGCCGGCGAGCACGCAGGCCTCCGCCGTCCACCTGGATCCTGATCTCGCGTTCGTGCACCGTCTGGCACTCCGCGTGGCTCAAAAGGACGGTGTCGTCGTAGGCCGGCGGCATCAGCGATTCGGGGACCTTCACGGCCAACTCGGCGCGTCCGTCGAGCGAAAACGCCTCGACAAGCAGCACTTCCGGCCGCCCGGGAACGCGCGCCCAAAACGCGTTGCCGGAGGGTTCGATAACCGCGGGGTTGCCTTCGACATGGATTCGTACGGCGCCAAGCGCCGAGCACGTTCCGGTCAGAACGACCCCGTGATCTTCGCGAATGATGCTCGTAATTTTCAGGTCCTGTTCCGGCGGCACGGGCTTGATTCGGGCCGCCGTTCCGCGCGAAGCGGTCCGTCTCACGGCGCGGTGCGGCGTTTTGCGCGCGGACTTAGCGAACGTCTCCTCCTCGGGTGTGGAACCCGGGAGGCACAACACGCCGACAACCGCGAGCAACGCGGCGGCGGCGGTTGTCGCGACGACGGTCTTTTGCCTGCTGAACAGACTCTGTTCGAAGGCCAGCACCCCGGCGGGAGTCTCGTCGAATCTGCCGTCATCATCGGTGGGGTCCACCACCGGGGTGTCGCTCTGTTCCACATCAGTGCCGCAGTGCGGGCAGCGCCGTATTCGGTCGTCGAACTCGGTATTGCAATCGGAGCAAAACGGCATAGTCAGGCCCTCTATCGGCATTTTGGGAACGGCTGCTGGACCTTTTTGACGATGTCTCAAGGTGGGTCGACCGAGGTCCCGAAAGCGGGCCGCTAGGCCCCTCAGACGGGCCGGACACGGCGCCCCATTTCCTGCGTTCTGCGGGCTGGCGCTCTAGGCTCCGTCTGATAAAAACCCGCAGACCCGAGATCGACTGGGACATCTCTGGCTCAACGGCTGACGCCGTTGAAGCGCCGTCAGGCGTCGTTCGCCGACGACCCTCTATCCAATGTAGATAGTGCTAGGAGGCGAACGGCGGCTGACGGGCCTATCCAGCCGATCGAAGCCAGGGGTTTTCTCAGACGGAGCCTATCGGGGCTTGCGGTTATCGCGACGCCGTCTCGGCTCTTTCGCACGCTTTCCGCGGACCGCCTGCATCGCGCGCAGGAAATCCTCCGGCGAGCCGCATTCGGCCAGGTGGAGCAGCATCGCCGGCGGCAGGTTCATGTGGCCGAGGATTTCCAACCGCCCGAGGAGCCGAAAGTCCGCCTTCCAACGTCGCGCCGCCCGATCGCCGTCCGGTTTGGGCCCCAAGAAGCTCAGATCCAAAAACGGACAGTCCTCAGGCCGCATCGCATACCGAATCAACTCGCGTTCGCGCGGGCTCGCGAACACCCGCGTCCCCTCGACGAGCGCCAGCGAACGCCGGATGTGCTCGACGCGCCGCTCGGGAGAGCCGCCGGTTCCCAGCTCGTGGGACAATCGCCTCGTCGCAGCCTCGGCGCGCTCGCGGTAGATCGCCCGCATGCGTGCCTTGCGTTGGCCCTCGGTCCATCCTCCCGCGGCCGCCGCCTCGGCGTCCATTCTGGGCAAGGCCAGTTCGACCAACCGCTCGGCGAGCCGCTTGCGAAGTTTGAGCTTCGCGGCGCGAGCCATGTCGCGATCAAACGGCTCCGGGAAGAGCCCGTCGAAATGCGTCCGCCGCTCTTCGGCCGGAAGCGTGCGCAGCGCCTCGTCGAGCTCGATCTGGCGTTTGCGGAAGCGCACGAGCTTGGTTGCGTCGGCACGGGCCTCTTCCGGTAGTTCACCCACCAACCGCTTCAACTCGTGCGGCAACTGATGCCCGCCCGAGTGACGCTTGGGCGCCAGCAGCCACTTCGCGAGCCCGCCCTCGCCGGCGCGAATCGTGGCCTGTTTTTCATCGGACAACAACCGGAACTTCCGGATTCGGTGAAGCACCATGCGCTGCCGGTACTGAAGCAGCTCGTTCCAGTTCTCCTCGCCGAGTTCGGCGACAACCGCCGCGACCTCGTTCTCCGACGGTTTGTCCGCCCACACCGCGGGCCCGGTCAACGCGAAGAGGAGAAACAGCCGTAGACCGCAGCGCATCGTGGATTACGTGGCGTCGAGCGCCTCCAAAACATCCGCCTCGGAAGGGGAGAGACCATCGTAGACGTCGTCGTCGTCCTCCCAGACGTAGTCGAGGTACTCGGAGATTTCCGGGGCGCTGTCCGGCCGCGGAGTCGGTTCCCCGTGGAACGGATAGACGGCAAACATGAGCGCGGCGGCGGCTGCAAGCGGAACGAAGCGCAGCAGAACCGCCATCGGTTTGCGCGCCTTCGCGGCTCCCGTGACACGGCGCGCGAACCCCTCGGACGGCTCCGTCGCGGGCAGGGAACCGATCGCATCATCGACCCCGCGCAGAACCGCCAACGCCGCTCGAAGCTCATCGCTCTGCTCGAGTTCGCGCTCAAACGCCACGCGCTCGTCGGCGCTCAGTTCTCCATCGAGGTACGCATGCAGCCTGCTGTCCTGGAATCTCGTGTTGTCGAAGCTATCGTGATTCGGGCTCATGCGGTCTCCCTTCCGACGGACCCTTTGCGCGGTGCCACGGCCTGATCGCGCACGCTCTCGCCTGTTTCGAGATAGGGCTGGATCTTGGTGCGTACGTTTTCACGCGCACGCGTCAGCAGACTCTTCACGGCCTGGACGGTGAGGTCGAGCGCCGCCGCGAGTTCCTCATAACCGAGGCCATGGAACTTGTTGAGGATGATCGCCATGCGCTGCCGCTCGGGCAATTCGTCCACCGCCGCGCGAACCTGTTCGCGCAACTCGTTGTTCGCCGCGCCCTCGACCGGCGTGCCGGCCGAGTCGTCCGCGACCAAAGCCGCCGGCGCATTGTCGTCCGCGCCACCGAGCAGCGGCGCCGCCCGAAACGTCGGCCGGTTCTTCCGGTTGCGTACCTCATTGAGACACGCGTTGACCGCGATCCGATAGACCCAGGTCGTGAACTTGGCCTCGGGACGATAGCGATCCCGGGCGCGATAGACCTTCAGGAACACGTCCTGTGCGAGGTCTTCGGCGTCCGCCGCGTTTCCGAGGTAGCGGTAGGTCAGGTTCACGATCGTTCTCATGTGGCGCGTGACCAGTTCGGTGAATGCCGCCTCATCGCCACCCTGCAAGGCGAGCATGAGATCGACATCGGAGAACTCGGTCATGCTAAGTCGGGCCTAGTTGGAACCCGTGGGGGGACCGTCGGTTTCGAACAATCGGGAGTTTAGGGGCATCGGGGACGACGACGTAACCACCGCCTTGCCAAGATCTTATGATAGCGAGCATGAGGCCCACCAAATGAAAGACCGCCGCCTCAATGAAAGAGAGCCGTCCGGATGAAAGAGCGATGGAAACCGCTGGCCAGCGAAGTTCTCCACGACGCGGGCATTTTTCAGCTTCGAAAGGACGAGTATGAGCACGGCGGCCGGCCGACCCACTCGTACTACGTGCTCGAAACGCGCCCCTGGATCAATGTGGTGCCCATCACGACGGACGGACAGCTCATCCTGGTCCGCCAATTCCGCCACGGGATCCGCGAGGTGACGCTCGAAGTGCCGGGCGGCGTGATGGACGACACCGACGGCACCCCGGCGGAAGCCGCCGCGCGCGAACTCCTGGAGGAAACCGGATATCGCGGCGATCCCCCCGAATTGCTCGGGGCCGTGAGCTCCAACCCCGCGATCCTCACCAACCGCACCTACTGCTTTGTGGCCCGCAACCTGGAACGGGTCGCGGAGCTCGATCTCGATCCGCACGAGGACATCGTGGTCGAGACACGGCCGGTGGCGGAGATCCCCGAGCTCATCCGAAGCGGCGCGATCCACCACAGCCTCAGTGTCGCCGCGCTCAGCCTCTACTTGCTCAGGGGTTCCGACGGTCATACCTAGCGCGAACCAGTAGTCGAAGGGCCGCGATACTGACGGCGGCTGCCGCTTTTCCGTGACAGCCGGATTTCGGATCGGTTTGACCGGTTCCTCGGCAGCGATAGTGTTCCCGGCAACGAGGGGTCGTCGCGATCAAGCAGATGGCACAGCCCCTCCCGGGAACAGCCATGAGCCTTGATGAGCACGCGCCGATTCGGGAACTTCTCGATACCCAGGTCTACGAGGCCGAGGTCGAGGACTTCGTCCGTCAGGGCCGCACGCACGTCAAGACCGTACATCTGAACGGGTTCATGCTCTCGCTCGAGCAGGCCATCGGCAAGTTGGTCGAGGAGCGCTTGCTCGAGTCGCTGGCGCAGCACAAGGCGCGGCTCTTCGCGGAGGTCAACGACGAGGTGTTCGCAATCTTGGAACACGCCGTTCGCGATGCCGCGTACAACGCACTCCTCGTCAGGGAACGCGAAGCCGAAATGGAAGAGCTTCGTGGATCGTTCCGCGAGCAGTTCGCGCAAATGCGCGAACGCGTCACGAACCTCTTCCGGAATCTCTCGGAAGATCGGGAGCAACTGGAATCCGATCCGGCGGCGCTGGAATCGGAACTCACGAGCTGCCTCGACGAACTCGAGTCAAAAGCTCTGGCACCGGCCCCGGACGAGTCCGACGAGGGGGAGCCGGAACTCGGCGAGACCTTCCAGTCGGACGCCCAACATGCAATCGAAGACATTTTTACGGACTAGACATTCGCAATCACACGGGCCATTCACTCAGGACACTCATCTCTCCAAACACCTCTTTACCGTACAGACCTCTCCAACCGTCCTGAGAGGAAACCCACCAAACTCCGGCCAATGGTCGGAACACCGAGCCGCGAGCCGCTCTCTCTTGAGGGCGGCTCGCTCTTTTCGTCGCGGACTGCTGAACCGGTCGCTAACGAATCCAGCGCGCGCGGTCGAGCGGCCAGATAACCGCGAACACCTTGCCGCGCAACGCCGAGGTCGAAATCGGGCCGAAGTGACGGGAGTCCACACTGTCGTCGGTGTTGTCGCCGAGCAAGAACACCTCGTTCGGTCCGAGGAGCCACTCGTTTTTCTGGTCGGGCCCGGCGCCGGGCGCCTGCCGATGAATGATGTCGCGCGAGATGACAAGCCTCTCGAATTCCGCGTCACCGTCCAAGACGAGGATCCCGACGGTTGTGCCCTCGGACCGGCGACGCGAGCCCGTCACCGGCGCGCGGCACGCTTCGCGTCCGTCCAACTCGACCCGAAATACGCGATCCGCGTTGGTGATCCAGACGTTCCGCCAAAAACCCGGTTCGAGCAGGAACCTCGCATCGCGTTCCAATTCGAGCCCGCCCGATACGGCCGACCCCCTCCCCTCCTCTGTGGACAAGAACACCCAGTGCGGGCTCGCAAGCCCCTCATCGATCCGCACGCTGACCGTCGTCGGTTTTTTCGCGACGCGGATACGGAACGACATGACGAGATCGAACGCCGGACGGCGAAAAGACGGTTCGGGCAAGACGGTGTTGTCGTCGCGGAGGTAGCCGTCGTGCAGCGGATACGGAGTGCGATGGGTCTGCCCCTCGTGCTCGAGCCCGTCCCACGCAAACAGTGGCACCGAAACCCGGTCGAGCAACGCGCGCTCCTTCACGAGCCGCTTTCCGTCGATCTGCAGGTCGGGGTCCACCACGCGAATCCGTTCCCCGGGCAACCCCATCGCGCGCTTGACGAACCGATCGCGCTCCGCGGACTGGTCGAACACAACGATGTCGCCGCGATCCACCGCGCCGAAGCGATACGCGAGGGAGTTAACGAGCACCCGTTGATCGCCCAGTTCGCCCTCCGGAGCCAGCGCCGGAGCCATCGACCGGGTCGGCACGCGATAGATCGCGATCACAAAGACCCGCAACACGAAAATGCACAACCCGGCCACGAGGAGGAACGTGACCCAGGCGGGAACACGGCGCCGCGCCCGGAGTCGAAGCCTGATCGTCTTGCCGGTGTTTGCGCGCGATAGAACACGGTGTGCGGCCGATTCGGGTCCCAGCCCGGAGAGCGCCATGCGAGCAGCCGCGTCCGGCTCCGCACCCTGGTGCACAAGGCGGTCCGCGTCCGCGACGGTGACGCGGCGCAACTCCTCGAAGTAGTGCGGCGGCAGTCCCCTTGTGAGCTTGGCCACCGCGATGTCGACGAACGCGAGTTGCGCCTCCTTTAGGCCGAACGAAGCCGGAGCGCCGGGCGGCCGGAGCGCACGGGACCGCGAGCCCGGTGTTCCCCAGATCGCCTCGCCCGGACCTTTCTCGAGCAACGCCGCCTCGCCGCGCGCTGCGAGATTGGCGAGAGCGCCGTACACGAGCACAGCCCCTTCGGCGAGGATCGGCTCTTCGTTCGCACGCAGGGTCTCGATCAGATCCGCACCCGAAGCCGGCCCCTGCTCGAGCGCCCGCGCGACCTCCGCCTCGATTCGCGGCCCCGCACTCATGACGTCTTGCTGAACACACTCGGCATCGCCGTCACAAAGTGCTCGACACCCGGCGCGGCTCGCATCGCGAGAAACAGCAGGCCGCCGCATAGGACAAGGCCAAGAACGTACGTCGCAGCCAACTTGAGCCCGGGCTTCTCGCGAAACGAGCGCCAACAACATGGCGCGGCGATCCAGACCGTGCCGCCGATCTGGATCCAGCCGAAGAGTTGGCTCCGCGGATCCCCCGGCGCGATGCCGAACGCCACCAACGTCACCAGGATGCAGAGCAGGCATACGGAATAGAAAAACCAGCGCATCGAGCACGCCAGCGCGCTCATCAGGCTGCGAAACTCGCAGCGCAAGGCCTGCGCCGCCGCCCACCAGCAAAACGTGCTCGCGGTGCAAAGGAGCAGCAACCACCCGGTGAAGACGAGGAAGCGCTCGGGACCATAGGAGGGCATCCCCTGATTATCGGCAGGCCGTGCAGTTTTAGTCGCTAGCGCCGCTCGCCGAGTCGAGGTCCGTCGCCTCTTCCTTGACCTTACGCAGGAATACGAGGCCGATGATGTAGAACACGGCGACGGTCAAGATCGCGGGACGCTGGCTCTCGAAGATCTTCGCCAGCGTGCCGAATAGCACGGGGCCCAAAATGGCGCCGCTCTTGCCGCACAGAGCGTAAAACCCGAACAGCTCCGCCTCACGGCCTTTGGGGATCAGCCGTGACATGAACGCGCGCGACGCCGCCTGGATGCTGCCGAGACCGAGCCCCGCCAGGACCGCGACCCCCCAGAACACGCCCTTCGTCTCGGCGAAAAAGGCCGCCAGCACAACGAGAATCCACCAGACGAGCGACCACTGCACCGCCCACTTGGGCCCCTTGGCGTCGGTGGGTTTCGCCATCGCCATCGATCCGGCGAGCGCGGACAACTGAACCACTCCAAAGAGCATGAAGAGCTCGCTCGTTTCGAAATTCAGCTCTTTGCTGGCATAGACCGACGCCATCGCGATGACGGTGTTGACCCCGTCGATGTAGAAAAAGTAGCCGATCAGGAACCGCCGCAGGTTGGGCATGCGGATCACGCTGCGAATGGTCGTGGCGGTTTGACGGAACCCTTTGCGCGCGGCCGCGGCGACGGTCATGCCGCCAGGTTTGTCCTTGGGGAGAAAGAGCAGCGCTGGCGTCGCGCCGATCGCCCACTGCACCGCAAGCGCAATCCAGACCAACGTCATACTGATCTCGAACACGGCGACGGCGATCACGAGCGCGAGCAGCGACCCTACATACCCGACGGCGAACCCCCACGCGGACACGCGTCCGTGGTGGGACGCCGGTGCGATCTCGGGCAGGTACGCGTTGTAGAAAACCACGCCGCCTTCGAACGCGAAATTGGCAACGAGCGCGATTGCGAATCCAGCCACCGCCATGCCGGCGTCGAGCTGCGTGAACCCCAACACGGCGACGATGCCAAGGGCCGTGTAGATCGCGAGCATGCGTTTGCGGATGCCCGCGTGGTCGGCGATGCCGCCCATGAACGGCGACGAAATCGCCACGGCCGCCATCGACAGGGAGATGGTGAGTCCCCACCAAAAGATCCCGTCTTTCCCGCCGACGATGATGTCTTGGTAGTAGACGCTGAAGATCGCGGTGAACAACACCGCAAACGCGGAGTTGCCAAAGTCGTAGAAGCACCAGGCGCGAACGACCTTCTTGTCCACTGGGCGGGAACGTTAGCAGAACCGCGGAGAGGGTGCGGGTGCCACACGAAGCAGCGGCTAGCGCAGGCGTGGGCTTCAACCGCGTTAGCGGTTGAGCAGAAGACACGGAACGACGTCAGCCAACCCGAGCGTCACCCCCGCAAAAGTCTCAACGGCGTCAGCCGTTCAACCAGCAACACGGAACGGCGTCAGCCGTTCAACCAACAACACTTGAAAGCCTGAACTTCGTTCAGTCTTTCAGCTCGGTGTTCCAGTACCTGTCGCTGATGAACGTGTCCCAACTTGCGCGGCGGCGGCCGACGGACACCTCGACGTCCCACGACCAGCGCGGCACGCGCGGATGCCGCAACAACGCCATGCCGGCCTCCCACGCCATGCGGTTGGATTTGCGCTTGTTGCACTCCACGCACGCGAGCACGCAGTTCTCCCAAGTGCTGCGCCCGCCCAGACTGCGCGGAACGACGTGGTCGATGGAGAGTTCCTCCGTCCCGGGTCGTGCACCGCAGTACTGGCACATGTGGTGATCGCGCCGATAGAGGTTCCGACGGGAAAACGGCACGTTGCGTCGCGGGAGTCCGTCATACGTTGCGAGAACAATGATCTCCGGCACGCGCAGCTGGGACGCGATCGTTCGCACACATGGCTCATCGCGCGCGACGGAAAGTTCACTCCAAGAATCGAAGTCGTGGGTCTGATACGTGTCCGGGCAGATGACCCGCGCGGCGCGCTGATAGACAAGCGACATGGCGTGCCGCACAGTCGTGGTGGTGATCGCCATCCACGACCGGTTCAGAACGAGCGTCCGCTCGTGGAGAATTCCGCCTGGGAACATGGGTTGGTCCGTTCGCTTTGCCCAAGGATTCTAGCGTGGACGACAGTGTTGCAAGAGGCGAAGGACAAAGTTTGGTCTTGTCGCAAGAAAGCGACATGGCTAGCATTCGTCGTTGTGAGGGCAACCCTAGGCAGGGGAGGCCAGCAGTTTAGGGTCGGTATTTGTGGGGTTGCGTCGCGGGCCGGTCAGCAGTGACCGGCCCCGAGCTTTTCTTTTGGCCCAACGGCTGACGCCGTTGGAGCTTCCGGGTCGAACGTTCTTGTTAGTCCGCCGTTGGAGCTTCCCGGGACGAGCGTTCTTGTTAGTCCAACGGTGACGCGGTTGGAGCTTCCTGGTCGCGCGTTCTTGTTGGCCTAACGGTGACGCCGTTGGGGCTTCCGGGTCGAGCGTTCTTGGTGGCTCCAACGGCATCAGCCGTTGGGCAGAGCGGAGCGAGGCTTCCGCAACCTCATCAGACGCTTCGAACGAGTGGCTCCAACGGCGTCAGCCGTTGGGCAAAGAGACTAGTCCAACGCCGGCAGGCTCGCGCGGGCGACGAGGTATCCGCCCTTGGTTTTGGCGCGGGCCGCATCGATGTCGGTCTCGCCGAGTTGCTCGGCGATCAGAACCGGCATCTCGACGCCGTCACCCGGGAACTCCTGCGCCGGATACGCAACACACGAGGCATCGACAGGCGCCTTCCGGCGGTGATGGACAACGCGAATGGAGAGCCCGGCGTTGCGGCTGTCGCCGCGCAGCGACTTTGCAACGTTGCCGGCCTGGTTCCCGTAGAGAAACAAACCGGAAAACCCGTAGAGGTCCAAGCGCGCCTGCGCCGCCTCGGCGCCGATGCTCGCGTCGATCCACGCAAACAAACTGAATCCACGCTGGGCCGTTGCCTTCATGTAACCCGCGAGCAGGTCGTGACGGCCCAGTTCCGCGCCGGTGACGTCCACCGCGAAGTAGCTGTAGCCGGAACCGGCATACTGCTCGGCAAGGTTCGGGCCGACCTCCGCGTGGGAGACGAGCACACCGCGGTCCTGGTCGGTCTCGATCGTGAACGGCGCCTCGGGAACCGCGACCGCAACCGCACCGAGAAACAGAACCGCCAAAAACGCGATCACCGGACCCGGACCGGGGCGCTGAACCTTGATCGAGTTGCCGAACATGCGCGGGATTCTATCAGCGCCGCCAAACCGGGAGCCGAAGGGTTGCCGTCGTTCCTTCGCCGGGCGCGGAGGTCAAATCCAGCGTACCGCCCAGCAGCCGCGCGAGGCGCCGGGCGATCGGCAAACCGAGGCCGGTGCCCTCCCCGTCGGGATCCAGCCTCACGTATTCCTCGAACACCCGCTCGAGTTGTTCCTGCGGGATGCCTGGACCGGTATCCGCGACCTCGATCACGGCAGTGTCGCCGTCTTTGAATCCCCGCAGTGTGACCCGGCCGTCCGGCGTGTACTTGATGCCGTTGGAGAGAAGGTTCATCACGATCCGCCGGACCTTGGCGCCGTCGGTGCAAAGGATGATCGTGCCCTCGCACGATACGTCGAGTTGCAGCCCTCTCGATGCGGCCAACGGGCGCGCGTCCTCGACCTCGCTCGCGAGCATCTCGCGGAGCGGGAATTCGTCCGGAACGACGTCGTCGAAACCAGCGTCGATGCGCGACACCTGCAACACGTCGCCGATGATCGCTAGCACTTTCTCCGCGTTTCGCCCAACACTCTCGAGCGCCTGGGCCTGTGGCTCCGCCAACGTCCCGAGCGTTCCGGTTCGCAACAGGTCGAGATGGCCGAGCAGCGATTGCAAAGGTGCGCGCAACTCATGCGACAGCCCGCCGAGCAGCGTCTGCCGGACCGCGGCCGCCCGGGCGTCGTTGACGATGTGCGCGCAGCGGCCGGCAAGCATTCCGACGATCGCGCGGGTCGGCTCGGGAAGGTCTCCGCGCACGGCCAGCGCACCGACCCACCGCCCGTCGACGAGCAGCGGCCACGCCATGCAGTCGCCGCTAACGACCGGCTCTCCGGTTTCGCGCGCCTTTGTTGCCAGTGCCTGATCCGGACTCTCCCCGGCGCACTCCGAGACGGCGAGCCCGGCGCCGCCCTCGCTCCAAACACACGCGCCGGTGAGTCCGATCTCGCCGACGAGGTCCCTCGCGATTCCGCACAGCGCGCCCTGCGCGTCGGTGTAGGAACCCACGCGATTGGTGAGCCGCACCAAACCGTCCAACAATCTCTCGTGTAGTCCGCTCATCCGCCTAGCCGGATTTTCGCACGTTATCGCGCAGTTTGGTGGACTCTCAACGCCTCCGCGATGAGGCTGACCGGGTGTCGGACCTCGATGGATAGCCCGCGCTCGCGCAGGCCGCGCCACAACCAGAACATGCAGCCAGGGTTGGCCGTCGCCACGATGTCGGCGCCGCTTTGTTCGATCGCGTCGAGTTTGCTCGCCCGAACATCGCGCGCGAGGTCCGCACTCACCGCCATGTAGAGGCCGCCGGCGCCGCAGCAGCGGTCGGCGCCGGGGAGTTCCTGCAATTCGATCCCGTCGATGTTCTCCAGCAACCCACCCACATGGATGTCCTGCGCATGCTGAAGATGACATGGTGCATCCCACACGACTTTTTGCGCGGGCGAAATTCTCGCTCCGGCCAGCGCGCGCCCACCGGACGCGATCTCATCCAGGATGAGCTTCGTCACGTCCGTGATGCCGTCCGTCACGCTGCAACCGGCGGCGGTGGAAACGACCATGTCGTATTCGCGGCCCAAACGATCGATCGCAGCGCGTTCCGATTCATCCGGCAGGCCGGCGTGGCGCAGAAGCGCGCCGCAACATCGTTGCGTGGTCGGCGCCTCCACCGCGTAACCGAGTTGCGTGAGAACCAACGCGGCGTCGTGCGCGAGGTGGGGATAGAGCGCGGGCGTCACGCACCCGAGGTGCAACGCGATCCTGGCGCGCGGCTTCGGCGGCGGCGCCGGCCACGCGCCGGCCTCTCTTGCGCGCGGCACCTTGCCGAGCATCCGGCCGCCGGCCGCCAGCGCGCGAACGAGGTGGGTGCGGGGTAGCAGGTATTTCAAGAACCAACGCGTCCACTTCTTCGGCGGACCGAGCCGGCGCCGTCCCTCCTCGAGCAAGTCGCCGTACGCCACACCGGAGGGGCACGCGGTCTCGCACGCCAGACAACCGATGCAACGGTCGATGTGCGGCGCGACATCGGCGGGACCAAGTGCGCTCTGCGTGTCGTCGGTGAGCAGCGCCTCCAGCAACTGGATCCGCCCGCGCGGCGAATCGGCCTCCTCGCCCAACTCGATATAGGTCGGGCACACCGGCAGGCAAAGCCCGCAGTGCACACACGCGCGCGTGGCGTCGCGCCAATCACTCATCGTTTCGCGGTCCCCGAAAGCGCCGCCTCGAGGCGATCCCAGAGCGGCCCAGTACGCTCAACCGATTCCGCGCGGGTTCCGATGCGGTTCACACCGGCCAGAAAGACATCGCCCGGCTGCGGAACGCGGCCACCCGTCTCGTCGAGCGCGCAGACGGTGCGCACTTGGCCCCACGCGTCGCGAAGCGCTCGGCGCGCAGTATCGGGATCGCATGCCTGATATCCGGCCGGCGCGGATTCCCCGGCGCGCAGAAACAAAACGGTATCGCCGTTCCAGACCGCGCTGCCCGGCGCGGCGCGCGCCTCGTGCCACGGTGTGTCGCGGGAGATCGCCGCGTGCCAACCCCGCGGTGCCGGCCGAAGCCGCAGGGTCGCCTCGACGACAAACCCCAAACGGTTCCCCGCACCGACAAACGCCCTCGTCAGGTCGTAGCCCGCGACATTTTTCACGACCCGCCCACCGAAACGCACGAGGCTGCCGTCTTTCAACACCGCGCGGACGCCGAGCACCTGCGCGCGCGTGGGGCCCAACAGGTCCCACAGCAGATCGCCGCAGCCGCAGCCGATCCAGTCCGCGACGGTGGAGTCGGGCCGGTCCGACGCGAACAGCCACGGCGCGGCCAACTCCTCGACGGCCCCGCAAGACACGCCGGCGCCGACGGTGACGACGCTATCGTCCACCTCGCCGATCGCGTCGAGCGCGCTGCGATCGACCGTGTCCGCACCCGCGCGGACCTGCGCCTGCAACTCGGCGATGGCGCGCGGATCAACCAACGACACGTTCCGCGTCCTTCCGGCGAATCGCCTCCGCGCAAACCTTGGGACCCGGCAGGAGCTTGCCGGGATTCAGCCGCCTCTTCGGATCGAACGCGTGGCGGACGCGCTCCATCGCAGCGAGCGAGGCCTCGTCGAACAGAAGCGGCATGAACTCGCGTTTCTCGACGCCGATGCCGTGCTCGCCGGTCAGCGTCCCGCCGAGTTCGACACAGATCGCGGCGATCTCGCGCCCGGCCGCCGCGACCGCGTCCGTCTGGTCGCGCGAATATCCGAGAAGCGGATGCAGGTTGCCGTCACCGGCGTGGAACACGTTCACGCACGGCAGGCCGCGCTGCTCGGCGGCGGCGTGCACCCGGCGAATCGCTTCGGCCATTTTGCCGCGCGGAACCACACCATCCATGACGTAGCACTCCTCGCCGATGCGTCCCATCGCGCCGAACGCGCCCTTTCGACCGCGCCACCACTTCGCCCGCTCGTCCTCGGTGCGCGATCGCCGCGCGGACCAACGCTCCTCGAAAAACCGCGCGGCCTCCTCGGCCTCCGCCGCGGTCCCGTCGACCTCGGCGAGCAACACGGCGGCCGCGTCGCGCGGAAACCCCGCGGCGAACAGCGACTCCTCGACGGCGGCCACCGCGCGCTGGTCCAGGATCTCGAGCGCGGCCGGAACGAGGCCCGCCGACAGGACCTCCGTGACACACGCACACGCTTCCTCCATGGTCGGGAAATCCAGGAGCAGCGTGGCCGTGGCCTCGGGAATCGGCAGCAGACCGAGCACAGCCTCGGTGACGATACCCAACGTGCCCTCGCTGCCGATCACCAGCGAAAGCAGCGACTCGTCGGTGATCTCGTGCACGACGCCACAGACATCCACCAGCGTCACGGCGCGCACGTGATCGGTGGTTGTCCCGTAGCGCAAGCAGTGTGGCCCGCCGGCGCCCGTGGCGATGTTGCCGCCGATCGTCGACGCAATCTGGCTCGAAGGATCGGGCGCAAAAAACAGCCCGTGCGGCGCGGCCGCCGCGCTCACCGCAGCGTTCACGACGCCGGCCTCCACGCGCATGCTGAATCCCTCGACGTCGAGGTCAAGGATCGAATCCATCTTCGAAAGTTCGAGCACCACGCCGTCGCAACACGGCCGCGCCCCACCGGCGAGCCCGGTGCCCGCCCCGCGCGCGACGACGGGCAAGTTGAGTTCCGCGAGCACGCGCATCGCGTCCGCGACCTCCGCCGTGCTTTCGGCGTAGACGACCGCGAGCGGCGATTCGCGAAACAGCATCAGCGCGTCGCACTCATGCACAAAGCGCGTCGCGGCGTCGGTGCGGACGCGTCCGGCGGGCAACCGTCGCGTGAGCGCCGCGACGGCGGCCGAGTGGTCGGTGCTGCCCGTCAGCGCTTGTCCTCCTGCGCCGCATCATACGCCGCCCACGCCCCCCAATAGACGCCGAGGCGCGAGCGCGCCTCCACGGGAACCTCGAGCCCCGAGAGCGAGCGGAGGCGCTGATCCGCGAACGCGAGCCACGGCGGCGGCTGCTCCATCGCCGAAAACGCGCACACCAGGACTGCGAGGTTGTCCCGCAAGGCCGCACGCAGCATCGGCCGCTCCTTCGCACGTTTTTCGAGCTGATCGAAGAGATCGTGCAGGATCGCTTCGGGGATCCCCTTCCCGGGATCCTGCGGGCGCAACAGGAACCCGATGAGGCCGTTCATGGTCTTGTCCGAGACCTTGCCTTCTTTCAGTTTGCTGATGTAGAAGCCCGCGAACTCCTCGCCGCTCACGCGCACGTCGTTTCTCCCAACGCGCACCAGCAGTTTGCGATTTCGGATGTCGCGCCAGTCTCTGATCTTCTCGTGATCGAAAAACGCGGCGTGGGTCCACGCGGAAAACCGTTTCCAGATTCCGCGCTCCTCCGCAAAAGCGGCCACGGCTTGCCCGGCCAGCGCCCGTGCGTCGGCATCGCGCGACCCGGTCGGCCGGATGCGCAATCCACCAGCCAACGGCCCCATGCGCAGCGCGAGCGCGACGCCGCACAGTCGAGTGTGTGGGTCCGGCCGTTTCAATAACGCCATCGCCCCGGCCGCGTCGGCGCCTTCACCGAGCATTCGCTCCGCAGCGACGGACGCCACGAGCGCGGGCTCCGTCCGGCAGATCTCGAGCAGGCGGTCGCGATGCGGGCCGGGATCCTTGGCAACCGCCGTGAACAACCGGAAGCGATCGCGATAGGACAGCGACGCGGCCTGACCGAGCAGCGCGCCCTGCGCATCGCGGTCACCGCGTTCGGCGAGGGTCAGGAGTTCGCTCGAGGCGGCGCCGGTCGCGTACCGCAGCGCGAGGGCCTTGGCGTCATCGGTACCGAACCCGGCGAGCAGCCGAAGCAGGTCCTGCCGTTCCTCGTCCAGAGAGGTGCGTTCGAGTCGGCGCGCGACAAGCCCGAGCACGTGCGTCAGGCTCGCACCTTCGACCGGGACCGGCTCCGACGCGTCCTCCGGTAGCGCCACGCACAGTTCGATCTCGCCGCTCTTCACGCCGAACGTGTGAATAGTGAGGCGCTCGAATTCGAGTGCGCGGCGCAACAGGCGCCGGTCGCCGCCGCTCGTGAGTCCCGGCGGCGGCCCGAGGAAGTCCGCGCCCGGACCCTTGCGCGACGGAACCAGGACCCCGACGAACCGCCGGCGACCGGAACTGCGACCCGATTCGCGTTTCAGACCAAGGCTCGTGTGCAGCGGTTGGTACGACGGTACGTCCGAGCGCACGACCTCGGCGATACGCGGCGGATCTCCGGGCCGACCGCGCACGAGCACGACGCGCAGGAAGCGCACGAGGCGCGAGTCGGTCGGTCGCGGCAGCTCTTTGTCCTCGCGCGCCTCGAACGCGCCGGCGTAACTCGCGAGTTCGTTCCCGCGATGGCCCCACGCGCAAGCCATGAGATCGAGCACGCTTTCCTGCAGCGGCCCAATCTCGCCGAGGCTGTCGAACGCGGCCCGCGCGAGCTCGTACCGGTTCGCGGCCGGCATCCGCGCGTCGCACAAAAGCTCCAGAAGGAGCGGCGGCGCCCCGGCCGCGAACGCGGCGTCATCGTGCATGCGCGACGCGATGCCCCCTGCGAGGGCCAACACGCCGGCCATGTCGAGGCCGCCCGCCCGATACGCACGCAGCAAGAGTTCACGGCCATGGCGCCCGCGCACGAGCGGCGCCAGTCGCAACAGGGCGCCCTCGTCGAGAATCGACGGGAGGTAGAGCATCGACGCGGTTTGCGATACGAGATCGGACAGCGGCCCGTCCGAAGCGGTGTTTCGGGATACGGCCCGCAGCGTCGGCAGGAGCTGGTCGCGGATCAGAAATCGCGTGCGGAGACCGGGGGTCGCCCGGCCATCGAGCACGCGCACGACGCGCACGACCTCGGCGAACATCTGAAGGCGCACCTTCGGACCGAGTGCGGGTGCCTCGAGGATGCGCCGGCCGTAGTCGAGCAGCAGGTCGAGGGTGCCGGTCCGCACTTGCGCCGGCGGCGCGTACACCGCGCCGAGCGCGCGCAGCCCCGCGACCGCCGTTCGGTGCTCCTCGGCCAACCCACGTGATTGGAGTTCCTCGCCCTCAAACGGCGGAACCTGAAGCGCCGGCTCGAGCACCTGGAGGAAGAGTTCCGCCAACGTGTAAGCCCGGTCCTTCAACCTCACCTGGACGGGCGCCGCGTCGATGAAGCGGTTGCCACGATGAATCGACTCGAGCGCGCGAACCATGCTCCGGCGTTCGCCTGCGCCGGCTTTTCTCCAGCGCGCGTAGATCGCATTCTCGCGGGGGCGACCACGCAAGCGCCGCCAATCCTCGCCGGCAACGACGGGGGCGAGGAGCAACACAACAACGAGCGCGCGCATGAAGACGCGATAGTGTAGTACGCGCCTTGGCCCCGGGCTGTCACAGCGGCGGTGGCGTCTGGCCGCGGTCCCTAGCCCGGGTTATTCACGAGGCGGGCGCGTTGCTTCTGCACGGTTGGACAAAAAGGCCCCTTCTGTACGCGCGGTCTACGCTTGAAGTTCGGACGAACGCCTTCTGGGCGAGTCCAGAACGCTCGTCTTCTGAATAATCCGGGCTAGTGGATTGGGCGGGGAGAGGAAGAAAACCACAGAGGCACAGAGTCACGGAGGCGTTGCAGCGCGGATCGCGCGTGATCTAGCATTGGGAACCGTGACACTCGCCCTACTCGTGTACTGCGCGCTCCTTGGGCTGCCATATGCCGCGGCCTGGGGGATATCGCCGGCGGCAGGCATCGTGGCTGCACTGGGCGCACTAGCGTTCACAGTGCGATTCGTCTCTGGGCAGTCCTTTTTGGATGGGACGCTGAGGGTGCTACTCATTGCGCACAGCCTTGGATTCGCCGGTGCGTGTATCTGGTCGATTGCGCTAGCGCGTTGAGCGCGGAACGCCGCGAGATTGAACTGGAAGAAAACCTGCACCGCAAAGACCTGTCGGCTTACGAGCGGTCGAATCCCCGCTGACCCGCGGAGACTCTCGAAAGAGTGCCCGGCGTCCGGTCGAACGTTTCGGCTCCTCTGCCGGCCTCCGTGCCTCAGTGTCTCTGTGGTTCCAAAAACGAACCAGCAAAGAGGCCTTCCAGAACGCTCGTCTTGTGAGTAATCCGGGCTAGGGACGGTCGATGCGTTCGAGGAGTTGCTGATCGCCGCGGACCAGGGCGGCGTGCTCGAAGTCATCGGAGACCTTGAACACCAAGGACACGTAGATCCCCTCGTCCGTCTCCTCGGATTGCCTGTCGACGGGGTTCGCGACGGCGCTTGTGCCGTTGATCCTGGACA
>JAZFYD010000032.1:0-8320 GCA_036443405.1 Planctomycetota bacterium
CCAACTCCTCTCTCGCTCCCTGCCACAGCTTCGAACAGAGCCGAGGCTAGGACGAGCGTTCAAGCATAGCGCGTGCGCGTGACGGGTCGAAGGCGATGCTTGGGGCGCGCACGGGGCTATGGCGTGCAAATGCCGGAGCTGGCGACCTGTCGGGTTCGGCGGCGCGCATCGGCTTCAGGCCGCGCGTGTGTAGATGTGGTGGAGCGCGCCCCGATGCGGGACTGCGGTCATGGGCACTGCTGCCTCGATTGCGCCGGCAGCCGTGCACGTGTGCAGCGCCGAACCCGCTCTTGTATCGAATCGCACGCGGTGCTCGTCGCTCGCGCAGCAATCGAAGATGGAACCGTGTTGGCGACGTACACTGGCGCAGAGGAGCGATTCACGTCCGAGAGCTCCGGCGTTCTCACCCATGAGGAGAGATCGATGAAATCAGTGCACACGTTCGCGTTCACCTGCGCGGCGCTATTGGGAATGCTCACGACGGCGAGTGCCCAGGGCTCTGCTCCGCCGTTCCCCACGACGTGGGTCAACAGTCCGGCATTCACCAAGCAACAACTCCGCGGCAAGGTCGTGTTCTTGGTGTTCTACGAAGAGACTTGACCGAGCTGCGTCCGCAAGTGGCCAGGTCTGGTCACGCGAGCGAAGCAGTTGGAAGATCAGCCTGTCGTCTTTCTCGCCGTCAACTCGGGGAATTCGTCCAGCAGTGTGAAGAGCTACCTGGATCGCGTAAACGTCGAGTGGCCGGCGATCGTCGACAGGGATCGGAAGTTCGAGGCGGCGTGCCGGGTCGGGGAAATCAGCCTCAGGAACATCTGGCAGACGCGCGTCATCACGCCGAAGGGCGCGCTCCGACACGCATCCGTCGATCAGATCAGTCGATACCTGAAGCAGGCCAAGTGGAACCTCGACCCGACGGGGATCCCGAATAGCCTGAAACCGACCTGGCGTGCGTTGGAGTTCGGCGACGTACTGCGGGCGGCCAGTCTCCTCACTGCTGCGCGAGAGAAAGTCAGCGCGACTGACGCCGCGTTCGTGCGACTGAAGGGCGAGATCGATCGAGTCCTCGTCGCCCGTGTCGCAGCGGCGGATGCGCTCGTCCAATCCGATCGCTTGTCGGAAGCGAACGTCGCCTACCGGTCGATCCTGCGCGATTTCGACGGCTACCGACACGAAGGCGTCACGAAAGCGTCTGCCGCCATCCAACGTCTCTTGCCGGGACTGATCCGCGATGTGATGTCGAGTCTGGAACGCTCCGAAGATGCCGCATTCGAAAAGCTGAGGCAGGAATTGGTGAAGTTGCTCGCGGCTCGGCTGCGTAGCGCCGGCGAGCTCGTCGCCAGCGGGCGCCGCTGGGAGGCGACCAAGGCCTACGAGCACGTCCTCTTCCACTACGATGGGATGGCGAAGAAGCTGCTCCGCGAGGCGAAATCGGCGCTCCGAGAGCTGAAGAAGAATGAAGATGTGAAGAACCAGCTCACGGCGCGGCGGAGCTTCGATCGCGCACTCGAGAACCTGCAGTCTTCGGATCCGAAGAAACAGAAAAAGGGAAAGGCCGACCTCGTCAAGCTCTGCAAGAGTCACCCGGGCACGGAAGCCGCAGGCAAGGCGCGGGCGATCCTGTCCGACTGACCGGAGACCGGGCGCCTGACCTATCTCTCGGTCATTTCAGCCCAGGCCGTCTCAATGACGACCAGGTGCCTGTCCCGACCGAAAACCCATCCCGACCGCGATCACGGATCGTGACGTCGAGATTCGTGCAGCCCGCAAGCTGTTGGTGGCGCCGTCTCGCCCGCTGCGCGGCGTGGATCAGGCGCTCGAGCACGGTCGGCGCACAACGCCGCCACGGCCGAACTCATCTAATAGTGAGCGCGTGTTTCAGTCCACGCGGCGGTAGTCGTGGTGGAGCCTGCACACAAGGGCGACTGTGCAAATCTGGTCGGAGGCCGCTCGCGCTCGACCTCGCGCGGCTCGGGCGCATCGCGGTCGAGCGCGACGTGGCAAACGTTGATGTCGTCTTGAAAGACATCAAGAACGTCCATCTCAGCGTCTATCCGCCGACAGGCCGTGTGCGCATCTCGGCCCCCAAGCGCATGAGCATGGACACGATCCGTGTCTTCGCGATCTCGAAGCTGGACTGGATTCGAAAACAGCAGACCAAATTACTGAGGCAGGAGCGTGAGACTCCTCGTGACTACGTGGATCGGGAAAGCCACTACGTGTGGGGTAAGCGCTACTTGCTTGAGGTGTCCGAAATCAATGAGCCACCCTCAATCGAGCTGAAGCACAGCCGCATACTTCTGCAGGTTCGACCGGGAGCAGATCAGCACAAGCGACAGACCCTCATGGAAGATTGGTATCGCCAGCAAGTCAAGAATGCGGTGCCCTGCCTACTTGCCAAGTGGCAGCCAATCATCGGCGTGAGCTTGGAGAGGTTTTTTGTTCAGCGCATGAAGACCAAGTGGGGCAGCTGCAGTGACAAAGCGTGTACGATTCGCCTCAACACGGAGCTGGCGAAAAAGCCGGCGGAGTGTCTTGAGTACATCGTGGTTCACGAGTTGGTTCATCTGCTCGAGAGGCATCACAACGATCGACTCCGAGAGCTGATGGATCGGTTCATTCCGCAGTGGCGATTCCACCGGGATGAGCTGAACCGGGCTCCGCTCGCTCACGAGGACTGGCGATACTGATCCGCGACAGGCCTTTCGACTAGCGGCGTCCAGGAGGCGCAGCAGCCCCCGCGTTCGCCGATTCAGCGAACCGGCGTCGACGTCGTCTCGACCGAGTCTCCGTCAGCGGACACTTGGATGTCGAACTCTTGCCGTCCATAACGCAGCACGACGTCGACAGTCCCCGTCTTGACATTCCGCATCGTCGAGATGCCTTCGTCAACCATGTCCTCGACCGACACGTCATAGTGCCCCGGCGCCAATCCCGCGATACGAAACCGTCCGCCTGGTCCAATCCGACTCGATTGATCACCGGCGACGACTGACGTGGCAAATGTCTGCCGGCAGGGGAATCCGCGATCGTCGACCACGATGCCCTCGATGATTCCGGCCTGTTCGACGCGTAGCGAGACGTCCATTCGACCTGCGTCGCAGTCCTGGGTGACCGCGATACTTCCAGCCGCATTGACAGCGGTGACCTTGTACTTCCCCGTGTCCAATCCCTGAAGTCGAAACCGGCCACTCGCATCCGTCATCGCGGTTCGTCGATGACGGAAACCGCCTCCTGCAAAAAGGGCGATCACGCACGCGTGCCGCATGGGGCTACCATCCGCCCAAAGCACGGTTCCAGCGAGCGCTTTGCCGCGACGAAGAACGATGTCGCGTTGGATGTCGTCGGGTTCCTTCGTGGCAGGCAGTTTCTGCGACTCCGCTGGGATGAACCCTTGGTGCGCGACACGGATGTGCCAGGTTCGGAAGTTCACTTTTGCGCGATAGGCTCCGTCCTGATCGGTAACCGTATTCCCGGGCCAGGCGGGCTGCGTCAGCGCCATATCGAAGAAGCCATAGAGGCTACTCGCCCGCACAAGAGCGCCGACAACGGGTGTCCCATCTTGTGTTTTCACAGTGCCGTGCACCGTCCTCATCGGTCTTCGATCGAGCTTGACCTCGATCACCTGGCCCATGCCGACGTCGAACCGTCCGGACCTCTTCGTGAACGAGCACCGGATCTGCGCGTTCCGAAGCGGGGGCACGTGCTCGAATGCGAACCGGCCGTGAGCGTCCAACGCGATGGAACGCTCGAACCCGTTTGCCTTGAGTGTCACCGTGTAAATCGCGCGGCTCGATTCTGCGAGGCCGTTCACTTGCCCGACTACTCTGCTGCAGGGCTTCACGACCACTCTCTCGACATCTTCGGAGTCCACACTCACAGACCCAAGCAACCCGAACGCGCGTGCGTGAATCACAAACGGGCCGTCTCCCGGCGCTCGGATCTCAAACTCTCCAGATGGATCCGCGACGCAGCGCCCGATCTCGTCTCCGGACTCCGCGACCGTGACGACGGCTCCCGGAACGGCCTCGCCGTCATGGGTCTCGACGCGCCCCGCCAAAGTCCTCCCGCTCGGAAGACGCGGCTCCCACTCGATCGTCTCGCCGGACCAAACGAACCTCCCCGCTACGTCCACGGCACCTCGGCCGTAGACGTAGGCGCTGTGAAACGCCCCTGGTGGCACAGAGTCGAACTCGAACCTCCCTTCGAGATCCGTCACGACGGAGACCCGAGCGATTCTATGCAGTTCCACGGCCAGTTGCAGTTCAAGTGTGACTCCCGGCACTGATCGTCCGTGGCCGTCCTTCAGCACACCGACGACCCGCGCAGACTCGGCAGCGATGAACGCCACCTCACCACCTGTGGGAACGACAAGGGTTTCTTCAATACCGCCGGCCTGAATCACAACCAGACCTGCGGGAACGTGCGCAAATCGAGCACGGCCGGCCGCATCCGATTGCGCGCTCAGTGTCACCATTGGGGCTTTTGTTCTACGCGCCGGCCCCGCGCGCCAATCCCACAGGTGAGCACGAACCGCGACAAACGACGGGGCTGCCGCACCAAAGGCCACGGAGACCGGCTGGTCGGGCACCGGTTCCCCGTCCGGCCGGACGACTCTGACTACCACGGGCACGCCACTTCCGAGATGCAAGGCAACCCGTTCAGGCTGACCCTGCAAGGGAAGGTGCAACAACGCGCGCCGAGTACGTCCTTCCTCGTCTGACGCCTCCACGACCAACCGCGACCGCCTCGGGCACACGAGTTCGAACCCTCCGTGCTTGTCGGCAACGGCTTCGGCAAGGGCCCCATGATCTTGCTCTCGTCTCCAGTGCGATGGCAAATCCGTTCCCCATTCCGCGCGTTCCGAGTGGGCGTAATACGCGCGATGCAGCCGCACACGCGCGCCGGCGGCGGGCTCGCCATTTCGCAGGACAACGCCCTGCACGCGCACGGGCGCTCCGGGTACACGATTCAGATCGTCGCGAACTTCCGATGGCGACAAAGGAGCGCCCCCGGTCGGCCAAGCGCGAACCTGGACTCTTGCACGCTTCGCGCGAGCGCGTCGTTCTCCAGCGGGCTCTGATTCCGCGACGGCGGCTTCCGCAACCCCGCGTTCGGCTCTCGACGGGCCGCTCAGTTCTACTCGCCATAGACGGCCCGACAGCACGACGACGAGAAAAGCACCGACAACAAGTGCCGCGACAACAGGCCCCCTGCGCCTCGTCCCACGCATACGCCTAATCATCGGATCAGCGACCGACTTCCCCTTAGACGGCAGTCATTGACTGCTACAGCCACTGCAACGCGGCGACTGCCCGCCGGCGTTTGAAGAGGACGAGATCTTCGGGTGCAACCATCGAGCTGAAGGAGCAGGCGTTTCGATCCGCGCCTTGAAAGCGCGGCGCAAACGGATTCGCCCTAGCGGGTTTCCGCCTAGACGGTCCCCGGGGATGCCCCACCCGCCAGAATCGTCGTGCGTGCCCTGGTCCGAGGGGATTCCACTGCTGCAGCCGCACCTGCGGTTCGCCCTCGACTATGCGCGCCGGATCGGCTCATCCAGGAGCAGAGCGACCGGCCCGTGGAGGTCGGCCTCCGCGCCTGGTTGGGGCGGACGGTCTCCCTCCAGGCACGCATGTTGCGTCGAACGGATGCACGCCGCGCGCGCCGGGAGCGGGCGGTCGCCGCGGAGACGTCGGCGGTGACGGAGCTCCTTGAGCGCCAAGACGAGGTCGAGACGGCCCTGGCCACGCTCCCCGAGACGCTCCGGGAGGCGGTCGTCCTCCGCGATCTTCACGACCTCGAGTACCGGGAGATGGCGCACGTCTTGGGGGCGTCGGAGAACGCGTGCCGGATCCGCGTCTTCCTGGCGCCCTTGGCGCCAGCGCCGCCAGAGGTTCCGATCCGCCCGTGACATCACCTGTTACTTGCCGCCCAGCAGGCATGTGTTTCACCACGTGATTTACGGCACGAGACGTCGCGCCGCGAACGAGGGCGCGGCGGGCTTCCTACATCGATACCGAATCATCGCGGCCGGAGCTCGAGTCGTACGCGGTGGGGGGCGGGCAGAAGCGCTCGATCTTGCCCAGCGTCTGCGGACGGCGACCGGCCTCAGATCGTGACCGGCGCGGCCAAGCACGAGTTCGGCCGCCCCATCGTCCCGTCGCGGGCCGCCTGCCGCGCGCGGTCCCTTACAATGCCCGCGTGGATCGCGGGAACGGAAGACGGTTCGCGGCGTTCGTGTCCTACCGTCGCAGCAAGCGCGACCACGAACACGCTCGATGGCTCCACAGCAAGCTGGAGTCGTTTCGGACCCCGCCGTCGCTGGTAGCCGAACTCGGCATACGAGATCGCGTCGGCAAGGTCTTTCTGGACGACGCGGAGTTGCCCGCTGTTCCGAATCTCGATGCCGCGCTTCGCAAGCGCCTGGACGACTCGGAACACCTGATCGTCGTGTGCTCGCCCAGGACGCCGGACTCGGACTACATCGACATGGAAGTCCAGCACTTCCAGGACAGCGGGCGGGCTGACGAGATCATCACCTGGCTCATCGAGGGGAAGCCTGAACAGTCCTTCCCGCGCGCGCTGCTCGAGGCGGCGGCGTCAGGACTCGCGTTGCCCGGCGCCGCCGACACGACGCCGAGTAACTTGGACACGCCACGACGGCGGCGCCGGCTAGCGTTGCTGCGGATCGTCGCGCGCTTGTTAGGATGCGATGTCGGCGACCTCGTCCAGCGGGACGCCGCTCGCCGCGGGCGCCGGCTGCTCTGGCTTCTTGCCATTGCCGGAATCTTGAGTCTGGCCATGGCCATCCTCGTTCTCGTGACGATTGATGCCAAGGAAGAAGCGCACGAGGCGGCGCGCAAGGAGCGCGAGGCCCGCGAGAAAGCGGAGCACAACTTCGCGTTGGCGCTTCAAGAAAAGGGCGAGGCGGCGCTTCGATCCAAGAACCACCTCGCGGCCCAGAGGCTATTCGCCGAGGCGCTGACGTTCGCCGACACGCCGAGAGGCCGCGAGTTGCTCCTGAGCGCGGTTGGCCATCTTCACCTCGAGGCGACGTCGACTCACCGCCCGACCTGCAACGCGCTGGCCTTCGATCCGACGGGCAGGCTGGTGGCCGAGGCGGGGAGCCCGGGAAACTGCGTGCGGATCTGGGACTTCGAGTCGGGCCGCGAGATCGCGAGACTCCTTCCGCCTCCGGTCGACGACACCAATCAACGCGGGGCGGCGAACGCGTCGGGCGACCCCATTTGGGCCGAGGGGCAGCATCGACGCTGGGTCATGTGCCTCAGGTTCGATGCACGCGGAGACCGGCTGCTCTCCGGAAGCGCGGACCGGACCGCCCGACTGTGGAACGTCAAAGAGCAGAAGACCGAGATCGTCTTCGAGGGGCACGCGAAGGGGGTC
The DNA here is from genome assembly GCA_036443405.1 of Planctomycetota bacterium. Taxonomy (GTDB): domain Bacteria; phylum Planctomycetota; class PLA2; order PLA2; family PLA2; genus JAZFYD01. The sequence goes on from JAZFYD010000032.1 coordinate 7,402, forward strand.
GTCGCGGTCGCGTTCCTGAGACAGCGCGTCGTCTCAACCGATGAGTCCGGTCCGTTGCGTATCTGGGATGCAACGACCGGCCTCGAACGGTTCGCGATCCCCGTGGCGGGACATGTCACGGCGCTCGCCGGCTCGGTCGACGGCAAGTCGATTGCGTGCGGACTCAAAGACGGCACCGTCGTGCTTTGGGAGGCGCCGTGGAAGGTCCCGCACGCGACGTTCGCAGCGACCGATCAGCCGGTCGCCGGCCTTGCGTTCGATGCGACGGGCGGCGTCGTCCGGGCGGTGTTCGACGACGGCACGCGTGTGGAGTGGTCAATGCAGTCCAAGAAAGCCCGGACGATACGTACGCCCCGGCCGAGTGCCGCGTGCCAAGCCGCCGCGCTTAGCCCGGACGGCCGCCACGCGGTACTCGGCTTCGAGGACGGCGGCGTGACGTGCTCGGTGACCGGGGAGAACGAGCCGGTCCCCCGGTATCGACACCGCGACGCCGTGAAGCTCGTCGCCGTTGGCCCCGACGGGACCCGGATCGCGAGCACCAGCGGGGCCGGCCTGATGTTCTGGACGTCCTCCGCGCGGCGCACGCTCATGGGCCATCGAGCCGAAATCAAGGATCTCGCGGTCAGTCCGGACGGCGAGCTCGTGGCCTCGGTGGGGTTCGACGGTCTCTTTGTTTGGAACGCTCGGACGCTGCGTTTGCAAGCGCATGTTACGCAGACGGGACCCGTCACCTGCGTCGCGTTCGATCGCGGAGGAACGCGGGTGGCCACCGCAGGCAGAGAAAAGTTGTCGCTCTGGACGCGGAGCGACTCCTCCATGCGCAGCGTGCCGAGCGACGGGCGCCTTACTGACGTGGACTTCACTCCCGACGGCACCCGAATCCTCGCGTGCAGCCTGGACGGTCGAGTGCGTGCCTGGA
>JAZFYD010000033.1:0-5420 GCA_036443405.1 Planctomycetota bacterium
TCGTGATCCGGCATCGTTCGAATATCCAACGGCTCTTGAAGGGAGCGGAATCGTGAAGGTCGGAATCATCGGCGCAGGCGCCTGGGGCACAACGATCGCGATCCACCTCGCGAAACTCGGCCACGACGTGCGGCTCTGGGCGCATGTCCCGGAAGAAGTCGCGCTCATGGCCGGCGCGCGTGAAAACGTCTCGTTCCTGCCCGGCCACAAGTTCCCCGAAACCCTGAGCGCAACCGGCAAGATCGATCCCGCGTGGGAGTTGATGGTCAACGGCGTGCCGACCCAATACATCCGGAGCGTTTACAGCCGCTTCGACAACCTGCCGAACGTGACGCTCGTTTCGCTCAGCAAGGGCATCGAGATCGGCACAGGCTTGCTGCCGACGCAGGTGTTGGCGCAGGTGCTCGGGACATCACATCCGACGGCGGTCCTGACCGGACCCTGCATCGCCAAGGAGGTCGTGGTCGGCCAGCCGACGGCTGTGGTCGTGGCGGGCGCGGAAGCTTCGATGTTGCAGACGCTGTTTTCGAACGACCGGTTCCGCGTATACACGAGCGACGACAAGGTCGGCGTGGAACTCGGCGGCGCGCTCAAGAACGTCATGGGCATCGCGGCGGGCATGGTGGACGGCCTCGGCCTCGGCGACAACGCGAAAGCCTCGCTGCTCACGCGCGGCATCGTCGAGATCGGCCGGCTCGGCGTGGCACTCGGCGCGAAGCCGCACACGTTCAACGGCCTCGCGGGGTTCGGCGATCTGTTCACGACGTGTGTCAGCCCGCACGGCCGCAACCGGACGCTCGGCGAACGGATCGGGCGGGGCGAATCCCTCGACGCGATCTTACAAAGCGTGACGTCCGTGGCCGAGGGCGTGCCGACGACCAAGGCCGTGATGGAGCAATCGCGCGAAAAGGGTGTCGAGATGCCGATCACCGAGGCGCTTTTCGGAATCCTGTTCGAGGGCGTCGACCCGAGTGCGGCGCTCACCAAACTGATGACGCGCGCGGCGCGTCCGGAGCACAGATGATGAACAAACGCCTGCTCTACTGTGTCATCGCAACGATTGCGATCGGCGCCGTGTTGTTCCTTTGGGCCAACCCCGCCGAGGCTGGCCCGGACAGCGACCGCGGATGGTCCGTGACCCAAGACGGCAAAACAGCCCATTACTCCATGCCCGGCGGTTGGCGCGCGGATCCCGGCCCGTCGAACCTCGTGCTCACCCACGCCAAGGATCACGTACAGATCACGTACTACGGCAGCTTCATGGTCACGGAACGCCGCAGGTAGAGAGCGCGCGGGGCGGGGCCGCTCAGCGGATCGAGAACTTGCACTGGCACGCGGACAGCAGGTCCGCGTCGCGGCGGTCGCGATAGTCCTCGAGCAGATCCTCGACGTACAAAAACGCAACCGCGGACTCGGGCGGCTCGTGTCCGTTGATGCGCACCTTGATCGGTTTGTCGGGATCGAACACAGCTTCGTCGACGAAGATCGTGAAACCGGAGATGCGCTCGTTCGATTCCACGATCACCAGGTTGCCCGGACCGCGCGTCGCCTTGATCCACGCCTTGGACGTCATCGTGGTCTGCGTCCAACGGTCGATCTTGCTCTTCTTGCGGCTCGGAACGTGCGGCGCGGCGCCGAGCCAAAAACTGCGCACTCGCCCCGGCCGATCCAACAGGAGCTGAATCTCCTTCGGCGCCGGATCGCGTTTGGTGGTCGCGTACCACTCCTCGATGACGGGCCACAGCGTCCGGTCGTCTTCGGGCCTCGCCAGGAACCGGTGGCTCTTGCGATACCGCGTGAGCTTTTTCACAAAACTCTGAAGCGGGCGCGGGCTGCGTTCCGCACCGATCGCCAGCACGTCGAAGGTGGACGCGTTGCGGGCCAGGTCCCCACCGTCTTTCCACGCATGTTGCCCGCACAGGAGCCCGGCGAACCGGTCGGGGTTGTGGAGCGCGATGTACGCCGCGAGCTTCGCCTTTTTCCCGTCCGCCTGGAGGAACACCCGGGAGGGATCGATGTGAACGGTCTCGAAGATCTGGACGAGCAGGCTGAGCACGACCGACTCGATGATGTTCACCGATTTTTGTTCCAAGACGACCGGGCGCAGCATCACCCGCACGGTCTCCGGCGAGGTCGGAAGCCGCGAGCCCAGATCCAGGACCAGCGGCCACGCGCGCTGCGGGTCGTAGCCCCTCGGCAACAGAAGTGTTGCAACCCGCCCCGCGGCATCGCCGAGAGGTCTCGCCTCGATCCGATCCTCGTCGAACTCGGGGAGCTTCCCGGTCACGGCGAGGACAGGCCTTTTCCGGTAGTCCCGGTGTCGGCCGGCGCGGATCGCCGCCGCGACCACCGACGCCTTGCCCTTGCTCACCCGCTCGATCGACTCCAGAAATTTCTGCCGGGTGTGCACGTCGGTCTCGTCGAGCCACCAGCGGATCAGCCTTCCGAGCCGCGAGTCCTCCGGTTCGGCAGCCGCACGCGATGTGGGCAGCCCGGCGAGAAGCAACAGGAGTAGTGAAAGACGTGTCATCGATCTGGAAACGCAGCTCGCACGAACTGCGCACGCGTCATTGTAGATGTAGAGAGGCTGGAGCGAGCGGCGGTCCACCTGGCGTGGGCGGCGCGGGGGCGTTCCGCCGGATTTCGAACGCACGTTGTGCCGCAGAGGCGTTTTCATTGGCAAGGTGAACGCTCGGCTGGTGACCGTCTTGCTGCTGACCGTGGGTGCACAGGCAGCACCCAAGTCCATTCGTATCGCGGTCTCGGCAACAAGCGGGGAGATCATTCCTCAATCCAAAGGCGGCGGCGGATTCCAGCGGTCGTTCCGGTTCACGGTTGCGCCGGGCCCGGGAGAGAGCAATCAGTGGATCCGGCAGGAACTCAGAGTGCGGGGGACCGTCTTCGACAAGGCCGGCCGCTCCACCGCAGCGCATCTCGATGTCGTGGAGTACTACCGAGTGAATGCGAAGGGCCGGATGATCCAACCGGACATCCACTACAGCCAGTACCCGCGATACTGCGGCGGCGATCTGGTGATCAAATCGAAGCTGACGTTCGGCCGCCTAAGGACCAAGAAACGCGGCGACACGATCGTGGCGCAATCGTTCATCCTGAAGTGGGCCAAAGACGCGGCCAGCGAGTTCGTGATCATGAAAACAAGAGACCGCCGCAGAATCATCGCGAGCGAAAAGGGCAAGCACGTCGAGTTCGAAGACAACGACGAAGCAAGCGCAAGCCACTACGAATACAAGGTGACCTGGAACGCCTGCCCCGGCGCCGGGCCGAGAACGAAACCGAACGGAACGCTGGAACCCGGCAAGTGGTGGGTCGAGACGCCCAAGCAGGACGGCCCGACGCAGGCGAAGGAAAAACCCCGCCCCATCGAGCCACCGAGGCGCGGATGAGCGCAGCGCCTTGCGAAGATCAGACTCGCGGCTAATATGGCCGAATTCCCGGGGCGTAGCGCAGCCTGGTTAGCGCGCTTGACTGGGGGTCAAGAGGTCGGAAGTTCAAATCTTCTCGCCCCGACCATTGAAAACGGCTGAAGGGCGGGGGTTTCCCCGCCCTACCTGCCCAACGGCAGCGCGGCTTTTCGAGTCCAGAGGACGGTAATTACCGTTTTCGCTGAAAAGGACGGAAAACCGCGATGAATAGCCGGAATTTGATCCCGAAAGGTCGTTTGCATAAGCCCTCCGGGCGTGCCGTCGTGACCCTGAATGGGCGCGATATCTACCTCGGCGCGCACGGCTCCGAGTTGAGCCGCAAGGAGTACGACCGAGTCATCCGCGAGTGGCTCGCCAACGGCCGCGTGCTCCCGCAAGACCGCAACTCCGCGCAGCGCATGAGCGTCGCTGAACTCATCGCGGAGTATTGGGCGTATGTGCAGAAGCACTACGTCAAGTACGGCAAACCGACGGGCGAGCAAGACCCGATCAAGGCTGCACTACGGCCTGTCCTCGATTTGTACGGGCACGTCGACGTTTCGACGTTTGGGCCGCAAGCGCTGCTTACGGTGCGCGATGCCATGATCGAGCGCGGCTGGGTCCGATACACGATCAACAAACACATTGGGCGCGTGAGACGCATGTTCGCCTGGGCGACGGAACGCGAGCGCATCCCGGGCAACATTTATCACGCGTTGCTGGCCGTGAAGGGCCTGCAGCGCGGTCGCACGGCGGCGAAAGAGGGCAAGGGTGTATCGACGGTCCCGCAGGAACACGTCGACGCGGTCTTGCCGCACGTCGCTTCGGCGGTCGCCGCCATGATTGGCGTGCAGCTGGCGAGCGGGATGCGGCCGGGAGAGGTCGTATTGATGCGTGCGTGCGACATCGACCGGAGTGACACCGTGTGGATATACCGGCCGATGAGGCACAAAACGGAGCACCACGGCCACGAACGGACGATCCCGCTCGGCCCCATTGCACAAGGAATCCTGGCGCCGTATCTCGAGGATCGGAAACCGGAGGCCTTCCTATTCGATCCGAGAGAAGCCGAAGACGCCCGCCATGCTCGCCAGCGGCTATCCCGCAAGAGCAAACTGACACCCTCGCAGCGCAAGCGGAAGCGGAAAGCTAAGCCGAACCGAGCCCCGCGCGAACACTACGACAGCGACTCGTACCGGCGTGCGATCGCACGGGGCTGCGAGAAAGCGGACGTACCCAACTGGACCCCCCATCAGTTGCGCCACAACACCGCGACACTACTGCAGCGCAAGATGGGGATCGAACACGCGCGGGTTGTCCTGGGGCATCACTCGCCGCTGGTCACCGAGGTGTACATAGAAAGGGACACGCGGCTGGCGATGGAGGCGATGGCGCGGCTTGGGTAGGCCTATGCAATAATTACGAGGCACCAGACGAAGTAGCCCATGAACGCGAAGGGCGCCGCGTTCACGCCCAACGGAATTAGCCAGAGTTTCGACCGCCGGCAACTGAACGTTGCGACGAGTAAGCTCAGGAACGAGAGAGCCATAACGGACAAGGTCACAACGAGACCGACGCGATCGGGCACATCGAGACCGACGCGATCGGGCACATCTAGCCAAAGAGCCGAGTGCAGGAACCCGGGCACCGAAAGTGCGATGAGGAGACCCGCGCGGTTCACGTTGGCATCGTAGCAGCGCTCATTGCGAGGGGTCACGTCACTAGCGATGGACGCGATGGAGCGGCTCGGATAGGCCTATGCAGACGCGGCCACCCAGAAGAGCATGGTTCCGGCGAGGATAATCCAATTTAAGCCCAGCGGGTACAGCCAGGCGCTGGACCTCTCGTAGTGGAAGGTCGCGACGATGAAGCTCGTGAGGGAGAGCGCCAGGGCGGCGAAGAACGCCAGCGGGAAATACTTCGCGATCTGCGGATACGGCAAGAGGTCGTACACGCCCGGCATGAAAAAGACCGGGGGCAGGAAAGCCGGCACGGAGA
>JAZFYD010000034.1:0-2181 GCA_036443405.1 Planctomycetota bacterium
AACACGATCGCGGTCGGCGCGGTGGACGACGACGACGTCATCGCCGAGTTCTCCAACGAGCCCGCAAGGCGCGAGTCCCTGACGGTCTACGCCCCGGGCGTGGATCTCTGGTGCCCGCTCGGTTGGCCCGACGAGGACTCCGTCGGCAAGTGCAGCGGCACCTCCTTTGCCGCCGGCATCGTCAGCGGGGCCGTCGCGCTCTATCTCGAACTCCAACCCCAGGCGTCGGTGGCGACGGTGCGCGACGCGATCGAGAAATCCTTGGACACGGTTTACGACGACAAGAACAGGGCGCAATCCGGTGCGGGCCGGATCAACCTCAGCAAGTTGGTGAAGCAATGATCGCTTCGATACATCCCTCCACGGCCGACCTCATCTGGTACGCGGTTACCGCGGACAAGTCGGACAAGCGCGTCGCTGCCGTGCGCGAGCACTTGCACAGCGGCTGCGATCGATGCGTCTTGGTCGTACAACGTTTCAGGGAAACCTCCACCGAACAGCCGTTTCACGAGGACATGTCGGTGCTCGAGCCGGGCTGGATCGTTCCGCGCCGGATCGTGGTCGTCCAAGACGCGCAGCGGGCGGGCGCCGCGCCCGACGTGCACCTCATCGTCGGCGCCGGGCCGTACGAACTCGACATCCTGATGCGCGAGCGCAAGCGGTCCGCAGAACTCGAGATGGCCGGACAGGTCACGCGCGCCGGACGCATCTACGAGCCGGTCGTGAACCTGAGCCTGGAGTTGGTGGAATCACGCGCCGCGCTCATCGTGACGGACACCCAGACAGACAGGTTCGGCGAATTCGACCTGGTTTCCTCCACCGACGGGTGTTTCGGCGTTCGCTTGGGCAAGGACGAAAACGCGCCTTGCGTTCTTGTATGGGAAGGTTCGCAGGCATGAACCACGAGAGCCGCCTCGTTTATGACTCCCTTCGAGGCAGGCACGATTTGGGCACGCGCGATTTGGCACGTACGCCGGAGCGCAAACTCCTCTTCTGGTCCGAAGACATCTGCCTCGAGGTCCTCATCCAACCCGGCGGTGGGCAGCTGCGGATCCTACACGGACAATTGATCGAGAACCCCAGTGGCCGACCGTTGTCCGAGATCGAAGTCGCCATGGGGCCCGACATCATCCAGACCGACGAGTACGGGGAGTTCACTATGACGGTTTCCGACGCATGCGAGCCGCGTCTGCTTTGCGTTCGGGACGCGGCATTCCGCACGACGTTCACCATCCCTGCCGCCGAAGACGAGTGAGATGACGAATCGGCTCAAGCACCTCCCCCATCCTCTACCGGAAGTTCCGCGCGCTGATGATGCGCCGGCCGGCGCGGACGCGGAGCGGGAACTCCTGCTGGAACTGCTGGCGCAGCAGCAACGCGTCGCGCAGATCGGGCTCATCACGGCTGGACTGGCACACGATGTCGACAATCATATTCAGGCCATCAGCGGCGTGACCTTTCTCGCCCTGCGCCGCAAGAATCCCGAAGATTGGAAGCTGGCCCTGGAGAAGGTGCAGTTCCAATGTTGCGCGCTGACGGAGGTCACGCGCGCGTTCCTGGGGTTTGTCCAGAAGCAGGACTCGGTGGCCGCCTCCACGTTCCGCGTCTCGAAAGTGATCGAAGAGGCGCACCGCCTCACGAGGCCCTTTGCGCACCAGCGAGGGGTGACGCTGACACATTGCGTGGAGGACGAGGGTGAGGTCGCGGGAGAGCGCCGCCTGGCGATTCAGGCCATCGTCAACCTGATCACCAACGCCGTGCGCGCGTGCGCCGGCGGGACGGGGCGCATCGTGTTGCGCGGATCGCGCCCGCTTCGCGGTACCTGCCGCCTCGAAGTCTGCGACAACGGGCCAGGGATTCCGGACAACATCAGCCGGCGCCTGTTCCGCCCCTTTGCCACCGGCAGCCCGGGCGCGGGCGGCAACGGACTCGGGCTTTTCATCGTCCGGCAGAACATCCGCCGCTTGGGCGGCTCGATCCGCGTTCGCTCCTCGAGCGACGGAACCGCCTTCGAGATCGACCTGCCGGTCACGGGCTAGCGCGGGGCTCGCCGGCCGACCAGGACGACCCGTCTGTGCCACCCGGGTCCACGCCAACCTCTCTCGTGCGCGCGCGTCATGGATCGTTCAGGCTGCTTCTATGTGTGCGTCTGTGTCAAGTGTCCTTCGATAGGCGTTCCTC
>JAZFYD010000035.1:0-2458 GCA_036443405.1 Planctomycetota bacterium
GGGTCTCTTGGCCGATACGTGGGTGGGCCATTCCACGCATGCAGGGCAACAGAGATAGCCAGACTCTCCAGGCGAACGTCGTCTATTGGGGAGCCGAGCGCGCCGGCAAAACCGCCGTTTTGCGCGGCTTGCGCCGGTATCTCAATGCCGATGGCGGCACCTGCGTGTACAGCGTGAACGCGGACGATGAGCGCACGCTCTTTTTCGACCTCTATCAGCTGCCTGAATTCCACGTCGGGTCGTACCGTATCCGCGCTCGCCTTGTGGCCGGCCCGGGAGCGCCGAGCCGCCACGAAACGAGGCGCACGCTGCTGACGGATGTCGATGCGATCGTGTTTGTGGCTGATGCACGCCGCACCCGTTTGGAGGAGACACGGGAGAGCCTGACGGAGTTGAGGCAAGCGCTGCTCGGCGCAGGTCTCCCAGTGGGCTCGGTCCCGATCACCTACGTGTTCAACCGCCAGGACTCGGGCAGCGCGCTCAAGAGTTCGGAACTCAAATCCACCTTGGGTCTCGCCGAGAACCAGCCGGTTTTCGAGACGATCGCGAGTGCGGGCACGGGAGTGCTCGATGCATTCAGCGCGACGTTCCGAGAACTCGTTGCGTCTTTGGCCGGCCGGCTCGACGTCGAGGACTTCGAGAACAACACGGTCATTCCGCACAAGCTCATGCTGAGCCTGTTCCAAGATGGCGATCGCCCGCTCATCACACCGGCACCGCCGGAATCGGGCAGCATTGTCATCAACGTTTCCGAGCGTCCGCCGCCGGCCGGCGCGGAGCCCGATTTGTCGGTCGAGCCGCGCGAGTGCAAACTGCTTGGTGCGGAGTCCCTCGACGCTCAGATCCTCATCGCCGAACGCGACCTTCACACGCAGTCACGCATCCTGCGTTTTGAACAGCGCAACCAGGAGCTGATGGCGGTCAATCGCGTGGCGCGCTCGATTCTCGGTGCGATGGAATCGGAGAACCTGCTCGTTGTGTTGTTGGATTCAACCGCGGACTACCTAAGCGCGTCCCACGCCGCCTGCGTGTTGTTCAACGGCAGCGAGAAGAAGAACCTGCGTACGCATGTTCGCGGGTTCGGCCGGGATCCGGTCCTGGACTTCCCGCGGGAGCACGCGCGCAAGTTCCTCGACCTGATCCGCGACTCCGACGGGCCGATTCCGCTGCAGGAGGACCGCAATGGCGAGCTTCTCGCGGCTCTTCGCGGCGTGGACCGCCGGGTGGTGAGCGCGTTTTTCGCGCCGCTCAAGAACGTGGGCCAGCCCGCCGGTTGGATCGGGATCTACCAGGTCGAAGACGAGCGTCCGCTCAACACGCGCGAGTTGCTGTTTCTGAGTTCGATCAGCCGTCTCGCGGGCCTCGGTGTCGAGAAGATCGATCTCGTCGAGGCGCTACAGAGACGAACGATGTCTCAGGAGACATCGGTGCAGGATCAGACGGCGCGCCTCGAAATGGCCAATGCCAAAGTTCGGGCGCTCAACCGTGCGCTCGAATCGAAGGTCCGCGAACGCACGAAGCAGATCCGTCTTGCGAACAAGAAGCTGCAGACTGACACCGCGAGCGCGCTTTCGGCAGCGCGCTTGGCCGGAATGACGCAGGTGGCCTCGACCCTGTCGCACCGGGTCCATCATCCGGCGGCGAGCCTCGCTTCGCACCTGGACACGATGCGCGGATCGCTCGACGATCTGCGCGCTACCGTCGCCGTGGCGGGCCCCGAAGCGTCGTCCGGGATGGAGTCGATCGATGGGTTCGAGGAGATCCTGTCCGAAACGTTGGAGTGCGTCGAGCAGATCACGAACGTGGTCGGAAGCCTCCGCCGGTTTGGCGGAGCGGCTGGCGACTCGAGCGAGTTTTCGCTGAACTCGGCGGTCGCGGACGCCGCCACCGTCCTGGGCGAGAGCATCGAGGCGCACGGCGAGTTGCAGCTACGCCTCGGCTCCGTGCCGAAGGTCAGGGGCAACGCCGGCGAATTGCGCCAGGCGGTGCTTGCGATCTTGACCAACGCGGCCGAAGCCGTCGCGCGCTCGGGCGAGAAGGGCAAGATCGAGGTGATCACCTACACCACCAACGGCGAGATCAACCTTCGCGTGAAGGACAACGGCCCCGGCATCCCGGAGTCGCTGCTTCCGACGGTGTTCGAGCCGTTCGTCACGACCAAACAGGGCCAGCCGCACGCGGGTCTGGGCCTGCACTCGGCGTTTGCCAGCGTGCGCAACCAGGGCGGCAAGATCCGCGTGCGCAGCAAGGTCGGCGAGGGCACCGTCGTGACCGTCGTGCTCCCGAGCTAACCGCTCGGGGCGACCGCGGGCCTTAGGCTCCGTCTGAGAAAAGCCCGCAGGCCCGAGATCGAGCTGGGACATCTCTGGCTCAACGGCTGACGCCGTTCCGTGTTGCTGGCTCAACGGCTGACGCCGTTGAAGCGCCGTCAGGCGTCGTTCGCCGACAACCCTCTATC
>JAZFYD010000036.1:0-11978 GCA_036443405.1 Planctomycetota bacterium
GCGTCGCCTTCAGGGCTCTCGAAGATCCTGTGCTCCAGGAAGTGCGCCACCCCATCGGGCAACGCGATGGCCTTTCCGGATCCGTTGCCGTCCCGCGGCACGGTCTGGTCCACCGAGCCGTAGCGCGTCGCCAGGGTCGCGTACGACTTCATGAACCTGGGCTTGCGCACCGCGTACACGGTCAAACCGGACGGATACACGCGTTTCGTGATCTTCTCGTCGAGAGTCTTGTCGTGCAAAACCTCTTGCTTGACCATCACGCTCCTCAGTCGCTGAGCAAGTAGACCGTGTCGAGGGTCACCCGCTTTGCCGCCTGCCGCACGTTCGTCACGCTGACGTTCGCGAGATCTTCGAGCGTGGCCTCCAGGTCCGCCGGCACGCCGTTCACCAATCGCTCCAACCCGAACTCGATCAATCCGCCCGGGCTGTCGCTGAGCGATCGAACCGACGAGAGCAGGATGCTGCGCGCCCGGCCGAACTCCTCATCGGTGATGCGGCCGGCCTGTAGTTCCTTCAGCTGTTTGAGGATGAGCCTGCGGGCTTTTGCGTAGTTCGCGCTATCGATGCCGGCCTGGACGATCAGCAGTCCTTTCGTGCGCTCCACGCCGCTGTGCACCGAGTAACAAAGCGACGCCTCTTCGCGCACCTTCTTGAAGAGCTTGCCGATCGGCGATCCGCCGAACAGCACGTTCATATAAACGAGTCCGGAGTAAAGCGAGTGTCCGTAACCGATCGCCACGCGGAAGCCGAGCTCGAGTTTGGCCTGCCCGACCTCCTGCTGCTCCTTGACCGTCCGGACGCGTGTTGCTTTCGCCTTTCGCGTCTTCTTCAATTGGCGCGGCACGCGCCCGCGGTGCAGCGAAAGACCGCGGGCGAACTTGAGCGCGGCGGCCCAGGTGAGGTCCCCAACCAGGAACAGGTCAGCCGGCGCCCGCTCGAGCAATCCGCGATAGGCCGCTTCCACGGAGTCCGGCGTGAGCGCCCGTATCTCGTCCGCGGTGCCGAGCGCCGGGCGCGCGAACGCCTCCCCCGCGCACATCTCCTGAATCAGCCGGTGGCGCGCGTAGCGCCCCTTGTCGTCGATGACCGCGTCGGCGTCGTCCGCCTGAATCTTGCGTTCCTGTTCGATCACCTCGGGCCGCAAGCGACCCTCCGCGGTCATCGCGGGTTCGTGCAGAAGCTCGGCCCACATCCGGCCCATTTCGTCGAGCAGCCGGGTGCCCGCCAACCGGTCCGTGATCCACTCGCCTCGAAACACCACGAGCTGCCGCTCGCCCATCTTTCTGGCGTGTCCCGAGAGATGGGCGGCAAAGAACCCGTCGAGCGCCGACTGCAACGAGCGCAGATCCGGATAGCGCTTTGTGCCCCGCGCGAGAACCCGGGGCACCAGGCCGCGGGCAGCAGCGTGTTCGTCCAGATCGGCGTGGAACGCGAGACGCGCCTGGATGGTCTTGAAGGCACGGGTCTTGTGCAGATGCACACGAAAACCGCCGCCCAGATCTTGGGACCGAAAGAGCAAGTTTGCCGCTTTGTTCGACAAGCGGCGGATTATGGCACGCGATGCGCTTTACCGCTAACCGGCGCATCCGCGACGCCGGTGTCGCGGGGATCGCCCGTTAGAATGCTCGAATCCCCATGCGAACTGTCGTTTTTCCGTTCCTGGCTGTCCTCGTGACAGCTCTCATCTGCCTCGACCCCGCCTCCGCCGCGGACACACCGACCGCGAAGGAGGTGTTTCAAAACGCCGTGAAGCATCAGGGCCGCGTCGACGCGGGGAAGATCCGGGACGTGCACGTGAGCGTGACCCACGCGAGCACCCAAAGCCGCGAGGAGGGCATCCTCAGCACGCATCGGGTCCAGAGCGATGTTTGGTACCGGTTGGCGGACCAGGCGTTTCGTATCAAAAACTGGTCGCGAACTGAGACGAGGAAGAGGTCCGAACGCAGCGTGATCGGCCGCAAGTACTTCGAGCGCGCCAAGAAGGTCATCGAGCTCAAACCCGGCAACGAGCTCGACGCTCAGTCCATCCAGAAGGTGAAGGAGGACCGCGCACACTTTGAAAACGTCCTCGGCCTGATGCTGCTCGGCCGTCTCGACACCAAGGAGACGAAGTTCGCTTTTGCCTCCGACAAGCCGGTGACGCTGGCGGAGGACATGCCGGAAAACGAGGAGTTCCGGGCGGCCCCGAAGGCCCTGTATCACGTGGTGGACGTGCTGCGCGAAGACAAGGAGACGCTGCGCCTCTACATCGACACCAAGGGTTTCACGGTCAAGAAGGCGGAGATCTACGGCGCCAAGGACAAACGGCTCGAACGGGTTTTCTACTTCAGCCGGCAAATACGCGAACCCGCGCTCGGCCTGAGCGTCCCGATGAGCTTCATCGAGTACTCGCGTGTGCCCAAGGACGAAAAGGCCCAACGCGAAGCCTGGACGCTCATGGGTGCACTCCACGTGACGATCAACGGCGACCTCGCCGACGACGTCTTCGTACTGACGGATCCGAAGCCCAAGCGTTAGCGGCGCCCGAAGTGCTTTTCGAGCTGCGCGAACGGCAGTCGCAACACCGTCGGCCGTCCGTGCGGACAAACAAACGCCCGGTCGAGGGCGCCGCTCTCCTGTAGCAACGCCGCGGCTTCCTCGCGACTCAGCCGGTCGCCGAATCGCACCGCGGCCTTGCACGCCATCGTGTCCGCCACGCGATGGAACAGCGTCCGCGCATCCGCTTCCTCGCCGCGGACGGCCGCGAGTTCGAGCAGATCACGCAACAGGTCGCCTCCATGCGAACGCGGGATCACCGCGGGCATGGTTTCGAGCACCACCGTCGAGTTGCCGAACGGACTCCACTCGAGACCACAGCGCTTGAGCAGATCCGTGTGCTCTTCGATCAACCCGCGCTCGGTCCCGGTCAGCTCGACCTCCTCAGGCACGAGCAGCCGCTGGGTCTCCACACCGCCTTCGGTCAACTTGGAGAGGATGCGGTCGTACTGCACGCGTTCATGCAGCGCGTGCTGGTCCACGATCGCGATGCCGTCCTCCACCTCGCAGACGAGGTAGGAATCATGCACCTGAAAGACCGAGAACGGCGTGGTCCCGCCCGGCGCGGCCTCGGCAATCCGGTCACCAGCTGTGACTTGCGGGCGCCCCGCTGCAGGCGCCGGCCAACTTTGAACCGGCCACACGGCCTGCGACGACGGACCGGGCGACGAAGCGAAGTAGTCCGAGACGGCTTCGCGCACGCGCTCATTGTGATCACCCGGCTCGCCGCCGACGGCGAGATCCGCCGCGCGCAGTGTGCGCGTCAACTCCGGACCGACCACCCGGTGCAGGAAACTCGAATCACGCCAGCGGATTTCCGATTTGGTCGGGTGGACGTTGACGTCGATCTGCGCGGGGTCGATCTCGAAAAACAGGAACACGACCGGATAGCGGCCGTGATGCAGGCAGTCGCGATACGCCTGGCGAACGACACGGTGCAGGATCTTGTCGCGGATGTGGCGGCCGTTGACAAAAAAGTGCAAATCGCGAGCGTGCGCACGCGAAATCGACGGTGGCGCGAGATAACCCTCCAGCGTCCCGCCGGGCGAGTTCGCGCCCACGGGCAAGAGCGAGTGACCCAGCTCCTTACCGAGGACGGCCTGAAGGCGTTCCGTCCGGGACTGGCCGTGCGGCGCGTGAAGAATCTCGCGGCCATCGTGCAGGAGACGAAAGCCGACCTCAGGGAAGCACAACGCAAACCGCGCGATCGCGTCCTCGATGTGGCCGAACTCCGTGCGCGGCGTTCGCAGGAACTTGCGGCGTGCCGGCGTATTGAAAAAGAGGTTGCGGACCGTGACCTCGGTTCCGGGCGCGGCGCCGGCGCGATGCGGTCCGCGCACGTCCCCCCCATGGTTTTCGAGCGCGTGGCCGGTCTCTTCTCCGCGCAGTCGCGAAACTATGCGCGCGTGTGCGACGGAACCGATCGATGCCAACGCCTCGCCGCGAAAACCGAGCGACGCGATGCACTCGAGATCCTCGACGTCCGCGAGTTTGCTCGTCGCGTGAGGCACAAACGCCAGCTGCAGATCATCCGCGTTCATGCCGATGCCGTCATCGACGACACGCAGCAACCGCGACCCGCCCTCCTCGACAAAGACCTCGATGTGTTCCGCGCCCGCATCGAGCGCGTTTTCCACGAGTTCCTTCACGACCGACGCCGGCCGCTCAATCACCTCGCCCGCGGCGATCTTGTTCGCGATATGCGGATCCAACACCCGGATCCGGGCTTTTGTCTTTTCGATCACAGCCGAGCGGTCTCTTCACCTGAGAGCATCGCTGACGCGACGGACAGGCCCTCCCTCCCTGCCCCAAGACAGGGGTCTGGATAGGGCCGGGGGCCTCACGCGTCCTCCCAGCGCAGAAACTCATCGATCTCGTCCAACGACACCTGAAGATCGCTCATCCAAGCGGGCGCATGTTCGAGGCGCTTTCGGTGCCGCCGCAAAAGCGCGGACAGCAAACGTGCCTCGCGCCTTCGCAATACCGTGCGCATCTCCGCCAAGGGCGGCCCCGAATCCGGTGGCACCAGGTCCGGCGAATCCGGCTCGTGGGAAGAGGAGAGCCAGCGCGCCGACAGCGAAAACAGGGCGTGCGCGGCCCCGACGACAGCGAGGCCGGCCATCTCGAGGGGGAGCTGCTCCCCGGCGCCGGTTCGTGGCTTCACGAAGTAATCCCCGGAATCGGGCGGATTCTGGAACAGCTCGAGTCCAAACGGATCGACGGCGCTCAGGTGGCGCATGTCCATGCGGAGGCGGGGCCTGCGGGCGCGGGGCATGAGGTTCTCCTGTATTAACCTCGCTGCCGGTTTCTTTGATTCTTTGCCCAACGGCTTACGCCGTTGGAGCCATACGTTCGAAGCGTCTGAGATGTGGCGCGGAGTTCGGGTTTGTCGCGCCGACGGCGCGCGCGTTTGGCGCGATGGTGCGCGCTAGGCGAGAATAGAGAGCACGAGGCCTTCAACCGTCAGCCGCGGATCGCCGTCCGACTTGAGCGCCTTGTCCGCGGCGAGGAAGTGGGTGTGGCGCGCCGCAAGGGTGCCCGCATCGTGCTGGCCGGCCCGGCTCAGGAAAAAGCGCGCGGCCTGCGGACTGACACCGATTTTTTTGGCCGCGTCGTCGCGCGACAGCCCCTCGGCGCGAAGAAGATGAAAGCGCAGCAGCTTCAGATGCGTCTTGTGCAGGTTGCCGAGCACGATCGGACCAACCGCGCGCGCGTCGGTGATCGTCTTGTCGGGGAAGCGGATGCCCTCGCGGAAACATGCGCGCACCGCCTTCAACGCCGCTCTGAGATCGCGCGCCTCGATCGCGTTGCCCGCCTCGAATAGCGCCGGGCTCCGATGTCCCTGCGTCGTTTCCAACACGTCATCGGCCTCAAGGCGCAGGCGCGGCGCGATCTGGTCGGCCAAGCGCCGCAAAGCCGCGTCCAGGGAGCCGAGATCCTCGCCGACCCGCGCACGAAGCGCCTGCGCCGCACGCGGGACGACCTGCAATCCGAGCGCTTCCCGGCCATGATTCTGAATCCAACCCTCGACCTGCCGCATCGGCGGGGGCTGGCACAAAAGCGTCCGGGACGCCGCCTTCAACCGCTTCGCGGCCTTCAATCGCCCGTCGAGGCGGTTGGCGACAAGGATCAGCAGAGCGCCCTTGGCTGGCGCCTCGGCGTAGTCCGCCACCGCCATGAGCGATTCGCCTTCGAGGAGATCGCCGGCATTGTCGACCACGACGGCGCGGCGTCCGCCTAAGAGCGTCGGCGTTCGCACCTCATCCAGCACGCGCCCAACTGCCGTTGCGGAGCCGTCGAGTCGGTTGACATCCAAGTCCGGGTGTTTCGACAGAACATCCTTTGTCGCGTTCCGGGAAAGGAAACGATCCGGCCCGAGGATGAGGATGACAGCCGACACGGGGGAGATTCTACGACTTGCGTCTCACAAGCCCGGATCGGATTACCGGCGTTTGTCGGTGCTGCCGAATACCGCCATGAAGACGGAGCGGAGGAAAAACACGGCGGTCAGGATGAGAACGATCGTGACGCCCGGAGAGAGCGCCGCGTCGGCCGTTTGGAGCATCGCCAGAGTGCACATCGTTGACTAAGAGTACCGAGATCTTCTCTCTCGTATTCAGGACACGACCCACAATGCGTCCACGAATGCGGCACCGCCGACGACCGCGGCAAAGGCGGCGTTCAGGTTCAGAAACGCGACCCCGAGGCGGCTCAGATCGTCCGGCGCCACCATCTTGTGCTCCTGCCACAGCACCATCGCGCCAACCCCCACGCCCGCCCCATAGAGCCAACCGAGATGCGGGTTCGCCCAGCCCAGCCAGGCCAAGAGCGCAACACAAGCGACGTGCATCAAGGTTGAAATACGCAGAGCGCCGGAAAGACCGAATCGCGCGGGGATGCTGTGCAGACGTTGTTTCCGGTCGGCCTCGAAGTCCTGGCACGCGTAGATCACGTCGAACCCGGCCGTCCAAAGAGTGACGGCGACGCCCAAAACCACCGGCGTCAGAAAACCGCCCCGCCATCCGCGCACCGCCACCCACGCGCCCAACGGCGCGAGGCCAAGCGCAATGCCCAGCCAAACGTGACAGAGCGAAGAGACTCGCTTCGTGTACGGATAAAACAGCAGCACGAACAACACCACCGGCGACATCTGCAGACACGCCTCGTTGAGCATGCTCGCGCCGAATACGAATAGGCCGGACGAAACCACGACGAGCCCAAGCACAAACGGTTTGGACACTCGTTTCGCGGGAATGGCCCGTCCGGCCGTGCGTGGGTTCTCCGCATCCAGTTTGGAATCCGCCAAACGGTTCTGCGCCATCGCCGCGGTGCGCGCCATGACGGCGCAGAACACGACCCATGAAAACACGCGCCAGGACCAACCACCCTCCTCCCGCATCGCAAGCGCCATCGCGGCGAGAGCGAACGGCAGCGCGAACACCGAGTGGGAGATCTTGATCATCTCCCCCGTCTCGGCGGCCTGCCTGAGAAAACGTGCGGTTACGGAGCCCACTTCTTCATGAGGTCGTTGTCGACGCCGAGTTGCGCCAAGACGCGCCCGGCGATGAAGTCGACCAACTCCTCGGCCCGTTCCGGCCGCCAGTAGAACCCCGGCGATGCGGGGAGGATTACGGCACCGGCGCGATCGAGGCGCAGCATGTTCTCGAGGTGGATCGAATGCAACGGCGTGTCCCGCGGCACGAGAACGAGCTTGCGCCGTTCCTTCATGCAAACGTCGGCCGCGCGGGTGATGAGGTTCTCAGCGGTTCCGGCCGCCAAGCGCCCCAGCGTCCCCATCGAGCACGGACACACGGTCATGCCGGCGAGCGGATACGAACCCGACGCGATGGAACAACCGTAGTCCATGACCGCGTGGGTCACGATCCGGTCGGCGTGCTCCGGCGCGAGGAGTTCCGCCTGCGGCGCTTTCGAAGATATCGCAAGGTCGCACTCGTGGCGTAGCACGCGCGCGCCGCCCTCGGAGACCACGACGTGGACCGTCTCGCCGGCCGCGGCCAACGCGCGCAGCACACGCAATCCGTACGCGACCCCGGACGCGCCGCTGATCGCGACACAGTACTCAGCCATCCGCTCCCTCGCTCACCAAGGACACCAGGACATTGTAGAGAGCGTGCGTGTAAACCGTCAGGCCGAGCCCGCGGGTGAGATAAATCGCGCCCAGGATGACGCCCATGACCGCCCGGAAGAAAAACACCGGGTAGGTGAACACTTCACCGCCGATTCCGTGATGCGCCCACGAAAAAAGGCCCGCACTCAGCGGCAGCGCGAAGGCCACGGCCCAGCCCGGCGTCGCCCCGAGGACCCGGCGCAACAGTTGGATCGTGCCGCCCATGATCGCAAAACGGAAGATGATCTCCTCGTACACGCCGGCGCCCGCCGCGGCGATCGTGTCGGGCAGAAACCCCGAAATCGCGAGCTGGAGATTCGAAAGCACGTTGTGCAAGACCTGCGCCACGATGAAGAGCCCGCCCGACCAGAGGATGCTCTCTGCGAACATCATCCCGTAGATGTCCGGACGCCCGACGCGCACCTGCCGCGCTCTCGCGATGCTGACCAGCAGCAGGACGAGATAACAGAGCTCGAGCGAGAGCATGCCGGCGCTTCCGAAACGGTCGAAGAGCCCGCGCAGGATCGGGTCGGTTCCGTTGCGCACCTCCGGCTGAAACAACACCCCGATCTCATAGAGCGCGAGCAGCGGCACGATGAACACGTAGCTCACGGCGAGGCTGCGGCTCGCACGCCAGTAGTTCGCTTTCTTGGGCCTGTTTTTCGCCAAGTCCTATCCGTTCGCAACCGCCTTCCGGCCGAGATGCACCGCCGCGATGCCGAACGTGAGCGGATGGATCGCCACCGTTTCGCACCCGGCCTCGCGCATCATCGCCGAAAGCTCGTCTTCGTTCTTCCAGGCCACGACGGAACGGTTCAGGTAGCTGTACGCCCGGCTGCGGGACACGGCGTTCCCGATAAACGGCAAGACCGCGCGAAAGTAGATGTTGTAGAGCGCGCGAAAGACCGGGTTCTTCGGGCTCGTGAACTCCAGGACAGCCACACGGCCGCCGGGACGCGCGACACGCACGAACTCCGCGAGACCCCGGCGCGGGTCCTGAACATTGCGCAGGCCGAAACCCACCGAGACGACGTCGAAGTGATCGGCCGGAAACGGCAACGCCTGCGCGTCGCCCTGGAGAAACCGCACCGCGCCGCACTCTTTTTTGGCCTGACCGCGTTCCAGCATCGGACGGCAGAAGTCCACGCCGGCGACCGGCTGGCCGATCGTCTCGGCGAACTCGGCCGCGAGATCACCCGTGCCGGTGCAGACATCGAGTACCGGGCCCGCGGGCGCGGCAAGACGCACGGCCCGCTTGCGCCACCGCTTGTCCGTGTTGAACGACAGGAGGTGATTCAGGAGGTCGTAGCGCGGCGCGATCACGCCGAACATGCCGCGAATCGTGCGGGAGTCCTTGCTTATGGTGGGCGCGGTCACGATCGGGCGGAGTGTACCCAACGGCCCCGTGCGAGTCGCGGATTGCGCAAGTCCCGGCCATGTACCGTACCTGGGTGCGCACGCGCGTTTTGGCCCCAAGATCTAGTACAATTCCAGCCTTCCCGGACCCCAAGCGGGGACGGAACCAAACGGGCCGACTTACAGGGGCCTTGCTAACAGGCGCACGGCACTGGCACGCGAAAGACACTGGCAAGCGAACGATGACGGGTACGGACTCCCCCTTCCATCCTGACGCAGGCCGCGGCGAGGATCGCTTCGAGCTGAATCTGCGGCCGCGCAGTTTTTCAAGCTTCGTCGGCCAGCGCAGCCTCGTGGAAAACCTCCACCTCGCGATGGACGCCGCGCGCGCCCGGAAGGAGCCGCTGGACCACCTGCTGCTGAGTGGACTCCCCGGGCTGGGCAAGACGACGCTGGCCGGCATCGTCGCGCGCGAGATGGGCGCCACGATGCACGAGACCAGCGGACCCGCGCTCGTGCGGGCGGCCGATATCGTCGGTTTGCTGAGCAACCTGGAAGCCGGCGACCTGCTTTTTATCGACGAAATCCATCGCCTGCCGCGACCGGTCGAGGAAGTGCTCTATTCCGCGATGGAGGACTACGTCGTCGATGTCGTTCTCGACCAGGGGCCGGCGGCGCGTTCCATCCGTTTGGCGCTGCCCCACTTCACGCTCGTCGGCGCGACGACACGCGAGGGGCTTCTGAGCGCTCCGTTCCGCGCGCGGTTCGGAATGCAGGAAAAACTCGAGCTCTATCCCGCGAACGAACTGGCCGAGATCCTTCTGCGGTCGGCCGACGCGTTGAAGGTGCAACTCTCATCCGGTGCGGCCGAGTTCGTTTCCGAGCGAGCACGCGGCACGCCGCGCGTGGCCAACCGTTTCCTGCGCCGCATCCGCGACCTCGCGCAGGAGCACTACGACAACAACATCGACGAGACCGTCGCGCGCGAGGGCCTCGGCCGCCTCGGCGTGGACGACCGCGGCTTTTCCCTGCTCGACCGGCGCATCCTCGAAGCGGTCGTTCGCCACGGCGGCGGGCCAGTCGGACTCAAGACGATTGCCGTGAGCGTCGGCGAGGACGACCGCACGATCGAGGACGTGTACGAGCCGTTTCTGATCCGTTCGGGTTTTCTGCAGCGAACGCCGCAGGGCCGCCGCGCCAGCCCGGCGTGCATGGACGAGTTCGGCATTGGCTCCGATCCGATCGGGGGCTCCGAAAAACGCGAAACCGGCTCGCTGTTCGATTCGTGATGCGCGTTCCGGTGTGCGTACTCCCCTTACTGGTTCTGGCCGCGTGCTCGGCAGCGCCCGAGAGCGCTCCCGCACCCCGAAAACCGCTCGAATACGCGGCCGCCCCGAAGGTTCGGGTCCTGCTGGCGTCGCTCGGCAAGCCTCAAAAAGTCCTCGTGCGAGGCGAGAAGCTCGAATTCCGCGCAGGCGAGCGCACGCTGCTCCGCAGCAAAAAAGGGCTGCTCGCGCGGCAGGGCGATTCGCTCTCGCTGGACGGCGAACCGATCGGTGTCGACCGGATCACGGTGAGCGCCGCCGGTCTCGTGCAGGTGGATGAGTCGACCTATAGCGGCACCATCGAGATCAGCGTCGACGAACACCTCGTGATCGTGAACCACGTGACGATCGAGGATTACGTGCTTGGCGTCTTGCGCGGAGAACTGCCGCTCAAAGAGGTGCCGCCCGCCGCGGCCGCGGCGCAAGCGATCGCGGTCCGGTCGTACACCCTTCACTACCTGGCCTTGGAACGAGACGGCTTCGACGTCGACGACACCACGCTCTATCAACGCTATGTAGGATTTCGGCGTGCGCCCGACGACCAGCATCTCCGCGACGGCGTCCTTGCCACGATCGGCCAATATCTCGTGCGCGCGGACAACAGCGAACCGCTGAAAGCGTATTACCACTCGACGTGCGGCGGACACACCACGGACCCGCAGCGCGGCCTGAACGCGGACGACACCACCCCGATGCGCGGGGTCGCCTGTGAACACTGTCGCGCGAGCAAGTATTGGCGCTGGGAGGGCCGCCTGGAAAGCGGCGCGATCGCCAAAGCCGCCGGGATGGGCACCGCGACACTGCGCGACGTCCAGGTGAGCGAACGGACGCCGCATGGCCGGGCCCAGGCGTTTCTGATCATCACGAACGACGGCGCGAAGTCGGTCCCGGCCAATGAGTTTCGTTTGAGCGTCGGCCCGTCGGCATTGCGCAGCACGCGCGTGCTCGAAATCGAACGCGACGGCGGTTCGTTCACTTTCCGCGGTGGCGGATGGGGCCACGGCGTCGGCCTCTGCCAGATGGGTGCGATCGGCCTCGCGAAAAAGGGCAAGAGCGGCGAGGAGATCGTCCGCTACTACTACCGCGACGCTGAGATCCGCCGCGCGTACTGAGTTTCTTGGCTTCAACGCCTTACGCCGCAGTGTTGCCTGCCCAACGGCTGACGCCGTTGGAGCCATACGTTCGAACGGTCTGAGATGTGGCCCACCGCTATTGCGGATTCGGTCATCGGTGCAACGGCTGACGCCGTTGGAGCCATACGTTCGAACGGTCTGAGATGTGGCCCACCTCTGTTGCGGATTCGGTCATCGGGCACGGAACGATGTACGGGCACAGAACGTCAGAAGGCCTTTCTGTAAACGAGTTAGGGCGACCCGTTTCGGCACGAGTGCCGTAACTGGAGTGGCTGGAACTGGGGACGCCGGACGGCTACCGATTTCCGCCAGCGGCCTAGTCCGCGTCCGCGAACTCCGCCTCTTTGCACCCGGCGTCAACGAACGCCTGCAGCACGTCGGCCCAGCGCGTTCCCTTGCGCGCGACCACGCGCTCTTCCTCACTGAATATGTCGACGTGCACGCTAATCACGCCGTCCACTTTCAGCGGCGCGCCGGCCACGCGGGCGCCGAGGCCGCCCT
>JAZFYD010000037.1:0-26282 GCA_036443405.1 Planctomycetota bacterium
GTGTGCTGAACGGCACGCCGGTCACTCGAACCCTCGCGATGTTGCTCGTGGTCGAGGACACCGATACGGGATCCCAGTTCCGAAAGCGCGGTGTGTCCAGTGCTATGTTGAAATCGCCGCTGGCTGAGGAAAGCAGGTTGCCGTCGGTGTCGAACGCTTCGAGCGTGATCGTGATTCCCGCATACAGCACACGGACGTCGGAGACTGGATCGGCGAAAAAGATGTCGCCGGAGTCGGACACGAGCATCGCGACCACGATTCCGGAGGGTTTGTCGCCGATGTTGACTCATTGGTTGACCGTGACCCACGTGCTGCCAAAGGTGAGTCCGAGTTCGGGAACCGGCAGGATCGGGTGATTGTGTCTGGCGCCCTCAAACGTGTAAGTCGCGCAGGGTTCGTCGGCGATTGCGGTGTTCACCGCGGTCAGCGTGATGATCAGCGAGGCTAGAAGTGTCTTACTCGTGTTCATGGTTTTCTCCCTAGCTGCCCGGTGTGCCGAGTAGTTCGATGTCGTCGAGGAACCAACGGTCGTTGGCCTTGTTCATGTTGGCGTCGAACGCGATGCGGAATCCCGCGGTCATCGCGAAGCCGCCCAAGTCGATCTCGTAGGCGCGGTAGGTGTTGTCGTCGTCGCCGTTCACAAAGGTGTGCACGACGGTCCAGTTGGTGCCGTCGGGGCTGACGCGCACCTCGGCTTCGTCGCCGTTCTCGAACGAGCTCAGCTTGGCCCAAAAGCGCAGCTTGACGTCGGTCGCGCCGGCGAGGTCCACGGTCCGTTCCATGAATCCGGTGCCGCGTCGCAGGCGCACGTGCGAGTTGCCCGAGTGGGGGCCGTCGGCGCCGGTGCGCATCGTCACGTCGCCGGAGGTGGTCCACGAACCCGTCCAGGCGCCCGTGCCGCCGTCAAATCCTGCCGACTCGAAGTCGTCGATCGCGAACGTGACCGGCCCGGCCTGCCCGCCGATCGTCGCGGTGGTCATGTCGTTGTCGCTGCCGCCGTCGTCGTCCATGACCGTCAGGGTCACGCTGTAGGTCGCGTCCGCCACGTAGGTGTGGCTCACGTTCGCGCCGTTCGCGCTGGGGGAGCCGTCGCCGAAGTTCCAGAGGAACGTGTGCGTGTCCGCGCTGCCGGGGTCGCTCGCGCTGCCGGTGAAGTTGATGGCGGTCCCCGACGTGCCGGCGTACGGGCCGCCGGCGTTCGCGCTCGGCGCGACGTTGAAGATCGTCGCCGTCGTCGCGTCCGCGTCGCTCGCGCCGTCATCGTCCGTCACCGTGACCGTCACGGTGTAGGTGCCGTTGTCGACGTAGGCGTGGGTCACGTTCTTGCCCGTGTCGTTGGCGCCGTCGCCGAAGTCCCAGACGTAGGTATGCGTGTCCGCCGTTCCCGGATCGCTCACGGTGGCGGAGAACGCGACCGCGCTGCCCTCGTCGCCCGGGTACGGCCCGCCGACGCCCGCAAGCGGCGCGACGTTGGCTACCGTCACGAGCGCGTTGTCGCTGTCCGTGCCGCCCGTGTCGTCGGTCACGGTCAGCGTGACCGTGTAGCTGCCGTTGTCGGCGTAAGTGTGGTTGACCGACGCGCCGCTCGCCGTGTTGCCGTCGCCGAAGGTCCAGGCGTACGACACGATCGTGCCGTCGGGATCCGAGGAACCCGAGCCGTCGAAGCTGATTGAGCCACCCTCGTCGCCGGACTGATCCGGTCCCGCGTCGGCCACCGGCGGATCGCTCGCCGGCGGCGCAACGGCGACGATGGAAACGTCGTCGATGTACCACTGGTCGTTGTTGGCGTTCATGTCGCCGTCGAACGCGACTTGGAAGGCGCCCGTCATCGCGAAGCCGGAGAGGTCGAAGTCGTACTCCGCGTACGTCGTGTCGGCGGAGGTGAAGGTGCGCAGGACCGTCCAGTTCGAGCCGTCGGGGCTCACGCGCACGCTGGCGGAATCGGAACTCTCGAACGAGTTGACCTTGCTCCAGAAACGCAAGCGCGCGCCGGCGCGGCCGGTGAGATCCACGGACCGCGACATGGTGCCGTTGCCCTTGCGCATGCGCACGTGGTACGAGCCCGAGTGCGGGCCGGCGTTGCTGCGCACGCTGGCGTCGCCCGCTGCCGACCACGCCGTGTTCCAGCCGCTGCCGCCTGAGAATCCGCCCGACTCGAAGTCGTCCGACGCGACCGTGAGCGCCGGGCCGGACGTGTACACCTTGATGTCGTCGACGTACCAACCCTCGTAGTAGTTGCGGAACTCGTCGACGGTGTCGAACCAGAACCGGACGTAGACGTTGCCGCCGACGTACGGCGTCAAGTCGACCGTTCGTTTCGTCCACGGATCGTCGGTGCCGCGGATCTCGAAGATCGTCGTCCAGTTCGATCCGTCTGACGAGGCCTGGACGCGCATCCGGTCCTTGTCCCCGGGAGGGCTTCCGAAATTCTTGTTCTGGGCGTTCGAGACCGAGCTCCAATCCATGTACACGAGCAGCGCCGCCGTCGTGCCGGTGAGATCGATCGCCGCGGACGTGAGCGTTCCCGAGTTGGGCGCGCCGGTGTCGTAGTCGCCGGTCGATTCCTGCCCGTAGTACCAGGCAGTGCTCGCGCTGTTGGCGCGGCGGGTGGACGTGTGCCAAAGCCCGGTCGCGGTCCACGATCCCGCGCCGCCCTCCACGTCGTCGTTCAGGACGAGGATGCCCGGCAGGGTCGTCGCCTGCACGACGTTGGAGATCGCGGACGCGTTGCCGACGTTGTCGATCATCTTGACGGCGAGGTGGTACGTACCGGGTTCGAGGTCCGAGACCTGGAGGCTCTCGGTTGCGCCCGAAGCCTGCGACGGAGCGAGACCCGTCACGCGCGCCGCCGCATCCCAGTTGGCCTCGGTGATCGGCGCGTTCGAATAGCGCACCTCGTGCGCGCGCGCCTGGCCGGAGAGGGCGTCGTCGCCGGTCGCGGTCCAAGACAGCGTGACCGATGCCCAGGACGTCTGCGCCACGGCGAGATCGGAGACCGCCGCCGGTGCGACGGTGTCGTCCTCGAGTGCGTTCAACAGGTTGAGCCTGCCACCGACAAACGTGGATGTGAATGCCTCGTTGCCCGAGACATCGCCGATGTAGTCGGTGCCGTAAATGAGCCGGCGTTTGACCTGCTCCATCGTCAGAGCCGGGAAGCGCGCCCAGATGAGGGCCGCCGCCGCCGCGCCCTGGGGCGCAGCCAACGACGAGCCGCTGCCGGTGAGATATGTGTTGGACAGACCGGTGCCGAGGAGGACAAGGCTTGGCGCCACCAGGTCCACGTAGTCGCCGTGGCTTCTCTGCGCGTCCTGCGCGGACGACATCCCGATCGCGATGATGTTGTCGAGGTTGTAGCCCGAGGGGATCTTCTTGAGGTCGGTATCGATGCCGGAAGAAACGGCGTTGAGCGCGGTGGAATTCTCGTACGCATCGCGCAGGGACTGCAGCGGTCCGCGCGCTCCCCAGCTGTGGTTGACGATCTCCACACCGAACGAGTTCGCGTACTCCAATGCAGGAATGGCCTGAATGCCACCGTTGTCGAGTCCGAAGATGACGCGAAGCGGCATCAGTTTGACGTTCCAAGCAACGCCGGTTACGCCGATGCCGTTGTTGCCGACTGCGCCCGCGACGCCCGCGGTGAACGTGCCGTGGCCGTCGGCGTCCATCGGGTCGTTGTCGTTGTCGCCGAAGTCCCAGCCGCGGAGGTCGTCGACATATCCGTTCAGGTCGTCGTCCATTCCGTTGAAATCCGACGCATCGACGATTCCGTTGCTGTCGAGATCCTCGCCGGGGTTGATCCAGATGTTGCCGGCGAGATCCTCGTGGTTGTAGTCGATGCCCGTGTCGACGAAACCGATGACCGCCGGCGAGTCCGTCACGATGTCCCACGCCTCCGGCGCATCGATGTCGGCGTCGGGCGTGCCGCCCGTCTGTCCCGTGTTGTGGAGGTGCCACTGTTCGCCAAAGCGCGTGTCGTTCGGAGTCCCGGCCGTGGCGAGCCCAACGTCCCGTTCCGCGTACCGCACGAACTCGGAGTCGTTCAAGGTGCGGACCGCCTGATCCGGCGCAGCGACGTGCCAACGGCGGATGTTCAGGGTCGCAAACGACGCGAGGTGTTCCGCGTCCACGGCCGCAGCCGCGTCGAGGATCGCCCCGCCGGTGGCATCATCGGCAAAGCGCACCAGGATGGCGCCGCCGGCTCCGGTGTGCGGACGCCGATCCGGCACGCGGTACGGATTCCCCTTTGGAGCGCGCGCCAGGGCGGATTCGAGGCGTTTGCGCGCACCGCGATAAAGCCCATCGTCGCCAAGCAACCGTTGCGCCTGTTCCGTGAGCAAAGTCAGGGTCGCGCCGTCGGTTTCCGTTTCGAGTTCCGCCGCGATGCGCTGCGCCAGATCCGCGTGCTGGCGCGACGTTCCCTTGGTGTGAATGGCGTCGATCGTGACCCGCAGCAACTCGAGGTCGTCGCGATCCGCGGTCAGCGGAAGTTTGCGGTTCATGGTGTACCGGTGGCCGATCACCGCGAGGAAGCGGTCCCACGTCGTTTCGTCCCCGATCGCCGCGGCGAGTCGGATGGCTTCGACGCCGCCGCGATACGGCGTTCGCGGTTTGATCGCGGCTGCCAAGGTCTCGTGAACGGCTGCGCGGATACGCGGATCGGGATCGCCGTCGCGTTCGACGATGCGGTGGACTTCCGCCCAGCCCTGTTCATCGAGCTGGTTGCGGCCGAAGGTGACGGCGTGGACGGGATCCATTTCGTTCACGAGCGGGACCGTGAACTCGCCCGGTAGCCGCTCGCCGACCAACTTGTGGGCGGCGATGCGCATGCCTGCATAGAGCGTCGAGCGCGGCCGGACCGCGTCGAACTCGGACACGTTCAGGAAAAGATCGAGGACAAGGGCGACGCAGCCCACCCAAATCCACAACAAGAAAAGAAGAAGGGGGCGTACTCGCCGATTGCGTGACATCTCTCGTCCTCCCGTTTCTGGAATCTTCACGGACTCTAATGCGCAAACGGGGCCTGGAAAGGCCGGGCGAGCGCGCAGGCGAGCGAATGGCGAGAACCGAAGTTCTCACCTGTTGCCGTGACTTGGGAACGGGGGACCTCGGTTCCGCTCGCAATCGCCGTGAATTGGCGTCGGCACGGCAGGCGCGTAGAGCCGCACGAATCGCGGACGGTGCGACCGCATGGGGTGAGACGAATCGTTCGCGAACAGGGAGGGAATCATGCATTGGAACAGGAGATACTTGGTTGGTGTGTTGGTCTTACTGCCTGCTTGCGGCGGAGGCGGTGGCGGCGGTGGTCAGCCCGCCGGAACAGCGGTGATCACCATGGAAAACGCCGAGGCCGTTGCGCGTGCTGTTTTCGGAAGCTCGGAGTACACCGACGATCTGAATCGTCTTGCTAGCGACATCTTGGAAGACGTCGACCTCCGGCCGGGCACGACGCCCTGCGGCACCGCGGGAAACTCGACGGTGAGTTTCGTCGATCGTTCTCCCGTCGGCACCCCAAGCCGCGGCGACACGACGACGATCACCCTCCGTTCGTGCGTGAACAACGTCGGAGGTGGCATCGAGAGACTGGACGGGAGCATGTCGTTTGGGGTCGTGAAGCTCTCGGACACGGCGGTTGTGATTGCTTTCACGTTCGGAGACCTGGCCGGGATCGTGGCCGGTCAGCCCGTGGCGACGGACGGAGACATGACACTCGAGCTTCGCGATGCCGGCAGTACGGAACCAAGGGGCATCATTCGTGGGAAGTCACTCACGTTCTCGGGAGGCGGCGTGACAACGACGCTCGAAAACTACCGGTTCGAGGAAACAGCGGATCTATCCACAGACGAATTCAGATCCGAACGGTCGGGGACCGTGCGGGACGACGCGCTCGGCGGGCCGGTCACGTTTCAGACGACGCGTTCGTTTGAGAGTGTCGGCGGCAGCACTCCGAACCGCGGACGGTTGCGAATCAAAAGTGTGAACGGTTCGACTCTACTCTTGACGGTGATCGACAATCGAAACCTGTAGGCCGAGCTGGACGAGGACGGCGACGGGGATTTGGAGGAGATCTTCCTGACGACATGGGCCGAGCTTCAGAGCTGAACGCAGGCTGGGCGCCACCTCTCGCATCGACGAACGATTTGGTAAGTTCTGCGCCGGGTGCTCAGTTTCTTTGTTTTGGAGCGAAACCGCGGGTGCGTGGATCGCCTGCGCTCGCAGGTTCGTGAGGCCGGCGACGCGGACGTCTCCGTGATCACCTACGAGTCGGTCCGTCGGCGGGCAACGCTTCCGGCCGGGGCCTATGTCTTCTCGGACCTGGAGCGCCTGAACGCGTATCAACGACTCGAGGCGGAAGCGCTCTACACGCGGATCAAGGAAGCGGCGCCCGCGGCCGTTATATTGAACAATCCGTATCGCGTCCTGCGGCGCTACGGCCTGCTTCGACGGCTTCACCAAGCGGGCGTCAACGAGTTCAACACCTACCGTGTGGACGAGGTGCGTTGGCCGGCCACGTATCCGGTGTTCTTGCGCGAGGAGTGCGAACACAACGGCCACCTGACGTCGCTGTTGCATTCGCGCGAGGAGTTGGAGGCGGCGATCTCGGCGCTCGGTGTTCCGCGGCCCGACCGCTTGATTGTCGAGTACGTCGATATGCGCGACTCATCAGGCGTCTATCGGAAATTCGGCGCGATGGGGGTCGGCGGGACCGTGCTCGCCCGGAACTTCTATTCGTCGAAGCACTGGGTCATCAAGGACCGCGGCGACGTCGAATGCGACCAGGTCGGGCACATCTCGACGAATCCGCACGCCGCGATTCTGGCTCCCATGTTGCGCCTCGCGAACATCGACTACGGGCGCATCGACTACGGCTTCACGCCGGCGGGCCGCCTCCAGGTATTCGAGATCAATACCAATCCGCTGGTGACCGCGGTCAGCGATCCGGATCCCGGCGTCGAAAGCCTGTGGAAGGCGCTGTCCGAGATCGACACCGGCCACGGTGCCGACGTGCCGCTGGCTGGACTTCCAGGGCGGCGCCCGCGCCGTTGGCAACGCATCGTGCGCGGGATCGCCCGGCGGGCGGGAGTGCTCACCCCGTGATCTACTTCCTGTCGCTTTCCAAAAACCGCGATTGCGTGGAGTGTTTCCGGCACCAGTTCGGGCGACCGGCCGCGGACCGCATGCAGTCCATCGCGTACGAGTCCATTCGCAAGCGGGTTTCCCTGCCGCCGGGCACATATGTATTCACCGATCTCGAGCGGTTACGCCCCGACGAGTTGGGCGCCGCCGCGGCCTTGTTCCGCCGGATTCGCGAAACCAACCCGCACGCGCTGCTATTGAACGACCCGGCGAAAGTCCTGCGCCGGTACCACCTTCTTCGGCGCTTGCACGTCGAGGGAATCAACGACTTCAACGTTTACCGGGAAGACGAATGCCGTGAGCCGCAGCGGTTCCCCGTGTTCGTGCGCGACGAGCGCGAGCACAGCGGGCCGCTGACGCCGCTCCTGCATACGCCGGAAGAAGTTCGTGCGGCGCTTTCGGAAACCGCTGGCGTCGACCGTCTCGTCGTCGAGTTCGTGGACCTGCGACGTGGAGATGGGCGGTTCCACAAGATCGGGTCCTGGGTGGTCGGCGACCGCGTCATGCCGGACCACTTCTACGTCGGATCAGACTGGGAGCTGAAGATGACGAACTGCGACCCCATCGACCAGGAGGCGCCGATGCGCTACTTCAAGGAACACCCGCACGACGCACTGCTGAAACGCATCTTCAAGATCGCCGGAATCGAGTACGGTCGCGCTGACTACGGGTTTACGCGGGACGGCCGCATCCAGGTGTTCGAGATCAACACGAATCCGCAACTATGGACCTCGCGTGTCTACGAGCGGTTACCGGAGGACCACATCGACAGCCTGTTCTTTCACAGGTACTGGACCGCCGTCGAGCCCCTCGACGGATCCGGTGGGAGTCGCATCCCGCTTGAAGGGCTGCCGGGCCGGCCGCCGAGGCGTTGGATGAAACTGGTGCGCCGCGTCGCCGCTCCGGCACCGTGAGGGTGGGGACGCGTTGCTTCACTATCTGACAAGTCGTGGGGGCGGCCGGCCGATCCAGCGGCTTCGCGAGCATCTCGGCGATGGGGTCCACCGGCACGTTCGTGTCATCACGTACGAGGAGTTGCGGCACCGTGGCTATCTCCCGCGGGGGTGTTTCATCTTCGCGAGCCTCGAAGGCCGATCGTCGGAGCAGCGCGCTCAGTTCGCGGGTCTGGCGGCCCGAATTCGCGAGTCCGATCCCGGCAACCGTGTTCTGAACGATCCTGCGCGCGCGATGATGCGCTATCAGCTCAACCGTTCGCTGGTCGAGCGCGGACTCAGCGAGTTCGACGTTTACCGCCTGGACGAGGCGCGATCGCCGAAGCGCTACCCTGTTTTCCTGAGAAGCGAGAGCGACCATCACGGGAGCATTACTCCGTTGCTTCAGACCGAAGCGGATTTCCGGAGCGCGGTCGCCGAGCGGGGGCACCCGCGGTCCGACACCCTCGCCGTCGAGTTCGTGGACACGAGGGACTCGATCGGGATCTTTCGCAAGTACGCCGCGTTCATCGCGGGGGACTCCGTATTACCAGGGCACCTCTATTCCAGCCGGGAGTGGATGGTCAAGATCGCGAAGTACGACGTTCCCGACTACGAGGCGGAGATGGAGTTCCTAAGGACCAATCCGCATCGTGAGCAGCTCGAAACCATCGCTCGGATCTCCGGCATCGAGTGGGGGCGCATCGACTACGGTGTTCGCGATGGCCGCGTGCAGGTTGAGATCAACACAAATCCGATGATCGTGAGCCCCACGGACCTGAGCGTTCCGGAGCGAAGACCCATCGTCGACAAGATCCTCGCGCCGGTCTGGGCCGCGATGGTCGAACTTGCGCGGGCGTCTCCTTCCGGGGGCCGCATCCCAATCGCGGACTTGCCCGGATATCGCCCCCCGGGCTGGCGCCGTACCTGGAACCGCTTGTTCACACGCTGAGCAGCTGGCGTGCATCGTGTGCTAGTGTCCGCGCCGTGGCGAGGACCGTGTCGTGCTTCATTTCGTGCTGAGTCGCCGGGGCCGTGGGTCGATCGGACGGCTTTGCAAGTACATCGGCAAGACTTCGCGGCAGCACATTCGGATTCATGCATATGAGGACCTGCGCCACCGTGGTTACCTCCCGCGAGGGTGCTTCGCCTTCGGTAGCCTCGAGGGGCGATCTTCCGAGCAGCGCGCGCAGATCGCGGCCTTGGCGGCGCGGATTCGCGCGTCCGGTCCCAGCGTTCGCGTTCTGAACGATCCGGCTCGCGTGATGACACGCTACGAGCTCCTCCGAATGCTGCATGAGCGCGGCATCAACGAATTCGACGTCTACCGTTTGGACGAGGCACGATCGCCAAAGCGCTACCCGGTGTTCCTCCGGCGTGAGAACGATCATCAGGGGAACATCACCCCGTTGCTTCAATCCGAGGAGGAATTCCAGCTCGCGGTAGCCGCGCAGGGACATCGACGATCCGACACACTCGCCGTCGAGTTCGTGGATACATCGGAGCCGGACGGGGTCTACCGGAAGTACTCGGCGATGATCGTGGGGGGGGCCGTGTTCCCCGCGCATCTGTTTTCCAGCCGGCAGTGGATGGTCAAGTTGGCCGAGTACGACGTTCCCGACTACGACATCGAGATGAAGTTCATCGAGACCAATCCCCACCGCGAGCAACTCGAAAGTGTCGCCCGGATCGCGGGCATCGAGTGGGGGCGCATCGATTACGGGATTCGCGATGGACGTGTGCAGATTTTCGAGATCAATACCAACCCGATGATCTTGACCGCCGTTGGTCTGAGCATGCTGGAGCGGAGACCCACCCTCGACAAGATGTTTGCGCCGATCTGGGCCGCGATGGTCGAACTCGCGAAGGCGGCTCCGTCCGGCCGCCGCATCCCGATCGCGGACTTGCCCGGCTATCGCCCCCCGGGCTGGCGGCGGACCTGGAACCGCTTGTTCACACGTTGAACGGTAGCCGCATCGCGCGCGCCGTGTGCTAGGGTCCGCGCCGTGATCCACTACTTCACGAGCAAGGACGGCCGAGTCACGATCGACCGGCTGCAACGGTTCCTTCCGGAATCCGCGGCCCGCCGCATCCAGGTGTTGCCCTACGAGAGCCTGGGAACGCGCGGGTACCTGCCGTATGGGGCTTTCATTTTCGCGAGCGTCGAGGTGCAGTCGCCGCCGTTTCGCGATGTGCTTGTTCGTGTCGCCGAGAAGATCCGCGAGACATGCCCGGAGGTGCCGTTGCTCAACGATCCGGCCCATGTCATGGCTCGCTATCAACTGAATCGAGTCCTGTTCGAGCGTGGCATCAACGACTATGACGTCTACCGTCTCGACGAGGTGCGCGCGCCGACGCGCTATCCCGTGTTCCTGCGTCGCGAGGACGATCACTGCGGAAACGTCACGGGGTTGCTGAACAACGAGGATGAGTACCGCCGGGCGGTCGCCGCCGTCGGCGTCGCGCGTTCGGACACGCTCGCGGTCGAGTTTGTCGATACACGCGACGAAACCGGTGCCTACCGAAAGTACGGCGCGTACATCCTCGACGGCGTCATCGAGCCGGCGCATCTGTTTTCCAGCGAAGAGTGGATGGTCAAGGGAGCGCAGCATCGCGACGAGTCGGATTTGAAACTCGAGCAGGAGTTCCTGCGCGCGCGTCCGCATCTCGACGAACTCGGCGAGATCGCCCGACTGGCCGGCATCCAGTGGGGCCGCGTCGACTACGCTCTGCTCGACGGCCGGATTCAGATCTTCGAGATCAATACGAACCCGGTCGTCATCAGCGAAAAAGTCGCCGAGCGCGTAACGCCGGAGTTGATGCAGACGCGCATGGCGCTGTTCGCACGCACGATCGAGTCGCTGGATGACCGTGTCGGCGCGGGCGCGCGCATTCCGATCGCGCAAGTGCAAGGGTGCAGGCCTCCGGGCTGGCGCCGCATCTGGAACCGCGCGTTTTCGCGGTGAGCGTCCGGGCGCAGAGAGCTCAGTAACTTCGTTCGAGCACGAGGCTCCGGCGATCGAAGCGGAAGACGCCCAACGCGCCGCCCAACCTTCGGGAACCAACCCGCTGAACAGGCAAAGGTCACAGGGTTAGGCCGAGGAGCAGGCCGAGTCAGAGGCCAAGGACGAGCAGTAGCTCCGCTACTCGTCGTAGGCGTCCATCCCGTCGCACGAGCAGATCAAATTGCGATCGCCGTAGACATCGTCGATGCGGCCGACCGGCGTCCAGTACTTGTGGTGGCGCGTCCACTCGGCGGGGAAGGCGGCCTCCTCGCGCGAGTAGGGGTGGTTCCACTCACTCGCTGCGATGGCGTGCGCGGTGTGCGGTGCGTTTTTGAGCAGGTTGTTCTCGCGGTCCGCGCGGCCCTCTTCGATGTCGCGAATCTCGCCGCGGATCTGCGCGAGCGCGTCGCAGAGGCGATCCAGTTCCGCCTGGCTCTCGCTCTCGGTCGGTTCGACCATCAACGTGCCGGCCACCGGGAAGCTGATCGTCGGCGCGTGGAAGCCGTAGTCCATCAGTCGCTTCGCGATGTCCACGACCTCGATGCCCGACGTCGCCTTGAACTGACGCATGTCGATGATGAACTCGTGCGCGACGCGTCCGTTGGGGCCGCGGTAGAGCACCGGGTAGTGCTCCTCGAGCCGCTTGGCCATGTAGTTCGCGTTGAGGATCGCGACCTGCGTCGCTTTTTTCAGGCCAGGGCCGCCGAGCAGCGAGATGTAGACCCACGAGATCGGAAGGATCGAGGCGCTACCCCACGGGGCCGCGCTGACCGGGCCGATCGCTTTATCGCCGCCGGTTTTCACGATCGGATGGCCGGGCAGGAACGGCGCGAGGTGTTCAGCCACCGCGATCGGACCCATGCCGGGACCGCCGCCGCCGTGCGGAATGCAAAACGTCTTGTGCAGGTTGATGTGGCAGACATCGGCGCCGTAGTCGCCGGGCCGGCAGAGTCCACACTGCGCGTTGAGATTTGCGCCGTCGAGATAGACCTGCCCGCCGTGTCGGTGCACGACCGAGCAGATCTCGCGGATCCCGGTCTCGAACACGCCATGGGTCGACGGATACGTGACCATGATCGATGCGAGCGCGTCCGCGTGTTTCGCCGACTTTTCCTTGAGGTCTCCGATGTCGATGTTGCCGGCTTCGTCGCACTTGATCGCAACGACCTTCATGCCGGCCATGACCGCGCTGGCGGGGTTCGTGCCGTGCGCCGACATCGGAATCAGGCAGACGTTGCGGTCGCCCTCGCCGCGGCTCTCGTGATAGGCGCGGATGACGAGCATGCCCGCGTATTCGCCCTGCGAACCCGCGTTCGGTTGCAGCGACGTCGCGGCGAATCCTGTGATCTCGCTGAGTTGGTTCTCGAGCGACTTCGTGAGCGCCGCGTAGCCCTTGACCTGCTCCGCCGGAACGAACGGGTGGATGCCCGCGATCTCCGGCCACGTGATGGGCAGCATCTCGGACGTCGCGTTGAGTTTCATCGTGCACGACCCGAGCGGGATCATCGACGTCGTGAGCGAGAGGTCCTTCACCTGCAGGCGGTGGAGGTAGCGCAGCATCTCGTGCTCGCTCCGGTACTTGTGGAAGACCTCGTGCGTCATGAACTCCGAGGTGCGCGTCGCCGCGAGGCCCATCGTCGCGACATCCGCGGCGCGGAAGTCCGCACCGAACGCTGCGAGCAGATCGTCGAGGTCTTTTTCTGTGACGGTCTCGTCCAGGGCGATCGCGAGCGCATCGGGCGCCAGGCGCCGCAGGTTGATCTCCTGTTGCGCACACTGCGCCACAACAGCGTCGGCCTTGGCGGCGTCGAGGCGTACCGACACGGTGTCGAAGAACGGTTCGCCGCCGAGGTCGAGTCCGAGTTTCTTGAGTCCGGCCGCCAACGTCGCGGCGAGTCCGTGGACTCGGTCCGCTATCGCGCGCAGACCGTCGGGGCCGTGGTAGACGCCGTACGCCCCGGCCATGATCGCCAGCAGGACCTGCGCCGTGCAGATGTTGCTCGTTGCTTTCTCTCGGCGGATGTGCTGTTCGCGCGTCTGGAGCGCAAGACGGAGCGCGGACATCCCGTGCGCGTCCTTGCTCACGCCGACGATGCGGCCAGGGAGCTGTCGCCGGTAGGCGTCGCGCGTCGCGAAAAACGCGGCGTGCGGCCCGCCGTAGCCGAACGGCACGCCGAAGCGCTGGGAGTTGCCGATGACCACATCCGCGTTCCACTCGCCCGGCGGCGTCAACCGGACCAGAGCCAAAAGGTCGGTCGCGACCGCCACGAGGGTGTTCCTGCCGTGAGCCTTCTCGACGAAACCGCGGTAGTCCCGCACGCGGCCGTCGGTGGTGGGGTACTGCAGGAGCGCCGCGAACACCGGTTGCGCGTCGAAGTCGTGCGCTTCCGCGTCGCCGACGACGATGTTGATGCCGACCGCTGCCGCGCGCGTGCGCACGATCTCGATCGTCTGCGGATGGCAGTCCGCCGAAACAAGAAACGTCTCGGACTTGTTCTTCCGGTTGACCGCGAGGCAGAGCGCCATCGCTTCCGCCGCCGCCGTGCCTTCGTCCAGCATGGACGCGTTCGCCAGATCCATCCCGGTGAGATCCGAGATCATCGTCTGGTAATTGAGCAGCGTCTCAAGCCGGCCCTGGCTGATCTCGGCCTGATAGGGCGTGTACTGCGTGTACCAACCAGGGTTCTCCAGGATGTTGCGCTGGATCACCGGCGGCACGACGCAGTTCGCGTACCCCATTCCGATGTAGGAGCGCCAAACCTGGTTCTGACCGACCATCTCCGCGAGTTCGGCGAGGAGTTCGTGCTCGCCGCGGTCGGCGCCGAGATCGAGTTCTCCGTCCAAGCGAATGTCCGACGGCACCGCGGAGTCCGCGAGCGCGTCCAGGGAATCACAGCCGATCGCCTCGAGCATGGTCGCGATCTCCGCGTCGCGGGGCCCGAGATGGCGGTGGACAAAGGTGTCGGTCGGTGCAAACGGGTGCTGTTCGGCCACGGCTCTAGCTCTTCTTGCTTTGGACGGATTTTGAAAGCCCGGCGCGGGCGCCGGTCGAACCGCAGATATTAGCACCGGAGTGAAGGGTCGGGCAGCGTGGGGAACGCTCGACCTCAGCCTTCGCCTCTGCCTTGGGTGGGGCAAAGGCGTGGGGGAAAAGGGAAAGGAGCAGGGGCCAAAGGCCGAGGCCGAGGCAAAGGGAAGCGGGACGGCCCGCGTGCGACCCGTCCCGCTTCGACACAACATTTACGTGCGCCTTGGAACCGGGCCGGGATCGGTTGCGTCTATCGACTCTGAAATGAGAGCCACCCGCCTGATTCCCGCGATCGCCGCCGTATGTCTATTCACGGCGTCCGACTCGTTTGCCCGCATCAAACTAACCACCCTGCCGAAGCGCGAACGAGTCGAGATCCAACTCGACAACGGGCGCTACACCCTCGTCGAGGAGGAGCGCATCGTGCCGCTTCTGAAGGGCGACAACCGTGTCGACTTCAGCTGGTCCAACACCCGCGTGGACAAGGACTCCATCCAACTCCGTCCGATCGCCATTCGTCGCGGCGGCGAATTCCGGCCGATTCAGGTGATCGACGGCCAACCCGAGGTCGCGCTGATCCACGTTGCGTACCCGCCCAATGAGAACGCGCTCGTCTGGTCGGTCAGCGCCGGCCGCGCGTGCGCGCTAAAGATGCGCGTGAGCTACCTGATCTCGAATCTCGGCCGCTCGTTTTCCTATCGCGCGCTCGCGAACAAGAAGGAAACGGAGCTGACGCTGAAACACTACATCCAGGTCCGCAACTACAGCGGCGAGGACTTCGGCGAGGCCGGCGTCTGGGCCGGGTTCGGTCCGCGTTTCCTGAAGCTCATCGGGCACCAGACCGACGTCAAGATGCTCGTCAAGCGTTTCCACAAGGTGCCGATCGAGAAGACCTTCACCTTCGACTGGTATCAGCACGGTCGGCTCAACCCCGACAAACCGTTCGCGTCGCGCGTCCTGATGCACTACCGCTTGAGGAACACCAAACGCGCACGCCTCGGCGAGTTCCCGCTGCAGCCCGGCAAAGTGCGCATCTTCATCCAGGACGGCCACGGCGGCGAGGCGTTCCTCGGCGAGGACTGGACCGGCCTGACGCCCATCGACGGCGACATGCGTCTGTTCCTCGGACAGGCTCGCGATATCGTCTGCACTCGGAAGATCACGCGCAACAGGCGCCACAAGGTGCGCGGCAACCTGTTCAATCAGGAACTGCTGATCACGTACGAGATCGAGAATTTCAAGGACACGGGCGCGACGATCGACATTCGCGAGCAGGTCAACCGGCTCGCGCAGCAGTACGGCACCAACCCGCGCGGTTTCTCCGAGTGGGAGCTTGGTCCGGAGACCACCGACGAGCTTCGCATCACCTACGAAGACGGCCGGACCTTGCCGAAGCTGCACATCGCGCTGCCTGCACGCCCGAAAGACCAAGACGCGAAGGTCGAGAAGACCCTCATCCAGTTCCACATCATCATCAAGAACCTCTGGTAAACCCATGAACCGCAACACGATTTTCCCCGCCCTGCTCATCGCGCTTCTCGCGCTGCCGGCAGCGGCCAAAAACGTCGACCTCGTGACGCTACCGGTCCGCGATTCGGTCCAGCTCACGATCTACAACTCCGCGGACCTGACGCTCGTCCGCGAGCGGCGTTCGCTGAGCTTCAAGAAGGGGCTCAACCAGATCCAGTTCTCGTGGGCGAACACGCTCATCGACCCGAGCAGCGTCGAGTTCCGCCCGCTGGAGCACGCCGATCAGATCGAACTGTCGGACACGACGTTCCCCGGCCAGAAGCCGCAACACCTCGTCTGGAACATCGACTCCCAATTCGAGGGGCAGGCCAAGGTCGAGGTGACGTACTTCACCAGCGGATTGACCTGGCGCATGGACTACGTCGCCACCACCGATCGCGACGAGGACGAAATGGACTTCCGCGGTTACGTGCGCGTCTTCAACAACTCAGGCGAGGAGTACGAGAATGCGGAGATCCGGCTGGTCGTCGGCACGATCAATCTCGTCGAGAAGATCGCCGATCTGGCGCGCCGCCGGGGCGTGGCGATGCCGCCCAGGGACAGCGATGCGCGCAAGGAGATGACACTCAAGGCCGCTTCCCGCGCGTTTGCCCAGGCGGAGGGGCTCATGGACATGGCCGCCGGCGCCGGTCGCAAGGCGAAACGCATCGTGAAGGAAGGCCTGTCGGAGTACTTCATGTTCTCCGTCGAGGGCCAGGAGACGATGCGCAACGGATGGTCGAAGCGCATGCGGGCCGTGACGTCCGACTCGATGAAGTTCGAGATCCTCTATCGGATGCGCGAGCACCAATACGGCGCGCGCCCCGTTCGGTTCTTCCTCTGGCAGAACGACGACGAACACGGGCTCGGGGAGTCGCCGCTGCCCAACGGCATCGTGCGGATCTTCAAACGCAACGAGCGCGACGGCCTCGGGTATCTCGGGCAGCAGTTGCTTCGGTACGTGCCCGTCAAGGCGCAGATCGAGGTGAACCTCGGCGCGGACGACCTCGTCGTGTACGAACGCCGCCTCAAGACGAGCGAGCGCATCAACTTCGAATTCCGCACGCGCGGACGCCACGAGTACGTGCATGGTTGGGACGAACGCCAGGAGTGGGTGGACACGATCCGTAACTACCGCGGCAAGCCGCTTCGTTTCGAGCTGCGCCGGATCTGGGCGGGCGACATCGAGTATTCCGCCCTTCACCCGACCAAGAACTTCGACTACCGCACCGCCGAGGCGACGTTCGAGGTCGCGGCCGGTCAGAAAACGCTCTACCCGCACTTGGTGCTCTCGCATCTGGGCGGGCACGCCAAACAAAGCCGAATCAAGATGAACTGATCCAGGCTCTTTCCCTTTTGGACCCTGGGCGCGCTTGCCGGAGACGGTGGGCGTGCCCTTTTTCGTCTGGCCCGCCGGGCCCGGAAACCCCCGATGGGAGGCGGCTTTCGCGCTGGAGACGACCTTGATAGACTCCGCCTCCCAAGCGCAGGCTTTCGGCGCTCCGGGAGGAGTCCACTATGTTCAAACGGGATCAGGTTGGGCGGGGCGCCGGGCGGCGCCGCGATGATTCGATCGGCGCGCCGATCGGCATGTTGTGCGGCATGTTGCTTCTGACGCTCGCTGTTTCAGCGGCGGCGCAGAACTCGACGGCCATCAAAGAGCTGAACGATGCACTGCGCGTCGGCGACGACCACCTTCAGCTCGACATGCTCGAAAAACACGGCGGAAACACCGATCCCGCCGTGATGCGGGTCATCACAAAGTACCTGCGCGCGAAGAGCACCGCTGTGCGCGACGCGGCGATCCGCCTCTACGGTTCGTCGCAATCGCCCGCAGCGCTGAAAGCGCTGCATTCTCTCTATCGCAGCGACCGCAAGCTGCGCAAGAACGATGAGCTCTTCGCAACGTTGCTCAGGGAGATCGGCCGGCACGGCGACCGTGGTTCGGTCAAGATCCTCGGCGACATCAACTTCAAGTACCTGACCCTCGACACGGGCGTCGCTCGTCTCGCCGGCCTCTCGAACATCCGGAGCATCGACTCAGTCGAGGTTCTGATGCGCGCTGCGAAGAAGGGCCGCTCGAAGGGCATCCCGAAACAGCTGCGCGGTCAGTTCGCGGAGCCGTGGCGCATGGCGATGGCCGTGCTGACCGGCCAGGACTTCGGCGTGGTTCGCGAGGACTGGGAGGCTTGGTGGCGATCGAACAAGAAGACGTTCAACGTCTCGCAGGACCGTCCGAAGGTCGCTGAGGACGTAAGCCAGGGTTGGGAGCGCTATTGGAAAACGCCGTATTACGTCGGCGGCCCGATCAGCGCAGAACCCAAGCTCGGTCCTCCGTTCACGCGCGTCGAGAGCCCGTCGAACGGCCAGGTCGAGGAAGCGGTCGACGCGA
The DNA here is from genome assembly GCA_036443405.1 of Planctomycetota bacterium. Classification (GTDB taxonomy): domain Bacteria; phylum Planctomycetota; class PLA2; order PLA2; family PLA2; genus JAZFYD01. The sequence continues at coordinate 18,001 of JAZFYD010000037.1, forward strand.
TCGCCGCCGCGTTCAAGAGCAAGGACGAGGGCGCGAAGATCGAGGCGATCGAGACCTACGCGGGCCTGATCGACAGCCGCGTCGTCCGTGCGATGGCGCGAGGCTTGCGCGACCGCAGCGAGCGCATCCAAATCCAGACGGCGGACATGCTCGGTTGGCAGAAACACCCCGAGGGTCTCAAACAGCTGCATCGCTTCTTCCGCCGCAAGTCGGACATCCACAAACACGAGCGGATCTACGCGCACACGTTGAAGGCGATCGGCCGCCACGGCGACGAGTCGTCCATTCAGGTGCTGGCCAAGAGCCCGTTCAAGGGGCTCACGCTCGCGTCCGGCGAAGCGCGCATCTACGGGATCGGAAACATCCGTCACAAGGACGCCGTTGAGGCGCTGATCAAAGGCATGCGCCTGGCCGGCGAGGGCCGCCGCCGCCGTGGGTGGAACTCGGACAGCAACCGCTTCCTGGCGGCGTTCCGCGTGAACCTGGCTTCGCTGACCGGCGCCGACGAGGGCCTCTCGCGCGAGGGTTGGCAGCACTGGTATCGCAAGAACAAGAAAGACATCGCGGTTGCCCGTCAGCGTGCCGAGATGAAGGCCGAGTTGAAGGCGATGTGGGAAGAGTATTGGAACGAGGCGTATTAAAGATGAAGTACTTCGCCATCCTCCTTGCCGCCGGCTTCGTTGCCGGTTGCGCCACCAACACTCCGCAAGCGGAGTCCGGTTTTTTCGCGGACTACTCCAAGTTGGGCCCCAACCCGAAAAAGGCGGGCTCGCGCATCTTCACGAAGCCGGGCATCGACCTGCGTGTCTACGACCGCCTGATGATCGATCCGGTCGACGTGCGTTTCTCGAAGAACTCGGACGCCGGGGAGCTCGACGCCGAGACCAAGCAGAAAATCGCGGACGCGTTCCGCCGAATCATGACCGAGACCATCGATCCCTACTACAGCGTCGTGGGCGATCCCGACCGAACGGTGCTGCGCATTCGCCTCGCGGTGACGGATGTCTCGACCGCCAAACCGGGCGACAAGGGTGACGACTGGTCCAGCGTGGGCACGGCCAGCATGGAAGCGGAGCTGCTCGACTCGATGACCGGCGAGATCCTCGGCCAGGTCGTCGACAAGATCAAGGGCAGCGAAAAAGGCGGCAAGGCCCCGTCCGAGTGGCAGCACGTCGAAGGCGCATTCGTCGAGTGGTCGGAATCACTGCTCGACTACATGGACCGGCAGAACGAGCGCAAGGACTGACGGTTTCGACTTCGGCCTTTACCTCGGCCTCGGAATTGGCCTCACTCCTCGGCCTCGGTCCTTCTTCGTAGTCTGTACCCAGTTCCTTTGGGCAAGGTGAGGGTGAGGCCAAGGTGGAAGGCCAACTCCGAGGCGAAGGCCGAGGCTTAGGAATTTGGGGGCAGATTCCCAACTGGTGATTCTTTGTCGTGATTCCTACCCTCTTGGTCGGCACCCCAGGAGGATTAGTCATGCGAAGGATCATCACGTGGGCCGTTGCGCTCACGCTCTGCGTTTCTGTTGCTCACGCTCAGGAAACACCGGCGAGCCTCGAGGCGAAGATCAAGGACCTGAAGATCGACGACGTCCGCGCCGAGGCGGAGAAGCACTTCACGGCGATCGAAGCCGGTCGGAAGGCACGCGCCGAAGCCGCCGCGCTGGCCGAGAAGGCCGACGGCGACGCCAAGGCGGGGTTCGAGAAGACCGTCGCCGCGGAGGACACCAAACTCGAGAACGAGGCCGAACTGTTGCAAGTGTGCGCTCAACGCCTCGATGCGTTGGGCGGCGACGTCGGCAAGTATCAAGACGTGCTCATGGCGATCCTGGGGGTGCGCATCGAAAACCTGAGCCTCGGACTGCTCGAGGTCTGGCTCGGCAAGGCCAAGGACTGGCTCGTGGACAACGGTCCCGGCCTGCTGTGGAAGGTCCTTCTTTTCTTCCTGATCCTGTTCGTGTTCAAGATCCTCGCCCGCGCGGGCGGCGGCATGGCGCGCCGGACGCTCAGCATGTCGAAGCTCAACGTTTCCGACCTGCTCGCGAGTTTCTTCATCGGGGTCGTGCAGAAGGTCGTGTTCTTCGTCGGGCTCCTGATCGCGATCTCAACGATCGGCGTCGACATCGGTCCGCTGCTCGCCGGCGTCGGCGTGATGGGTTTCGTGATCGGTTTCGCGCTCCAGGGCACGCTCTCCAATTTCGCGTCCGGAATCATGATCCTGCTCTACCGTCCGTACGACATCGGCGACTTCGTGGATGCCGCAGGTGTCCAGGGCAAGGTCAGCAAGATGAGCCTCGTCTCCACGACGCTGCTCACGCCGGACAACCAGGTCGTGGTCGTCCCGAACAACAAGATCTGGGGCGGCGTCATCACCAACGTGACAGCGCGTCCGACACGCCGCGTGGACATGACGATGGGCATCGGCTACGCCGACGACATCGAAAAGGCCGCGCTGGTCATCAACCGCGTCGTCAACGCGCACGACATGGTCCTGGAAGATCCCGCGCCGGCGATCGAGGTCGCCAAGGTCAGCGTATCGTCGGTCGAATTTGCCGTGCGTCCGTGGACCCGGACGCCTGACTACTGGACCGTCAAGTTCGACCTGACGCGCCAGGTCAAACAGGAGTTCGACAAAGAGGGGATTCGATCCCGTTGACGTCCATTGTGCCAAGCAGCCGCGCGCCGGCCTGATCCATCGACGAGCGCAGATCGTTCCGGTTCGTCCGTTCGCTTTCATGGATAGTCGTCGTGCCGGGATTCCCCGATCGATCCCGGCGGCCGACCCTGTATCCTTCCGCAGATGCGCCGCATCCCCCGTTGGCTCAAGATCACCGGCATCACCGCAGGTGCGCTCGTTCTGCTCGCGGTCGGCGTCTATCTGCTGCGTGGGCCGCTGCTCGCGCGGCGGCTGGCCGGCCTCGTGGCGGATGAGCTTTCCGCGGCGCTCGGAGGCCGATTCACGCTGGAGCGGGTCGAGGGCGATCTGTTCGGCGAGCTGATTCTCGTCGACCTGCGCACCGAAGAAGAACCGCCCGACGGCGCGCTGCGATCGATCGCGTTTTCTCGCGCGCGCATCGAGCACGACTTCTGGAAGTCGATCGCCGGCGACTTCCCCGCGGCGCTGCGCCGCGTGCAGGTGGAGGGGCTCGAGGTCGTCGTGGACACCGACCGATCCGGCGGGGAGGCGGAATCCTCCGGCGAGGGCGCATCCGGGATTCCGCCTCTGCCGGCGCTCGATATCGAGGGACGCGCCACGGTGGTGCGCAACGGCCGCGAAATCCGCGGCAGAGTTTCGATCTCGGGCGATGGCGACAGGTTCGAACTCGGCTTGTCGCAACTCGAACTGCCCGGCGAAACGGTCCCGGAATTTGCTGCTCTGATTCGTCGCGACAATGACGTGTGGGTGTGGACCTCTGACGATTCGATCGCGGGTGTGGATCCACGCCGCGTTCGATGGGCCGGCGGCACGGGCCCCATCGATCTCCGGGCGGATCTCCGTGTCGGCGGCGCGCCCGCGCAGCTACGGGTGACGGGCGGGAACGCAAAGCTCACCGCCAAGCGTGTCGATCTCGCGCTTTTACCTGGGTGGCTGACCGCGCTGATGCCGGAGGGCGTCGAGGCGCCGTCTGCAGGCGCGCTCAGCGTGGAACTCGACGTTCGAAATTGGGATGACGAAGCCGTGCGCACGGCCGAGGTCTCGCTCACCGGCTCGAAGATCCGATGGGGCACGTGGAAGGTCAGGGAACTCTCGCTGAGCGGGCGCCACGCCGCGGGCATCACCGAGATCGAGACGGCGACGCTCAAGTCCAACGAAGGCCGTCTGGAAGCGCGAGATCTGGTTCTCGATCCGGCTTTACCGTTCCGCGTCGCCGGGTTCGCAACACTGAACCTGAACGTCCGGGATCTTCATCCGTTGCTCGACCGGTTCCGGGTCTCGTGGCGCGACCAGCTTCCCCATGGCACGATCACGGTGCGGGCGAAAGCGGTTGGTGCGGTCGGGAAGCGCCCGGAACCGACGCATGTCAAGTCGGTGAGTTTTGCCATCGACCACGCGGACGCCCATCTCGAATGCAAAGGTGAGTTGACACTTTCCGACAGACCGGAGAATTGGCCCGAGACAAAGCTCGATTTCACGGTCACCGGAAGCGCACGGGACCTCGACACCCTGTTGCCCGTCGCCGATCTGCCCGAGGTGAAGGGGCGGATCACGCTCAAGGGCCGCGTCACGGGAACGATCGAGGATCCGAGCGTTTCCTTGGGTCTCGACAGCGGGAACAACCTCAAGGTGAACGGCTCCAAAGTGCGGCGATTCAAGCTCGAGTCGCATCTTCGCGCCGGGAAGCTCAAGGTGGAGTTGGATCTCAAATCGCGCGCTGCGGACATCGATGCAAGCGGCACGGTCCTGTTGCCCGCGTGGGACGTCGAGGCCGCGTCGTTTGACGTGGACGCGCGTGATCTCGCCGCGCTGCGGGAGATGGTGCCCGCGATTCCGCCGATCGGCGGCACGATCCGCGCCAAGGGAACCGAGCTTCGCGAGGCGGGCAAACGAACCTGGTACGGGCACGTCGAAGCCACCGGCGTCAATCTCGAGTTTGCCGGGCACACCCTCGACTCACTCGAGTTGGACGCGCAAGCCAGTGGCCGTTCCTTCGACGTGCGCCGCGTGAACGTCGTGACCGACGGGTTCGGACTGCAGCTGAAAGGCACCGCGCAATGGGATGAGCACGGTCATGGCCGTGCGCGGCTGCGCGGCTCCGGCGATTTCCACGGCCGCGAGCTTTCGTTCACGGAAGCGCCGATTCGTCTGGATCTCGACGACCAACGGTTCCGGATTCGGGTCGAGCGCGTCGGCGCGCTGGGTGGCGGAGTCTCCGGCTACGCGACGTTTGCGGCCGACAGGACCATCGACATCGAGTTCGAGGGCAAGGATCTCGATCTGAGCAAGTTCGTGCCGCACTGGCGCGGCGTCACGACGGCCAAGATCACGGCGCGCGGCCCGGAGAACGCTCCGGTCTTGCGCTGCGCGCTTTCCACGACCGCGGCGCTCGGGGACAAGAACAGCGAACTCTCGGGGTTGCTTCTACAGGGCGACGGCGGCATCGAGTTGAAGGACTTCGTGCTCTCCCAGGGCGGCAATCGCGTGTTTGCGTCGGCGCGCCTGCCGTGGAAGCTCGGGTTCGCGGGACTGCAGCGTTCGGACGCGGCCAAACCGACCTTGACAATCGAGGTGAACGCCCCGGATCCGCATCTGCCGGATTTGCCGAAGGCACTGCGGTGGAGCGGCTTGGCGTTGGTGATCCACGGCAGCGGCGACCGCCTGAATGCGGAGTTGTCGGTCAACGACCTGGCATGGAACGAGGCACCGCAAACAACGGCGGCGGATGTCGAGGCGGGGCCGGTCATGAAACTGCCTGGGACGGCGTTTGCGAAGGCGGACATCTCGCCCGATGGCTCGCGCATTGAGTTCCGATACGGAGGCGAAGGCGGCATGACCTTCGGCGGCAACGTGTCCGTCGATGCCGGCGGCGCGTGGTTCGACCCGGCGGATTTCTGGCGCAGCGTGCGCTCGGCGAATCTTGTCGGAGGGCTGCACGGCGACCTGCCCGACCTCGAGTTCCTGACGCGGGTGATACCCGATCTGCTCCGCGCGAATGGAAGCGGCAAGATCGACGTGCGGCTCGCCGGCACGCCGCAACGGCCCGAGATACACGGCAACGGGGAGCTCGCGATTCGCGATCTCAAGATCGCCGGCGGTGTTCCGACGTTTCAGGATCTCGAGGCGCGCGTCTTCTGGGACGGCGGCGCCGAAGCGCTGCTCGACGTGCAAGGGCTGCTCGGATACGCGCCGTTCGTGCTCGGCGGGCGCATCGACCTCACCGAGGGGGTCGTCGATCTCGCGCTGCGCGGCGACAACCTTCTGCTCGTCAACCAGCGCGATCTCCGGGTCCGCGCCGACACGGACGTGACGTTGCGCGGTCGCCGCGACGAACTCGAACTCGCCGGATCCATGCGGGTGACGGACGCCACGTACACCGAGGAGATGGATGTCATCGAAATCGCGGTCGATGCGCTCAAGGACAAGAACAAGGGCGAGCCCGCGCCGTTCATTCTCTTTTCCCTGCCGGGGCCGCCGCTCTCCACGATGCGGTTGGACATCGACCTGCAGTCGGATGAGACGATCCACGTGGACAACTACCTGCTCCAGGGCACGGCGTCCGCCTCGATCCGGCTGCGCGGCACCGGCGCGCTGCCACAGCCGGAGGGTCGCGTGTTCGTCCGCAACGCGCTGGTCCGGCTCAACGTCGGTCTGGTCAAAGCGGATCGCGTTCAACTCTCGTTCCCTCCGCAGAGTCCGTTCGAACCCAAGGTGAAGGTCGGCGAGCTGCGCACGTATCTCACGCCTGGCCTCGACGAGCACCTGACGGTCCATTTCGATCGTGAGATCCCGGATCTGACCGGCCCGATGACGGCCGAGCTTCGGCTTCACAAGCGCTGGCACCTGTTCGCCGAACGCGATCAGTACGAGCAGTTCAACGGCGGCATCCTATGGCGGCTTCGCTTCCGTTGAGGTGGTTGGCGCCTTTGTGTCTTGTCCTCTCCGCGTGTTCCACGGGACCGCGCCGGGTGACACGGGATGAACTTCCCCCGGGACCGGAGATCGTCTTTCTGGGTCTGGAATCCGTCGTGGAGACGCGCCTTCTGGCCGTGGCCGAATCGGAGTTGCGGAACTTCTCCACGCAGGGTTTTCGTTTGGCGGATCTCGACGATGCCGCGGAGAAGATGCGGTTCGAGTTGGAGGACCGCGGGCTGGCGCATTCCAGTGTCGGGTTCGAGGCACTCCCGGCCGGCGGCCCCTTCGAGCGCATCGTGTTTCGCATCGTCGAGGGGCCGCGCGCGCGCATCTCGCGGTTGGACTTCTCCGGCGCCGAGAGTTTGCCGCACAGCGAGTTGCGCGCGCTGTTCGGAAGGGAGCGCGACGGCGAGCTCCTGTTTCGGCAGAGTCAGCTCGAGCGAGGACTCCGCAAGGTTCAGGAGCGTTATCAGCGCGCGGGGTACTTCCGCGCGGAAGCGGCGGTCGATTTTCTGCACTGGAACAACAAGCGAACGAGCGCGACGATACGAATCAAAGTGATCGAGGGGCTGCGGTACCGCATTGAGCGAGTCGAGTTCGAAGGCGAGCTGTCCGGGGAGCAAGAAGCCGCGATCCGCGAGCGCCTCAGGGGCGATTGGTACCGGCCGAGTCTCCTTGCCGTTGCCGTTGCCGGGTTGCGCAGCGAGTTTCTCGAGGACGGCCACGTCGCGGCGAAGATCCGGCCGGAACTGACGTTCGACGACAAGACAGGAGCGGTGACGTGCCGCCTCCTGGTCGATGCCGGGCCCGTGTACAAGCTGCGCAACATCGAGGTGGAGGGCAACGAGCGCACGAAGCCGCGCTTCATTCGCACGCGGTTGCGCCTCGAAGGCGGCGACGTGATCCGGCTGGAACGCGTGGACCGCGGCCTCGACCGCCTCTACGAGACCAACCTCTTCAAGAAGGTGGACGTGCGCACGGTTGACGAAGAGGAAGGAGAGGACGGCGAGGCGACGGCCAACCTGCGCATCGAAATCGAGGAGTACCTCGCGCGCAGCGTGTTCGGAAAGATCGGATGGGGCAGCTACGAGAGGCTGCGGGGCGCGGTCGGATACGAGGATCACAACTTTCGGGGGATCGGCCAGGTCCTGAAGCTCGAGGGGCGCGCCAGCTTCAAGGAGTACGGCGCCGATCTGTCCGTGATGGATCGATATCTCCTCGGGGCGCGGACCGCGATCACGGCACGGGTCGGATTCGCGGAACGTGAGGAGCCGACGTTCAAGCGAAGCGTCCGCCGCGCATCCCTCGACATTCAGTTCGATCCGACCAAGGAGTGGGCGCTTCTCGGGACCTACGCGTACGATTCCCAAAAGGCCCGCGACATCATCGGCGAGATTCCTGGCTTCGAAGCGCGCGACTTCGTGACGAGCGCCGGTTTCGGTCTGCGCCTCGTACACAACAACTTCGACGACAAGCTTCTACCGACCAAAGGGTGGCTCGGGGAGGCCGGCGTGTTCTGGTCGGCCGAGGAACTCGGCGCGGATCTCAACTACATCGAGTTCAATCTCAGGGGGACTTGGAACACGCCCGTGCGCGAACGCTGGGTGCTTTCCATCGGCGGCCTGTTCTCCACGCGGAACCCGACCGACGGAACACTCACCCTCCCGGTTCAGAAACGCTACTTCTCGGGCGGCGAGAACTCCGTCCGTTCG
>JAZFYD010000038.1:0-6396 GCA_036443405.1 Planctomycetota bacterium
ACCCCGAAAGAAGCGCTGACGAGTTCGCAACGCCCGCGGGGACACCAAGTCGGATAGCGGACACAGAGTCAGGTAACTTTTTCGCGATGCGAGCAGCGCGGGAGTGCCCATTATCTCGACGCAGGTCGCGCCGGTTCTTGCGCCATCGAAGCGGCGTCGCTCGCAAGCCTCTTTCGGGAACCGGGAAATGCGCGCCACCTGGTGCGCTACCGCTGGAGGGCATCCCGCAGCGAATTCGCAACAAAGTCACCTGGCACAGTATCTACCGAAGTCGCAGCGCGTGCTACTCCGGCGGTAGCTCGTAGTTGCCGTCGGAGCCTTCGATCAGGCGTTTCTGGCGGACGAGGATGTCCCACACTTCCTGGGGGTATGTGTCCGGTGCGCTCACGCCGACGATGGATGAGTGGCGGCCGGAACTCATCGGCCCACCGCCCACCGACGACTCCGCGTCGAGACGTACGAGCCGGAGCCGTTTGCGAAACGCCTTGAGCGCACGTTTCAGCACGCCGCGATCGTGTTCCGACAACGTGCGCTCGGCCGACTCCCACTGCTGCAGGATCGTGCGCAGCGTGTCGAGATCACGCTCGTCGATGGCGACAAACAGTTCGATGTCGGCGTCTTCGCGCGCGACCTGAAACGACTGCGTCGCCAAGCCCCACATCTTGTCGGCATCGGCGCCGCCGTCGAGCATGGCAACGATGTCGGTGAGCTCCCTGCTGAACAACTCAAACCGCGGGTCCTTCATGCGGCCGATGATAGTTCGCGAGATCCGTACCCGGTACGGATTGAACGAAAATCCGCGAAATCGGTACCCGGTACGGATCTCGCTACTTCAGCCCTTGGATCTGCTTGTCGTTCGGGAACAACCGCTTCGCGACCTTCACCAGATCGGCGCGGCGGGGGTCGAAGTCTTCGTGGCCGACCTTTTCCGCGCCGGCGTAGACCTCCAACTCGTCGCACGAAAAACACAGCAGCACGTCGACGGACTCGCCGCCGTCTTCGTAGCGGATGGCGACGCCGGGTGAGAACTCGCACGCCTTCGCGATATCCCAGAGATAGGTCCCATCGGACGTGAGCACGTCGGCCAGCTCGCGCTGCGATGTCTTGTCCACATCGACGGGGCCGGCGAGCATCGGATAACCGTGCACGCCGTTCGTCTTGCCCTTGCGGTCCATGCCGTCGATGCGGTATGCGGTAACGGTCTGGGCGCCGTCCGCGATGAGCGGGTACGCAGCATCGCCGCCGAGCAGATCACGCACGCGCGCCGAGCCGCGGCCGTTGCACGCGGGTACGAACGCGAGCAGAACGAGCGAGATCACAAACGCGTGCTGTTTCATCGCGCTCACCTTAGCCCCGGCCGAGACGCACGCTGTCTGAGATCGGTCAAATCCGTGCAGGTGCAAGTCACGGGTATTCCAATTCCAACCACCGAGGCACAGAGACACGGAGGCCGCCTGAAGCTCAGCACAGCGGATCTGTAACGAGGAGTCCGTTCGCGCAACAAACGTCGTCCGCACACACGGACACGCCTCCGTGTCTCCGTGTCTCTGTGGTTCCTCTTCTTACATCGATGTGCCCCCCCGGATAAGCTGGCTCGCATGGCGTCGGACCAGCCGCTTTTTCGCGTCGACAACGTCTCGAAGATCTACTCGATGGGCGAGGTCGAAGTGCCGGCGCTCAAGGGCGTCGATCTCGAGGTCGACGAGGGCGAGATCGTCGTCATCCTCGGCCCGAGCGGTTCGGGTAAATCGACGCTGCTGCACATGCTCGGCGGCATGGACCGCCCCACCGCCGGCACGGTCCACTTCCGCGACACCGACCTGACCACGCTCAGCGATTCCGAGCTCACGATGTATCGCCGCAACCACATCGGGTTCGTCTTTCAGTTCTACAACCTCGTGCCGAGCCTGACGGCGCTCGAAAACATCGCGGTCGCCACGGAGATCGCACCGAATCCGCGGGACCCGCTCGAGATGGCGGCGCTCGTCGGCCTCGAAGAACGGGCGGACCACTTTCCGTCGCAACTCTCCGGCGGCGAGCAGCAGCGCGTCGCGATCGCACGCGCGGTCGCCAAACGGCCGGAAGTGTTGCTTTGCGACGAACCCACCGGCGCGCTCGACGCGGAAACGGGCGTGTTGGTGCTGTCGGTCCTCCAGCAGGTGAGCCGCGAGCTGGGCACGACGCTCATGCTCATCACGCACAACGCCGCGATCGGCGAGATGGGCGACCGCGTCATACGATTCGGATCCGGCAAGATCGTCGAGCAGACCACGAACCAAAACCCGATGGAGCCGACCACGATCGTCTGGTGATGCGCGTACTCGATCGCAAGCTCGTTCGCAACCTGCGCGAGATGAAGAGCCAGGCGCTCGCGATCGTGCTGATCATCGCGTGCGGCGTCGGTGCGTTCGTGACGGTACTCACCGCGTACCGTGGCCTGAAGGGCTCCCGCGACGACTACTACGTCCGGTACCGCATGGCCGACATCTGGGCGCCGCTGGAACGCGCCCCGCGGAGGATCACACGCGACCTCGAAACGATCCCGGGCGTGCGCCGCGTCGAGAGCCGCATCGAGTTCGAGGTCACGATCGATCTGCCCGAGCTCGACCAACCGTGCTCCGGGCGCGTGCTCTCCGCACCGGATGTCCGCCGGCGCATCCTGAACGATCTGCATCTCGCGCGCGGGCGCTGGTTCGAGGGCGACGGCACGCGCGAGGTGCTCGTCGCCGAGCGCTTCGCGAAGATCCACGGCCTGGACGTCGGCGACCGGCTCATGGTCATCATGAACAACAAGAAGGAGGCGCTGCGGATCGTCGGGCTCGCGCTCAGCCCAGAGTTCGTCTACCTGATTCGCGGTGCCGGGCAGATTCTCCCGGACGCCAGACACTTCACCGTGTTGTGGCTCAGCGAGACGTTTGCCGAATCGGTGTTCGACTTCAAGGACGCGTGCAACAGCATCCTCGTCGGGTTGGACCGGGGCGCGGACGCGGCGGCGGCGATCGATGCGCTTGATGAAGCTCTGGATCGATACGGCTCGTTTGGCGCCTACGAGCGCGCGGACCAACTGTCGAATCGATATCTCAGCAACGAAATCGACGGCCTCAAAGGCACGGCCACGATGATCCCGACGATTTTCCTGGGCGTCGCAGCCTTTGTGCTGTTCATGCTGATGGCTCGGCTGGTGCGCACGCAGCGCACGCAGATTGCGATGTTCCGCGCGGTCGGCTACCGGCGCCGCGACCTGAACGCGCACTTCTTGAAACTCGCGCTGCTGATCGGGACCGTGGGTGCGCTGCTCGGCATCGGCATGGGAGTCTGGTTTGCAGCGAGCATGGTCGAGTTGTACCGCGAGTTCTACAGCTTCCCGGTGCTCAAGTTCGACGTGGACCCGATCGTCGTCGGCGCGAGCTTGATCGTGAGCCTGCTGTTCTCGTCGCTCGGCGCGCTGGGTGCAATGCGCGCGATCATCAGGCTGACACCCGCCGACGGGTTGCGGCCCGAGGCGCCGGCCATTTATCGCAAGATACTGTTCGAGCGGCACGCCGGTTTTATCTGGCGGCGACTCTCGTTTGCGCCGCGCATGGTGCTCCGTTCGATCGCACGGCGCAAGCTGCGCGCGGCCGTGACGATCGGCGGCGTGGCCATGTCCGCCTCGATCATGCTGCTCGCGCTCTTTTCGCCGGACTCGATCGACATCCTGATGGATACGCAGTGGCGCCTGGTCGAACGACAGGACATCAAGGTCACGTTTCACAACGAACGCGGGCGCGCCGCGCTGTACGACCTCAAACGCCTCGAAGGTGTGCGGTCCGTCGAGCCCGAGCTTGGCGTTCCCGTGCGGCTGCGTCACGGTCGCCACGAGAAACGAACGGGGCTCACAGGCTTGCAACCCGGTCAGAGCCTGCAGGGGCTCATCGACAACGAACTTCGCACGGTCGCCATGCCGACCGACGGACTTTTGTTGTCCCGCAAGCTCGCCGACATCCTGCACGTCCGGCCCGGCGATGAGATCGAGGTCGAGGTTCTGAACGGCCGTCAGCAGATCTTCCGCGCACCGATCGAAAACGTCGTCGACGAATACATCGGCGCGTTTGCGTACGCCGAGATCGGCCGTCTCTCGCGCTGGATCCAGGAGGAGTTCGTGCTGACCGGCGCGCGGCTTCTCGTGGACCCCGCGCGCGCGCGCGAACTGGGGCGCGAACTGAAGGAACTGCCCGCGGTCGCAGCGGTGGACTACAAGGCCCAGATGCTACAGATCTTCCGGGACACGCTCGCTGCGTCGCAAGCGGCCATGAACGCGATCGTCATCCTGTTCGCCGGCATCATCACCTTCGGTGTGACGTACAACACCGCGCGCATCTCGCTCTCGGAGCGCTCACGCGAATTGGCGTCGATGCGCGTGCTCGGGTTCACGACCCGGGAGGTTTCGGCCGTGCTGTCGCTCGAGAACTTTCTCTTGAGTGGAGCGGCGCTCGTGCCCGGGATTGGCCTCGGAATCGGCTTCATCTGGTTGCTGACGAAACTCTACGAGACGGATCTGTTTCGTTTTCCGTTTATCATCCGCGCCGACTCGGTGGCCTGGACCGTCGTGATCGTGATGGGTTTCACGGTGCTTGCAAACCTCTTGTTGCGGCGGCGCACGCGGGAGCTGGATCTGGTCGAAGTGCTCAAAGCGAGGGAGTAGCGGATGATTCGAGGGATCCTGATCCTGTTGGGCGCAACCGCGGTCGCGGCGATCTGGTACGCGAGCACGCGGCCGGCGAACGTCGAGATCGCGACGATCGAGCGCGGAACGCTGCGGGCCGTCGTGGAGGAGGAGGGCAAGACCAAGGTCACGAATCGATTTGTCGTTTCGATGCCGGTCGCCGGGCGGCTGCAACGGCTCACCCTGAACGAGGGCGACATCGTCAAGCGAGGCGACGTGCTGGCCGAGATCGACCCGCTTGCGCTGCGAGCCCTCATCAAGGAAGCGGAAGCGCAGACGCGCGCGTTGGAGCGACGCACCGAGGGGATCGAGACGAAAAAGCCGAAGCGCGAGGAACTGGAGAGCGCGCGGGTCGGTGAACAATCCGCGAAGGAAGCGCTCACCGTTTCCATGCATCTTCTCGAGGACGCGAAGGCGGCCGCCGCGCACTTCGAGCAGGAGGCCGTCCGCGAGCGCAAGCTGGCCGAACGCGGCATCGCAACGGACTCGACGCTCGGCGAAGCCGAGATGCGCGACCGGCAGGGTCGCGAACGTGTAGCGATCCAGGAGATTCGCGTGAAGATTCGCCGGTATGAGTCGGACACGGCGACACTTCGCCGCGGTGCGCTCGAGGCGCAGGTCCATGACTTCGACTGGCAGGAGAAGGACTACCAGGAACAGATCGCGGGGATCCGGGCCGGCCTGGAGAAACTGCGCGACGACTTGACGAAGGCCCGGGTGCTGGCGCCCGCCGACGGCGTCGTGCTGCGCCGTCTCAAGGAAAGCGAGCAAGTGCTCGCGGCGGGCACGGCACTTTTGGAAATCGGGAGTCTCGACCAGCTCGAGGTCGAAGCCGACTTCTTGAGCGAGGACGTCGCACACATGAAGGCGGGGATGGATGCCGAGATCTTCGGCCGCGCGCTCGGGAGCCGCGTCGTGGCGGCGAAGATCCGTCGCATCTATCCGAGCGCGTTCCTGAAGATCTCGTCGCTGGGAGTGGAGCAGCAACGCGTGACGGTGATCCTGGCCCCGACCGAACCGCTGGGTGGCGCAAACCCGACCAGCGTTGGCGACCGGTTCCGCGTGGAAGCCCGCGTCGTGCTGGAGCGGCGTGCGGATGTCGTGCTGGTGCCCGAGGGCGCACTGTTCCGGAGCGCGAACAAGTGGCACGTGTTCCGTGTCCAAGGCGGCACGGTCCGCGCCGTCGAGGTCGGCACCGGCATCCGCGACGGCCGCCGCCGCGAAGTGACGAGCGGGCTCAACGCCGGCGACGAGGTCGTGCTGCACCCCGGCCCGGACCTCCAAGACGGGGATCGAGTGGTTGCGCTGGACTAAGCGTTTGAAGAGTGTGACCACAGAGGCACAGAGACACGGAGGCGGCAAGGCCCGATCCGATGCCCTCGGTGATCTCTACCCTCTTCTCGCTTGAACCGGTTGGACTCCGTCGCCGCGTCCCCTTTGACCCCCAAAGCGCATCGATGTGGAGGGGGCCTACTCCGTCCGACCACTTCCGAGTTCCCCGAAAGCCGCCGTGTCTCTGTGGTTGAAACCTGACCCGCCCACACCCCCACAAAAAAGGCCCCGGAACGCTGTCGCTCCGGGGCCGCGGTTGGTTACTTCGTAGCCGGCTCCAACGGCGTCAGCCGTTGGGCCAGCTTACGCGCTACTTGTCGATGTGCATCCGAACTCGGTTCGGCTGCACGTACTCGAGA
>JAZFYD010000039.1:0-18859 GCA_036443405.1 Planctomycetota bacterium
ATGCGTGCTTCCCTGATGTTGCGAATCGCGCGCGGAGCGGCATCCGCAACCGGGCCGAACGCATCCGGCGCGACCTCCAACTCGACCAACGCCGCGTGCAACCCGGCCCGGGCCGCGTTGGCTCCGAGGCCGGTCGCGAACTCGCGCTGCCAGGCTTCCGCGAAGTCCTCCTCGGCGCGGCGCGCATCCTCCTGCGCGGCGAGATAGGCCTGCTCGAGGGCATGGCGCGACGCCTCGCGACGAGCCTTCGCCGCACGCGCCGGGCCGCCGGCGCCCACGGGCAACCGGAGCGAGGCAACCCCGCCCAAGGCGCTGTCCGGGAACTCCCATTCGCCTCCGATCACGATGGTCGGGTACTGGGCGATGACCGCAGCGCGAAACGCCGCGTCCGTGGAACGGTAACGCGCCAGCGCCGCGGCAAGATCCGGCCGCGACAGGAAACGCTCGTCGGTTTGCGCGGGTATCACCGGGAACTCGCCTTCGGGGAGAACCAGTTGGAGCTCCGCGTGGCGGCCAACACCGAGCAGCCGGCGCAACCTGGCCCGGTTGTCGGCCCGAGCCGTCACGATCGCGCGCGCCTCGGTCGTCGCCGCGGCCCGCGCGTGCGTAACATGCGCCCAGGCGACGTCCGACGCAAGCCCGGCGCTCCGGAACCGGTCGGGGTCGACATCGACCCGCGGCGGCTGAAAGCGCAGCAGCGTGCGTTCGATCAGAAACGCCTCGCCGATCGCGGCCGCGATCTGCTGCTCCTTCAGCTTCGTTTCCGCGAGCAGCGCCAAGCGTCGCGCCTCGGCCGCACGCGCTTGGGCGCCGCGCAGACCGAGCCCCGACAGCGCCAGCGGATCGGCGGCGAGTTTGAGATCCTCCTTGTTCGTGTTGCCGAAGAGGATCACGTCGGTGGGCGGCACTTCGAACCCGGCGGCGCGTGCCTCTGCGCGCAGACGCTTGAGTTCGGGGTTGTGCTCGTGTGCATGTTCGAGCGCGCCCGCGAAGTCCACGGGCCCGATCTCACGCGCCGCAACGTCTTCCGCCAGTTCCGGGAGGCTCACGTCTTCAGCCTCGTAGCTCACGCAGCCGGCGCTTGTCAGCAGCACCAGCAGACCCAAGTGTATGTAGTTCTTGTTTCTCACGCCTTTTCTCCATTCCGACCATGCAACGGACCCGAACCCCGGACGCGGGGTACGGACCAAACTTGGGGAAACGGAGGCTGCTAGAGCAGCAGCGGGAGGGTGAGGGCGCCTAGACCGTGTGCGGTCTCGTCACGACGGTTCGCGAACGGGCACACTTCGATCGGCATCGGCTGCCAGCGAACGATCGCCTCGCCCAAAAGCGCGGGCACCGGCACGTCGGCCGGCACGTCGATCACGCCTGTGCGGAAGGAACGGCTATGCGGGCAGTCGCAGACCAGCGGCGAGGGAGGCGCGGGCGCCCGATCCTGTTCGCCGATGTTGTCGCCACTACTGGCGTCCCTGCGGGAGTCACCGCGCGTGCCGCCGTTTTGTTCGCCGCAGCAGGGGCACGTGCCGCCTTCCAGATCGCGCGCCCCTTCATCTTCGGCCCGAGCCGTCGACGCAACCGGCGCACAGCACGCGTCCATGCCGCCGTCACCTGCGGGAAGCAGGCAGCACAGCGGCTGTCCGAGCACGATGGACCCGGAAGCCAGGAAGAGGAGCACAAACGCGACGACTCTACGCACGACAAACAAGACTACGTCAAAACCCGGTGGATTTGCCGTTCTCACCATCGACAAAGAGAAGTTGCGGCATGAGGCGCCCTGGCACCTCGCCGCAACTTCTTAAGACACAGGTGGTTAGGTGCGGGTCAGTCCACGGAACTTTGGGCCCGCTCCGTGGAAACCGGCGGCAGTTCGGCCGCGCGGAACCGGATGTCCGTCGCCTCTTTCATCAGTTTCGCCGCAGCGTCCGCCGGTCGCACTTCGAGGTACTCGGCAAACGTCCCACGTGCACGAGGATCGCCGCTGAAGTACTCCTGAAGGCCGAGCAGGAACCGCGAGTCGCTGCCGGGTTCGGATTTCGCCGCGCGTTCGCGCAACTCCGCCATGACCCGATCGAACTCCTGCGGACTGCGATAGACACCCGTGACGTCGCCGGTCTGTTTGACGAGTTCGGGTGCCAGATCGAGCGCGCGACGCATCACGCGGACGGCGTAGTCATCCGATCCGACCGCGATCAGAGATTGCCCGAGCGCGAACAGGGGCGACGCCAGTTGCGGCGCCGACACACTCGCCAATCGGAACTTCTCCGCCGCGGTCACGTAGTCGCCGTGTGAGAACGATTCGCTGGCCTCGCGCAGGAACTTCTCGGTGACCGGACCACCGGCCGCCGGATTCGGAGTGATGGTTTCCATCGGCTCGAGTTCAATCGCCGTATCGTCGGCGCGATCGGCGGCGCCATCTTCTTCGGACGGTGCCACCGGGGCCGACGAATCGGATGTCGATCCGGCGCCGGGCAAACCGACCGGAAGATTGGACGTTGCGTCGTCCACTTCCACGGATTCGTACCGGGGTGCGCCGTAGCTGTCCTCGATCGCTTCGGATTCCGTCACGTACACCGGCTCGGAATCGGCATAGAAACCAAACGGCACATAGACATACGAAACGGGTGCGGGATAGAAGAACGCGCAGTGGCGTTCGTCAACGTAGTCGTAATACGGCGAGTAGTACCGGAAACCGGTGTAGGGGCCGGAACCGTAGCGGAAGCTGACGTGGATGCCGTGGTCCCGGTAGTACTTGTGGTAGTGCCGCTTGTGCGCATGGGACCCGCCGCCCGTGGCGCCGTGGTTCGTCCGGCGTCCTGCGCGGGAGCGTGAAGCCCCCCCACCGGACACGAATCGGTCGCCGACTCGCGTGCCACGGCCGCCGAATCGGGCGCCGCCGGATCGTTGCGCCGCCCCGTCTCCGCGACGCTGACTGCGGCCCTGGCCACGACCCTGTCCACCACGCTGCCCGCCGGTCGCGGTGCGTCCGGAGCGCGTGCTGCGGTTCGAGACCGACAGCGCATCGCGCGCCGACCTGGATCCGGCGAGACCCGCACTGCGCGAGCGGTTTGCTTGCGCGCCGAGGTGCAGGCGGCTGGAAGCCGAAGAGCCGGCGAGTCCCGGCTCGCGACGCGTCGAACTCTCGTTTCGCAACACACTGAGTGAGCGCCTTGCGTTGAACGAGTTCGACAGGCCGATGTTGTCGCGCGACCCGCGTGACCCCGTGGATCCAGACACGGTGCGGTTACCCGCGCCGTTTCGCTGCCACGCATCGAGAAGCGAACTCGACGAGCGGCGTTGTTGGAACGAACGGGATTGGGCGCCGGGGTAGATCGAGCTGGAGGTCGCCCGACTGCCGCTTCGTGAGTAGCGGTTGCGGGCGGTGGCGCTCGAACGGCGCACGGTGGCGCTCCGGTTGCCCCGGGACGTCCTGTTCCGGTTCGAGGAACTGGATGTCGCTCGGGAGCGAGCGTAGCGATTCTGAGATCCGGACGAGTTGCGATTGCTGGTGGAGTAGCGCGTGCGTGCATTGCGGCTGCTGGATGATGCGGACAAACGGCCGGATGTGGACGAGCGCGCCGACGAGCGGCTACGCGTGGATCGATTCCGTGACGACGAATACGATCTGCTGGCCGTCGCTCGTTTGTTGACCGAGCGGCTCGACGAACGGCTACGGCTCGATCGGTTGCTGTGGGCACTGCGAGACGTCGAACGGCGCGCGGACGAGGTCGAGCGGGAGGAGCGGTTGGAATGGCTGCGGGACCTCGCCTTCGAAGCCGACCGGGAGGTGCTCCGGCTTCGCGCGCGGGAGGACGAGCTTCCCCGGCTGCGCGAAGCGACCGAGCGGCTGCCACCACGACTCGCGCCACGGTTGTTCCCTCCGCCGCGACCGCCGCGTGCGAACACGTCCGGCGCGGCCATCAGGAGCACGAGGCCCATCACCAACAAGCTCATCGATCTACGGAGCTCGAATCTCATCTCATGACCTCCCTGGGGCCAATCTCACCAGTCCCCAATATACGTCTCGAAGACCGGGCTCCCGCGCTCAAAAGCGGTCAGCGGTGCCCCTTCGGGTGGACACATGCGGCCTTTATGCGGTGAAAAACACACGGTTTCGATCCGAATACAAACGCTAGAGCAATCGACAGGCCACCGGCGGCGCTCGACCCGATCTACTGCTCGCGCTTGGCCGAGGCGTCCGCGTAAAAGCCGGCGACGTCCTTGCGCATTTTCTGCCGCGACGCGGTGTGGATGTACATCATGTGGCCGGCCTCGTAGTAGCGCACCGAGATGTTCTTGCGCAGGGCCGCCGGAAGCCCGAGGTGGCTCAACGTGTAGTCCGCCGCGAAGTACGGCGTGGCGAGATCGAAGTAGCCGCTCGTGACGAGCACCTTGAGGTGGCGGTTCTTAACCATCGCGCGGCGCAGGTTTTCGCTGACGTTCACGTAGCGGTTCTCGTGGCTCTTGAAACTCCACGGGTGCACCTTCCCCGTCATGATCTCGTAGGTCCGGTCGCACTCGTACTTCAGCTCGCCGCGGATGTAGCTCTCGAGAGCCGCGCTGAACGGACCGCGGATCGCCGCCATCGCCGGGTCGTATTCGTAGTTGCCGCCCGTGTGGTCGCGGTCGCGGCCCAGGAAGCGGCTGTCGAGTCGTCCGACCGTCTTGCCCTGATCGCGCAGTAGCTCCTTGGCGAACCGCGACAGGCGCACGCGCAGATTCGATTGCGCGAGGTAGGTTTCGGAAAGCCCGGTGAAACGAGCAAGCCCCTTCAGAACCGCGGCACGTTCGGAAGCCTCGAGGGTGTCGCCCTTCGCGAGCGCGGGGAGATAGGTCTCGATCGCGAAGCGCTCGGCTTGCGCCAGCGTTGTCTTCAGGTCGCTTTGAAGCTCCTTCTCCAAGCGCCCGTGATAAAAGGCCGTCGCCGTGTACCCGGGGAGGAACAGAACGCTCGGAAGGTCGTTGCCGGTGTCGGCGCGGATCGTCTGGAAGTTGAGCACCGACGAGATGAGCACGACGCCGCTCAGGTAGAAGCCGTAGCGTTGCTGGAGGTGATCTGCGAGGCTCGCGGCGCGGGTGGTTCCGTACGACTCGCCCGCGAGAAATTTCGGCGACGACCATCGCTTCGCCCTGGTCGTGTAGAGCCGGATGAACTCTCCGACCGACTCGGTGTCCTCCTTGAGCCCGGAGAACTCCTTTTGTTTGTGGCCCTTCGCGGGACGGCTGTACCCGGTTCCGACGGGATCCACGAAAACGAGATCGGTGAAGTCGAGCCACGTCTCCTCGTTGTCGATCACGCGTCCGGGCGGCGGCAACGGGTGGCCGTCGTCGGCGGTTTGCACGCGCCGCGGTCCGACCGTCCCGAGGTGAAGCCACACCGACGAGGAGCCGGGACCGCCGTTGAAGACGAACGTCAGCGGGCGTTGCGTTGAATCGGTCACATCCGCGCGCTCGTACGCAACGTAGAACACGTCCGCCCGCTTCGTGCCGTCTTCCTTTTGCAGCGGCAGAGTGCCGGCCGTCGCGCGGTACTTCAGCGAGTGGTACCTGGACTCGTGCGCCGTCGTGACCGGGGCGGGCATCGCCACGGGCTCGGAGGCATCGACGTCAGAGGCTGCGGCCTGCGGTTTAGCCTCGCCCTTTTTCTTGGCCGCGTCCTTCTTCTTGGCGTGGTCGCCCTGCGCCGCAGCGGGGTACGCGAGCAAAATCATCCAAACGGCGACGGTCACGAATCTCGGCATCGTCCCTCCTTGGCGTAGGCCGAGGCGTAGGCTAGCACCCCGCCGCCTTCCGCGCTCCCCGATGGGCTGTCTGGTTGGTAGCATCGCGGCCATGCATCGGGTTCTCCTCCTGCTCGCGGCGCTTGCCGTCGGCTGCTCCGGCATCTCAGCCAACTACGACTACGACACCGACGCGGACTTCTCGCGCCTCCGGCAGTACAGCTGGCATACGCGCAAGGACGAGGGCGAACTCACGGACATCGACCGCAAGCGGATTCGTGAGGCCGCGGCCGCGGAGCTCGGTGCGCGGGGATTCGCGTTCAACGAAACCGCGCCGGATTTCCGCGTCGCAATGCACGGCGGCACCAAAACGCGCGTGCGCGTCACCGATTCGGGCTACCGATACGGCCCCGGCCCCTGGTGGGGTGGGCACGGCGTGGATGTCTACCAGTATGAGGAAGGCACGCTGATCCTCGACGTGGTCGATGCGAAATCCAACGAGCTCATCTGGCGCGGCACGGCGACCGGCGTCGTCAATCCCAACGCGACACCGGAGCAGAAGGAAAAGCAGATCCGCGAGGCGGTGACGAAGATGCTCGCGAATTTCCCGCCGAAGTAGCGCCCCCCAAAGCCGTTCTACGCCGATTTGACGCACAGGCCCAAATTGCGTGCGTATCTTGGCGGTGTGCGCTTCCTCTGGCTCGCCCTCCTCATCACACCCGCGCGTGCCGACCTCCCGGATCTCGTCGAGGCGCACGAAAAGGCGGTACGCGCCGTGCGCTTCGCAAAAGACTACTTCGCAACCACGGACGGCAAGATCGTGATGTTGTGGGATGCTGGGACCCGCAAACAAATCCGAGTCCTCGAAACCGAGTTCAAGATCCTGGGCATCCGCTTCGCCCCGGGGCGACCGCTGCTCGCGGTGTACGGCTACGACGACAAAGGCGGCGTGACGGCCCTGTTCGAGGCGAACCAGCCCGGCTGGCGCAAGACGGTGCGCGCGGAACACCCGGTGTTCGATATCGCGTTTTCACCCGATGCAAAACGGATCGCGACGGCCACGGCCGGGCGCTACGCCAAACGAATCCCAGAGGGCGAAACGGAACCCGGCGCAGTCACGATTTGGACAACGTCCGACGCCGCGCGTGTCGTTAGTTTTCCTGTTTCGGGCCGATCCGTGGCGTGGTCGTCCGACGGAAAGACGATCGCCGCAGCCGACGGTTCGCGGATCCGGCTGCTCAACGTGAAAGAAAAGACACACTTCGCGATAAACGACATCACGGCGCCCCGGCGCTTTTCGGGTTTGCGCGCGGTCTCGTGTTCGCCGAAGGAACCCCTTCTCGCGTATCTCGTGACCGTGAATACGCGCCGCATGTCCTGGCTCGTGCAGTTGAAGGCGCTATCCGAGAAGGGGACCGCCATCGAGCGCCCGAGCATCGGCGGCCGCGACCGAATTCACGATCTGTCGTTCTCGCCCGACGGCTCGCTGCTCGCGGGGATCGGCAATAATAAGTTGCACATGTTCGACCTGAAGAAGAGTGAGCCCCGCACGGTTTCGCTAGCTTGGGAGCGGCGGCCGATCTCCGCGAGCTGTTTCGCTTTCACCGCGGCCTCCAAGGAGATCGCGGTCGGCCGTTACGACGGCACAGTGCGCTTCGCGAGGATTGCGGACCTCGCGGCCGAGTAGCGGCGCGACGGCTACTGCGCCTCGTTTTCGAACATCCGCCACCAGCCGAGCGCCTCCTCCTGGGTCCAGCGGCGCACTTCGGGCAGATTGTAGAGCGTGTCCAGCAGCTCCTGAGCGCTCTGCACCCGCAGTTCCGGTTCGCGCTCGATGCAGCGCAGGACCAAGTCGTCCAGCGCCTTCGGGATCGGCTCGTCGATGCGGGAAGACGGGGCGGGCGGCGCCTCGTTCGTCGTGCGATGCGCGATCTCGGATGCGGTACCGGTGAAGATGTCCTGCCCGGTGAGCAGGTTGAACGCGACGCAACCGAGAGAATAGAGATCGCAGCGCGGATCGACGACGTTCGGGTGCAGGATGCGTTCGGGAGCGACATAACCCGCGGTCCCGCTCACGAGGTTCGGCGCGGTCAGCGTCACGGCGTTCGGATCCGCGATGTCCTTGACGAGGCCGAAGTCGAGGACCTTGACGACGTCCGCCGCCCCACCGCGGTGGCACAGCATAATGTTGAGCGGTTTGATGTCGCGGTGCACGAGATTCAGTCCGTGCGCTTCGACGAGCGATCCGCAAACCTGCTTGAGGATGTACACGGTGCGCGCCGGCGAGACACGCCCCTCCAGACGGATCAGCCGCGCCAGCGTTACGCCGGGAAGGTACTCCATCGCGTAGTAGAAAACGCCCTCGGGCGTTCGGCCGTAGTCGTAGATGGCAACGGTGTTGGGATGCGTGAGCTGGCTCGTGTGTTGCACTTCCTGCTCAAAACGCAGGATCGCGCTCTCGCTGATGTCGCGCGGACGGATCAGCTTGATCGCGGTCGGCCGGCGCAGCATGGCGTGCTCGGCAAGATAGACCTCCCCCATCCCGCCGGCGCCGAGTTGCCTGCCGAGTGTGTATTGGCCCAGCCGCTCGTAGGTCCGGGCGCGCCGGCGCATGCGCTGCGCGAAGAGCGCGAGTCCGACGAGGCCCAACGCGCTCACCCCGACGAGCGCAAAGAGAACCAGGAAGACCAGCTTCACCGGCTCGAGGGCCGCGAACGCCTCCTTGCGATCGACCTCGGTCGCGATGCCGAAATCCAGATCGTCGAGCCAACGCCACGCCCCCACGACGGTCACGCCGCGATAGTCGCGATAGCCCTTCACGTCGGTCCCCGATTCGCCCTGGGTGGCGGATTGCGCCATTTTTGTGAGACGTCGATCCTCGACGTTGCGCGGCGCTTTGAGCCCGCGGGTGAGATCGACGTCGGGATCGACGAGCCGCAGATGCAGCACGGACTCCTCGCCAGGACCGAGCACCTTGAGTTTGCGGAGCTGTTTCTCGAACCGGCTGTCCGAGAGCATCAGGCCCTCGCGGTTAAACGCATAGGTCTCGCCGGTCTTGCCGATGCGCCCGACCGAGAGGATCCGCGAAAAGTCCTGATCCGGATCGATTGCAAAGTAGAGCGCGGCCTTGACCTCCCCTTCGATTCGCACGGGCGCCGCAACGAGAATGTACGGCTTCCGTTGCGGGTCGGGCGCGTCCTCCAATACGTCCCGCTCGCGCAGCGGTTTGGACAGGAGCGTGTCGCCATCGAGCACGCGCACCAACTCGTTGAGCCCGCGGGCGCTCATGCGCGCGCCGAGCAAGACGTCCGTTCGGGTCCCGGCTAGAACCCCTTTGGCATCCACCAGTGCAAACCCGATGATTCGTTCGTCTTTGCCAACAGGCGCCAACGCGGCCCGAAACGCGCGCAGGGCTTCGGACGAGAGCAATCGCTTCCGTGACTGTTCCCGCGCGAGACGCAACAGTTTCGTTGCGGGCTCGACGACCAACGGCGAATCCGCCCAGTGGCTCACCTCGCGCTGCACGGTGTCCGCCCAAAGACGAAGCGCGGTCACGTTCGCTTCGAGAATCGTGTTCAGGTCATCGTCGATGCCCTTTTCGAGGCTCGACTGCACACCCTGATTGGCCCACGCCCCGATCAGCGTCAGAGAGAACGCGAGAAGCGCCAACCCGATGACGGCGCGTCTCAAGCGCACAGGCTCCACGCCCCTCAGCGCGGACTCCAGGCGACCGGCGATCGGTCCGGTTGCCTTTTTGTCTCGCGATTCGGGCGACTCCATTGGGCGGGCATCGTACCCCGTTCGCCTCCACGATTTGAGGGCCCGCGTTCCGAACCGGAACCCGGCCACGACCGTTACAATTCGCAGCCCATGTCGGAGGAGACCGAAACGCCGCGGGCCAAACAAGTGGCTCTCCTGCGCACCGTGTTGCAAAACCGGATCGCGCCGGACGCGCTCGCATGGATCGACGCAGCGCGCGCCAAAGTGGCCGTCGCGGACGAACCCCGCACGCTCTACATGGCTTTTTCCGCCGCGGGGCGCCGCACAGGGAAGGAACCGCTGAAACCGACACCCGACGAACGCGCGGCGGCCGGGGCCGGGCGGGCGGACTGGGACCTGTCTTCGTGGACGGTCGATCAGGCGGCGCGGGTCCTGCTTCTGCTCGAACTGCGGGCGGAAAGCGGGGACGCCCTGACGGCGCGGCTCGATCCCCTGTTTCAATCGGCGGACCTCGGTGAGTTGCAGGCTTTGTGCAAGTCGTTGCCTCTGCTGCCGTTTCCGGAAGCGCACCGCGCCCGGTGCGCCGACATCGTGCGGACGAACATCACGTCGGTATTCGAGGCGGTCGCGCACGAAAACCCCTATCCGACCGAGCAACTCGATGAAGGCGCGTGGAATCAGATGGTTCTCAAGGCGCTGTTCATCGGCGTGAAGCTCTATCCGATCCAAGGCATCGACGAGCGCGCCAACCCCGAACTCGCACGCATTCTCTGCGACTACGCGCACGAACGCTGGGCCGCGGGCCGCAAGATCAGCCCCGAGCTGTGGCGGTGCGTCGGGCCGTTCGCGGACGACGGCATGCTCGCGGACTTGGAGCGCGCGGTGTCTGACGACGACGGGCCGGGCGCGTTGGGCGCTCTGCTCGCGTTGAAGACCTGTCCGCATGATGGCGCCGCGCCGTTGCGCGAAGCCGCGCCGCTGCCGGCCGGCCTGTTGGCCGACGGCGACTGGAAGCACCTGGGAGATCTCCAATGATCGGCGAACCTCCGATGCGGTTTTTCGACCCGCACGTTCACTGCACGTCCCGCACCACCGACGACTACGAGGCGATGGTCAAACACGGCGTCGTCGGTTTGATCGAACCGGCGTTCTGGCTCGGCCAGCCGCGCACGGAGGCGGGGAGCTTCCAGGACTACTTCGCGAGCCTCGTCGGGTTCGAGCGGTTCCGGGCGCAGCAGTTCGGGATGCAGCACTACACTGCGATCGGGCTCAACTCCAAGGAAGCGAACAACGAGGCACTGGCCGAGCAGGTCATGGAATTGCTTCCGCTGTTCGTCTGCAAGGAGCGCGTCGTCGCGGTCGGCGAGATTGGTTTCGACGATCAGACCGACGCGGAGGAGAAGTACTTCCGCGCGCAGATCGAGCTGGCCAAGGAGGTGGATCTGCCGATCATGATCCACACCCCGCACCGCGACAAGAAGCGCGGGACGATCCGTACGATGGACGTCTTGGAGGATCACGGCTTCAGCCCGGCACGCGTGGTCATCGACCACAACAACGAAGAGACCGTGAAGGATGTGCTCGATCGCGGCTATTGGGCCGCATTCACGATCTATCCCGGCACAAAGATGGGCAACGAGCGCATGGTTGAGATCGTGAGGCTATATGGCAGCGAGCGCATCTTCATCGACTCGGCGGCCGATTGGGGCAAGAGCGATCCGCTCGCGGTGCCGAAGACCGCGCACGTGATGCTCGAACGCGGAATCCTGCGCGGCGATGTCGAAAAGGTCACCTACGAAAACGCCATCGCGGCGTACAGCCAAAGCGGCCAGCTGTCCGAGGCCGACTGGGACAGCGCGTCCCCGGTGGATCAGCGCACGCTCTACGAAGGCTCGAGCGTCCTCCGCGGCGGCCAGGAACCGAGAGTCGACGACAACATCATCGAGTAGCTGGAGGCGTTTCCTCTGGTTCCCTTCTTGACCACAGAGGCACAGAGACACGGAGGCCAGCAGGCTGCATGAGCAACCGCGGCGCTGTGATAGGTCCGAACGCCTCCGTGTCTCCGAGCCTCTCTGGTCCTCTTGCGGCGACCGAGCAACCAAGCTCAGCTATCGAGCTTCAACTCCTCCTCCGCCGACGCCAGCACGTTTCGGCTTTCGAGATCCACGATGCGAGCGACCACGAGGATGCGGTCCTTTTCGGTGTGGCTGTAGTTGCCGACGACGATCGTCGTCGCGCCGAGCTCGGTCGCGCGGATGTACAGATCCGCCTGCCGCGTCGTCTTCGGACCGTCGTCCTCGATCACGACGACCTCCGTTGCAAGCTCCTTCGTGAGCTGGTGTTTGATGTGCTTGGATAGATTCGCGTGACGATGCGTCGCAGGCCGCCCGCCCATCGGGTTGTCGGACTGGAACTCCGTCACCAACAACCGCACCTGGCGCGTATCGGTTCGCTGCTCGAGTTGATCGATCAGATCTTCGGCCAGGTCATCCGCGGCATCGCGGTACTCCTCCGCCTGCGTCGATGCGCAACCGGCAAGAGCAAGCATCACGGCCGCGAACAGCAGTCCACGGTTCGCCATCACAGGCTTCAACGCTGTCAGCTTCAACGCCGTCAGGGGTTGAGCCAGAGTTCTTTGAGCAGTAGTCATGCCTGGCCGCCTTCGGTATCCACGAACCGCGCGATCTCACGCAGGTAGTTCTCCAAACCCGCCGGGTTGCCGTCCCACTTCTCGCGGAAGCGGTTCAGGTGCTTGCGCGCACCGCCAAAATCCTTCCGGTCCGCAGCGACCTGCGCCGCAGCCAGATCGACCCACACCGGCGCTTCCTTGCCGCGCAGGTCCCTGACGAGGTCCGCCATCTCGTCGAGCGTCTTCTCGTCCGAGGCCTTGCCGGCGCGCCCGCGCTCCAGGAACAGCGCGTACAAGAGCGCCTCCTTCGCGGCCTTGCCGTCGGAGTATTCATCCACCAGGAAGCGAAGGATGTGCGCCGCCGGCGTGTACTCGCGCGCCTCGTAGTGGGCCTGGGCCTGTTCGTACAACACCGCGTAGATGGCCTCGCGGTCGTCCTCGTCGTCATCGACCGTGTCGAAGAAACGCTCGGCCTCGTTGCGCTCGCCGGCGGCCAGCTTCGCGGCGATCTGATCCGCCGCTTCGGCAGGCGCGACGCTAGACGTCGATTTGCAACCGGCAAACAACAGCGCCGCAACAAGCAACGTGAAGGAAAGGTGAAACTGCTGGGTCCTCATGGCACTCCTCAAGATCGTTGCGGGAACCACCGCTCGCCGTCGGCGAACAGGATCTCCGTGACGCGAATGTCAAACGTGTCGCCCGGCAGCCGGGCATATCGCAGCGTGAACCGGCGCACGGATTCGAGCGTGCGCGGCTTCGCGGGTTTTTCCGTGTTGCGCTCGGCGAGGGCGGCCTCGCGTCGCGACATCACCAAGGCCCACTCGCGGGCCGGGATCAGTACACCGAAGACCTCGATGTCCCCGCGCACAAAGACGCGCCGGCGCAGCTCGCGAACCTCGCGCGGCAGGTCCTTGTACGCGAACTCGAAAAGGTCGCGGTATTGCGTGTAGCGCTGAAGTGGCGCCATCTCGCGCAGCTTCTCGATGCGCGCGGGCGGCCCCGGGTGCAACTGGAAGTAATGCGGCGAACGCGGATTCAAACCCGCGCGCGGCACCAGCACGACGGGCTCGTGGAACGCACGGGCGATCGCGAGCTGATCGGCCGCCGAGCAGACCAGAACAGTCTTGAATCCCTTGCGGGCGCGGCTGCGCACTTCCTCTTCCGCGCGCTTCAGCAACTCCGGCGAGGAGTCGATCGTCGCCATTTCGTTCCGCACGGCGGCCGCCGATCGCTCCGCGGCGGTGAGCACGGGTTCGGTATCCGCCGCCGGTTCCTCGGCGTTGTCCTCGTTCGCTTCGGGGCCGGCCTCGGTGGCGTCGGGCTCCGCATCCTCGACCGGCGATTCCGCAAGCGCCTCGGACGGTTCCTCGGCGTCGGGTTCGCCGGATTCACTCGGCGGGGGTACGGGAACCGGAACGGGCGCGGCGGTCTCTTCCGCAGCTGCCGGTTCCGGCTCGACGGTTTCGGCCGGCGTATCGGCCGCCGCTGCGGCGTCGGCGGTTTCGTTCGCCTCGGACACCAGCACCGCCGCGACCATCAGGGCTGCTTCCTCCCGCGAGGTTTTCGCGACAGGCGCGCCGCCCGCGTCGGGCCGGTACAGAAACAAAAACCACGAGAGGCAACCGCTCAGCGCGATCAGGAAGACATGCAGGAAAGCGCGTTTCATCACTCGCCCCCCCAAGCGACGTTCTCTTCGCCGAGAGCGAGCAGGGACACGGCGGCAAAACCGCGGCGGCGCAGGTGCTGAAGCAGCGCAACCATCACGCCGTTTCGCGCATCGGCGTCGCCGCGAATCTCGACGGCGATCTCCTCGGGAACGGCGTCGCCCACCACCACGGACAAAGCGGCGTCCAGCGCAGCCGGATCGTTCACGGGGCCCTCGCGGCCTTGCAGATAGACGCGCGAATCCGCATCGACGACGAGCACGATCTTCTTTGTCTCAGCGGCATCGGGCGAACCGGCGCCGGGCTCGACCTTGGGCAGCGCGATGCGAACCGTCTCCGAGTCCGTCGCCTTTTTGGAATCGCTGAGCGCCAGCAGGCCGAACAGGAGCAGGAACAGGAGATCCAAGAACGGCGCGACCCCCTTCATGCCGTGGCTGCGGCGCGCCGGCGGGTTCATGGCCGGGGCCTTCATCGCGCCCCTCCGGCGTGCGCCGCGCGGATGCGTGCCACGGCCGCTTCGGTCCACCAGTGGAACAGGATCAGAAAAGTCTGGCCGACCAGAAACACGATCAGGCCGGCGACGGTCGTGAACAACGCGGTCGCCATGCCCGACGCGAGCACCTCCGGGGCGGCGAGGCTCAACTCCTCGCCGCGCCCGAAAAAGGCCTTGGTGATGCCCAGCACGGTTCCGAAGAGACCGAGGCTGGTGGCCAGGTGCGAGAGCCCATCGATGCGATCCAGGTTCTGTTCGGCGCCTGCCGAAACGCGTTGCGCCAATTCCTCCGCCGCGTCGCCGATCGCGACGGGGTTTCTCGAGAACATCCGGCGCGCCCAAAAGATCAGCCGCTCTAGGACGAGCGCGATCACGAGGACCCAGACGCCAAAGATGACGTACATCACGGGGCCGCCGATGAGGAACTCGTCACGGAACATGGAATCAGCGCTTTCCGGGAAGGTCGGCCGCGGGGAACGAGACCGCCTGACGCAGGAGCGTCTCGGGCGGCGTCAGCGGGAACAGCTTCCAGTACCGCGCGGGGTCGAGATCGATCAGGATCTCTCGCGCGCGCGCGGGGTCGCGTTCCATCAGGTCGCGAAGGAACTGGTCGTCCGCGAACGGGTCGGCGACGTTGCCGCCCTCCTCGTCCGGGCCGAGCACGTCCTCACCCAGGAACGGGAGCGTGTCGATCTGCTCCCCGCTGTCGAAGTGCTCGATGATCTTCTTGCGACGCTTTATGCGGCGCTCGATCGCAAACACCGCGTTGTCGAGGTTCTTGCGTTGCCGGTCGAGGTCCGCGATCTCGCCGGTGATGCCGGCGATCTCGGCGCGCAATCCCGCGGCGCGGGACGCGGCCTGGTTGCGCTGGTCGGAAGCGCCGGCGCGAAGCGTCGAGTCGAGCGCCACCTGGTATTCCGCCTCCTTGGCATCACGCGTCGTGCGCAGCTCATCGCCGTCGCGGAGGTTCTGCTGCACCTTCTTGCGATAGAAAACGAGCGCCTCGCGCTCGGCCTTGGCCACGCCCGGGCCGCCACCCAAAACGGTCTTGCGCATGTCGCGCACGCGGCTGCGCAGATCGACGGCGGTCAGCAGCGGGCCGTCCTCGCCGTCGTCGGAATCGGCTGCGGCGTCGGTGTCCGCGGGCGCTTTTGTCGGCACCGGTTGTGCCGGCGGCGGGGTGCCGCCGTCCTGCGCCGACACGGGGTGGATCAGAGCGCAGATCGACCACAGAGGAAGCACGGGGGTGAGTCTCAGAAACTTCATCGGATTCACTCCTTGGCGCTGCCGCGCCCTTTCGAATAGGCCTCACGCAGCAGATCCGACGAGCGCGGGAAGCTCATCGAACCGCCACCGGGTGTGTCCTCCAAGACCGTCAGCTTGCGCACCGAGGAGTCCTCGAGCCAGTCCAGCACGTTGGCAAGCCCGGGGCTCGGCGCCTCCATTCCGCCCTGTAGCGACACGAGTTGCTGGAGCGCGCGCAGGATCTCCTGGGCGCGGGCGCTGCGTTCGTAGCGTGAGAGAAACGTCTCGAGGTAGAGCAGGTCGCGGCTCATCTGAAGCCGGATGCGATCCAGTGTTCCGAACATCTGGCTCAGCAGGAGGTCGACGTTCAGATCGACGTTGGTGCTGGCGCGTGACGCCGCGCGGGCCGCCTCACGCACGAGGCGCAGACGGCTCTTCGCGATTTCGACGGCGTTCTTGGAGTTCTGATAGCGCGTCTCCAGCTGGCCGAGCTGGCGTCGTTTGGTGGCCCCCAGCGCGGGCAGCACGCGGAAACTGCGCCGGTCGAACTCCTGTGGGGAAAGCGTGTCGATGAATCGCGCGATGTCTTGGCTTGCGTCTACCTGCTGGCGTGTGCGCGTGAGCAGGTGCCTGCGGTTGCCGCTCTCGGTGCCGAACAGCACCGCGATGTCCTCGGGCCGCACGTTCGCGGCCATGCGATTGGCGTAGTAGCTGATGCGATAACGTTGGGACTGGAGGAAGTCGACGAGGCCGGCCTGCTTGCCGATGACGTCTTCGAGATAGGCGCGGATCGCCCCGAGGATCTGTTTCTCGTTGTGGCCGTTTTCCTCGTTGGCGCTCTCGCGAAGCTCGTCGAGCATGCTCGCGATCTCGGCGGCCGCCTTTTGGCCCTCCGATACCTCCGTGCGGAATTGTTCCAGTCGCCTCTCGAACTTCTTGAACTCCGCGATCGTGTCGCGGACGTCGAGTTCCTTGATCGTCACCGGAACTTCCTCGACGTTCTCCTGCGCCGTGGCCGGCGCCGCCAGCGCAAACGCGAGCATCGGAAACGGGACCAGCCTAAATAGCTTTCGCATCAACTCCTCCTCATCCAGACCAGCGCTCCGCCGAGCGGGCGGCCGATCGATGGGTGTCTCGTCGCAACCGGTCCGCGCAATCGCACAAAGTGGACCGATTGGAGACAGCGACTCAAAACCCGCACGGGAGGCGGGGAGACGCGGGCGCGCCGTCGCCGCAAGATGACACGCGTCCCCAGAAAAGGACAGCGCGAAGGCTGCGCCGCTGGTTGAGCCTGGGTGTGGTGGCGCGCGGTCAGGAGAGAGAAGCGAGGTCGCCGTCACCGGCCGTGGGGCCTCGGCGGCTCATGTACCAATTCGCCGCACCACATGAAAGCACGAGCAGCTCGAGCTCTCCGAAGTGCCTCAGCGCTTGCACGATCCCCGAAGTGAAACCATAGCTGTGCAGACCGATACCGAGTTGATTGACGCCCCACCAACTGAACGCGACGACCATCCCACCGAAGATCGCAGCCATCGCTACGCCGTTGTCGCGGATGTAGCCACCCTTGCGCGCATGGATGATCGTGAGTTGGCTCAAACAGATGAGCAGCGCTCCGTTCTCTTTGGGGTCCCAACCCCAAAACCGGCCCCAGCTCTCGTTGGCCCAGATCCCGCCGAGGATCGTCCCGACGACAGAGAACAGCAGGGAGAAGCAGATGACGCCGTAGACGTTCTTCGAGATCGCGCGATAGAACGACGAGTCGCCTTTTTTCAGGCCGAAAAAGCGTCCGAGCACGTGTATGTGCGCGAGTGCGGCGGCGAGCAATCCCGCCGAGTAGCCGATCGTGATGCAGACAACGTGGGTCGCCAGCCAGAAGTTCGTGTCGAGTACCGCGATCAACGGCTGCATCGTGTCCTTGCCATCCACTTCCTCGAAACGCATCGCGACAAACAGCCCGAGCGCACCGACGACTATGGCGGTCGCGAGCGCGACCCGGCGTTTGTTGATTCGCTCCATGATCATCGCGGAGCCGACGCAGATCGCGGTGATGAACACGATGGTGTCGTACAGCGTGAGAACCGGGGGGCGGCCGCGAACGATGCAGCGCAGCGTCACACCAGCGATGTTGAAGGCCAGCGCGGCGAGGCCCGCCGCCCAGACGGCACGGCGCAACCAGATCAGATTCGGTTTGAGCCACGTCACGGCCATCAGAATGAAACCAAGAATGTAAAAGGCGAGCGCGCGGGAGAACGGGTCGAGCTTGTAGAAGAAGACCTCGACCTTGATCTTGCCGAACTCGTCGCGGCGCTCGGCGCCCTCGCGCAGCACGTTGGCAAGGCCCGAGGCTTCCTTTTCGAACGCTGCGGCGTCCAAGCGCGTGCGAACCATGCCCTCGATGGAACGAATCGCGTCGAGGTGCGCGGGGACAATCTGGCTGGGGTCGTGAACGATGTCGCGCACCGTGAGCCAGGACTTGAGATCCGTCTTGCCCGGCGGCAACAACGCCAAAGCATCGGAGTAGTCGGTGACCACTCTCAGCGACCGATGAAAATTCCCGGCAGCTGCGTTCAGCGCGCGATTAGCGGCCACCGCTTCCGTGCCTTCGGCCCGAGGTTCCTCGTTTGCTTTCGCCGCGATGGCTCCGAATACCGACAGCGCCGTGCTGACCGGGACGCGCTCCCCTTCGCCTACAAACTTGCCCAGCGCCTTCGTATCGCCGACGGTGACGCCGGCGCGGGCGAAGTCCAGGAAATGGAGGAGAGACTCATAGAGACGCACGTTGTGAGCGAGCACCAAGGTGAGGTCCTGCCCCACGGTCCGGTCCTTCTCATCGACGTCGACGTGTCTCCGGGCGTTCGCCATGAGCTTGGGGATGCCGGATCGGATCGCGTTGTAGGAGTATCGATCGCGCTTCTTCTTGCCCTCGTGGGACACGCCGACGCTATCCAGAACCGCGGAGTCCTCGATGAGGAAGACCTCGCGATCCCGGCTCGCCTCGGGGAAGAAGATCGTGTCGAGAAACCACTCGATCGGCTTGAGCTTGCGATCCTTCACCGGGTCGAGGAACGACCGCTTGTGGTGGATGCGCAACAGCGTGAACGCGGCAAACGTCGAGAGAGGTTTGATGCGTCCCTGCTCCTGCATCGGGATGGACGCCATGAGTTCGAGCGTTTCCGGCGTCCACTCGATCGGTTGGGGGACGTCCTCCCGAATAACTACCGGCTCCGCCTCGTCCGACCAGTCGGGGATTCCGATCCCGAACGCGCGCACAAACCCGTACGCGAACAGGATCATGAAAACGATGCGTCTGATTTTGGTGTACGACCACATGTCCCTTACCTCGTCATGATCCCGGGTTGTGAGCCAGTTCGGTCCGGACGTGCCGCTTCAG
>JAZFYD010000040.1:0-14825 GCA_036443405.1 Planctomycetota bacterium
TGGCGTCACCCGCGGCCACGCGGTCCGGGCGGTCGCCCGCGTTGCCCAGAAAGCGCCGCTCAACCACGAGCAACTCAGCGAACTGTTGGCTTGCCTCGACGATCCCGACTACGGGCACGTCGCCGGACCGGCGATTCAGTTGCTTGAGAAGGTCGAGTTTGCGAACGCGCATGTGCCCGTGATCGTCGGCCACCTGCGAGGTCGCGATCCGGCGCTGCGTCGATTCGCGATCTCGGCGTTGGGTCGCGTCGATACGACCGAGAGCGCATCGGCGTTGCTCGAAGTTCTGCACGGCGAGAATCCCGACCTGCAGCAACGTGCGAGCGTGGCGCTCTCCAATCTCTCTTCCGCGGTCGCGTCGATCGTCGACTCACTGGTCGAAGCTCCGGACGCTGCGCGTGCGTGGGCGTTGGCGCGGATGCTCCAACCGCAGGCGTTCCGACTGACGAGAGAACAGATCGACCGTTTGGCCCATGCCGCCGGCGCGTACCTTGGGCCGGGTGATCCCCGCGCCGAAGCGCTGGTCGCCGTGTTGAAGGACCGCTACGGAGCGGAGCTCTTGAAAGCGTGTCTGAGCCAGATCGGCGTCACGAAAAAGAAGTTCGGTGCAAGCGAAGTCGCGAACCTTCTCCGGCCGTTGGTCCGCGAGGGCATCGAGTTGAACGTCGAGGCGCGCTACGAGCTCGCGCTCGCGGAAATCATGCGCGGGACCAAGAACGTGGTTCGCGAGGCGCGCCTTCGAAACTTGGGCCTCCTGGCGCTCGAACCGATGGCGGCGGATCCGAACTTCGGTTTCCTTGCGCGCATCAAGAGCGAAAAGGGCTACCTGCACGCCGAGGACTACTACCTCATTGGGTGCCATTTCGCCGAGCGCGAGGCCGGCGATCGCATTCTCGGCGGCGAGATGTTGCGTTGGCTCGTGCACATGTTCCCGGACGAGAACATCAGCCAGGCGGCGAGTCACAAGCTGCTCATGGAGGGGTTCCCGCCCCCGCTGCGCGAGGTGAAGCTGGCGAAACGGGCCGCCAGAGCGGGATTGCGCAAGGCCGCCGTGCGAAGGGCCGAGGCGAAAAAGGCGGCTGCAAAGCGTGCCGCGGCCGAAAAGGTGGCGCGCGCGGCAGCGCAGAAGGTGGCGAAGAAGATCGCGGCCAAGAAAGCGGCGGCCAAGAAGGCTGCGGCCAAGAAGGCCGAAGAGGCGATCAAGCGGGCGAAGGCTGCAGCCAAGCAAGCGGCCAAGAAAGTCGCGGCCCCGAAGCCGAAGCCGGTCGCCAAGAAGGCAACGAAGAAGGCGGCTCCGAAGAAGAAGTCCGCGGCCCCGAAGAAGGCCGCCCAGAAGAAGCCGGCCAAAAAGAAGGTCGCCCAGAAGAAGGCGAAGAAGACCGCAAAGAACCCGGCGAAGAAAGCCGCCGCGAAAAAAGCCGGCAAGAAGGCCACCAAAAAAGCGCCCAAGAAAGCCGCCAAGAAGAAGGGGCGTCGCTAACAGGCACCGTTTTTCTCGCACGCGCAATGCGTGCTAGGCTCGCGCCATGCGCCGAGCGACTTGGACCACCGGACTGACCGTTTTCCTTCTGACCGCGGTTTCCATCTTCGTGAAGGTGACCTACGGCCAGGGCGGGCCGGAGCAGCCGCCGTTGCGTTTGGACGCGCTGGTTCCGGAGTTGCGCGCGCGCATTCAGTTGGCCCAGGGACTCCCGGTTCTGCACCTCAGCGGATCGCCGCGCGAAATGGGACGGCAGCACGGGGCCATCCTCGGAGATCGGATCCGCCACCTGTTGCGCGTCTACATCCGCGGTTTCGCGTTCACCGTCGTGAGTGAGAAGAACTGCCGCGAGTGGGCGCGTGTGGCCGAGTCGCACATCGCCGAGCACCATCTCGAGGAGATCCGCGGCCTCGCGGAAGGCGCGGACATCTCGTACGACGATGCCCTCCTGATCAACACGGTCGTGGATCTCCTGCAATCGGTGTTTTGTTCGACGGTGACCGCGTCGGGCGACGCGGCAAAAAATGGCGAACCGATCTTCGGGCGCAACCTCGACTTCCCCGGCCGCGGCATGTTGCACAAGGCGACGGTCGTACTCGTGTGGCACCGAGAGGGCGCGCCCGATCTGGTTTCGGTGACCTGGCCCGGCCTCATCGGCGTGCTTAGCGGCATGAATGATCGCGGGGTGGTCGGCGCGACGATGATGATCCACCAGTTCTTGGACGAACCGACGCCGGGCACGCCCTACATGCTGCTCTACCGCCAAGCGCTCGAGCAGGCGGGTTCGATCGCGGACGTCACCCGCGCGATTGAATCGGGTGCGCGGACCTGCCCGAACAACTTCATGACGATGGACGCGACGGGCGCCTCGGCGGTGATCGAGTGGGATACCGACAAGATCGCGGTGCGGCAGCCCGAAAACGGCTGCCTTTGCAGCACCAACTACTTTCGGAGCGACGTTCTGAAGGATGTGGGCACGCCGCTGGGATTGAACCGTTATGACGACCTGTCGGAGTTCCTGACGCGGAGTCACGGCCGGATCGGCGTCGACGAGATCAAAGCCGTGCTGCGCAAGGTCGCGCGGCCCTGGTACGTCAACGTGCAATCGATGGTGTTTCTCCCGCGGCAAAAAACGGTGCACGTTGCCGTCGCGCAGCGCCTCCCGGCCGCGAGCCAGCCTTATGTCGAGCTGGACGCGGCGACCCTCTTCGGCTTCGAGACCCCATGATGGCGCAGCGAATTCTGGCACAACGCCTGACGGCGTTGGAGCGGTTTGAGTCGAGATTCGCAAGGCTCTGTTGCGTGGCATTGCTCGCGGCCATCGCCGCGCCGTCGGCGGATGCCGACGAGGCGCTCGAGGGTCTCGACAAACGCTGGAAGAAGCTGACCGGCGACGAGAAGATCGAGGAACTAGGTGCGCTCGACAACGTCCGCAGCCCCGATCTCATTGCGTACTGCAAACGTTGGCTCGCCGATCCCAATGTGCGCGTGCGGACCGCGCTCGTACAGGTCCTCGCGCACACCGCGATCGACAACGAGCTGCGCGAGCGCGCGGAGAAGGTGCTCGCGCTCTATCTCGACAAACACCTCGACTGGCGCGCCGACGAGGAGAAACGCGAGTTCAATCGCGTCTGCAAGAAGTACGGTCGCAGCATCCCGCCGGACAGCGAGATGCAAGCGGGACCGAATTGGCAGGACCCATGGGACGAGGACAAGCGCACGCTGCCGGGCATGATCCTGGCGGAACGCAAGCACATGATGGGGGTGCTCGCGTCGATCGAGGAGGCGCGCTGCCGTTCGTTGCGCCAGCAACTGCAGCGCTTGTTTCGCGAGCATCATGACCCCGAGGTACTCGTGCGCGTCGTGAAGTTGTTCGGTGCGTGGAAGGAGTACCGGTTGCTCCCCGACATGGCCGATCTCGCGCGCATCCAGGCCGAGGGTCGGATGGTCGGCGGCACCGATGCCGGCAACAAGGACTACGAGACCCAGCGCCTCAAGTGGGACGTGCACAAGGACCGCCTCTGGTGGTCGCGGCCGCAGTACGTGACCCGTGTTTCGTATCCGATCGCGGAGGCCGCTTCGAAAACCACCGGCGCCGAGATCCGCTTCGCCCGCGACCTTGACGCGTGGATCCTCGCGAACGAATCGTTGCTCCGCAAGAAGGGCGTCCCGATCACCTCGGCGTTTCGTAGACGTGCGGCAACGACGCAGAAATGACGCCGTCCTTGTCGGCGCGCCAAACGCCGATTGGGACGGACTCGTGCAACACCGCCCGCAGCGCGCGCTCGACGATCTGCGCCGCGCTCGGCCCTTCGCGGGTGTAGTCCACGATCAGGACCGCGCTCGGATCCAGTCGGCCCAATCCGGCGAGCGCGGCTTTCAGTTCGGAAACGCGTTTGCGTAATAGCTTCTCTTTGTCCTCGCTCGACCCACGCGGGTCGTCCAGGGGGGAGCCGAGCGCAAACAGCCACGCCGGTTTTTGATAGGTCGTGCTAGATGCGCCGGATTGGTACAGCGCTGCCGGAATCGCGGCGATCTCGAGCGCAGCTGCCTCCGCGAGATCGGCCTGCCGCAGTGCGCGCGGGGCGGAATCGAGCGAGAAAATGACGGATTCTGAAAACCGACCGGTCAGTTTTTGAAGATGCACCCGAGCGGTCTCCGGCTCGGCGCCCGGCGACTCCCTGACCGAGGCGGCGTCCAGCGCCGCGGACCGGTCGAGAAAGAGGAATTTGCGCGTGGTCCGGTCCCACTCGGTTCCCGCGAGGGCGCGCGCATCCATCTCGGCCTCGATTTTCAAGAGCCGCCCGATCTTCACTCGGGTACCCGCGAGTCGGCTGAGCGCATTCCGGAGCGCCGCGCGCCCGACGGGAGCGTCGGGCAGATCCGCGGCGACGTCCGCAACGACCAGCGCGGGCGGCGAGCGGGGCGCATCCGCGGGTTCCACAATAAACGTCATGAGTTCCATCCAAGTCAGCTTCTCAGCGGCATGAAGGATGGGCGCATTGGATTCCGCATGGAAGCACTCCTCCACCACATCGCCGCCGACACGCGCAATGACTGCCGGCGCGAGTAGGTAACCGATGCGTCCAAGGCCGTAGAACTCGGCGGGCCGCAGCGTGAGCAGCCGCGCCGGCGAAAAGCGGTCCGTCGGGATGCCTGCCCGCTTGAGGAATGCGACCGCGCGGCGCAGACTGCCGAACATCGCGCGCAATCGTTCGCGCGGAACACGAAGACCGACATCTCCGGGTTGGCAATGTCGGAGGTATTCGGCAACGCCTTCGGAGACCACCCGCCGATCGTTCCGCCATCCCATGCTGCGACGCCAGAGTGCGTGAATCAACTCGTGCTTCGCGGTTTCCGTGCGGTACCTCGCACGACTGTCGTAGTTGACGAAGGCGAGGTCGTCGGCGTGCACGTAGACGCCGGATGCCGAGCGAGTTTTCCGAGGAAAGATCCGACGGCCCAGCTCTTTGGCCACAAGCACGTCGAATCCGCGTTTCGTGTCTCCGCGCACCGTCTCGACGATGTGGCGAAAACTGCGCACGATCGCCGTTCGTTCGGCGGACGGGATGCTCGCCGTTGGGCGGCTCCAGAATCGGACCAGGAGGTCGCGCCCCAACGGATCCTTCGACTCGCCGGCAAGCTCGAACGAGTGAAGGTCACGCCGCGGCGTGGTCAGTCGCCCGACCAGATCGTGCAGCCCGCGGGCTGTTTCCGGTAGCGATGCGCGGAAGTCCTCCGCCGTCATTCTCAGGCCGTCCGACCTGAGGATCGCGCCGGCGAGTTGTTCCAGCCCAACTGCAGCGTCATAGTGGTTTTCGCAATCGATCAATGGCCGGATGGACTCGAAGTAGAGCCCGGCTTCGAGCCGCCTCACGAAACGCGTCGTGCCCTCGAGCCTGGGAGGCGGCGGGATCCTGACATGCAGACGCCGGCGTGCGGTCGTCGTCCGAGCCTTCGCGTGAGAGCCCGCACTGGCGATGCCCGCGGTGTCGAGTTCAAGTGAACTCTGATCCGAGCGTGTGGCGATGAACAGCAAGAACGCCGCGCTGATCAACAGATAACACGCAAGTTTCGCGCGTTGATCGCCCTTGCCACGTCGTTCTACCACGTCTCGATTCTACGGCGGTTTGTCGCGGGATCTGGCCGGGTCTGGATTCGCCGTGTAACTTTGCCGGAATCATGAGCACCGACTTCAAGAACGAGCCGCTGACCGACTTCTCCGTCGATGAAAACCGCCGCGCGATGGCGCAGGCGGTCGCGTCCGTCGCCGACCAGCTTGGTCAATCGCATCCGAGCGTGATCGGTTCCGAGCGCATCACGTTGGACGACACGTTGAGTTCCGTGAACCCGTCCAAACCGAGCGAGGTGATCGGCGTGTTCCCGCAGTGCGGGCGCGATCACGCCGCGCGCGCGATCGAGACCGCGGCCGAAGCGTTCGAGAGTTGGAAGCACGTACCCGCGACGGAACGTGCCGAGGTGTTGTTCAAGACCGCGGCGACGATTCGCCACCGCAAGTTCGAGTACGCGGCGTGGATGTGCTTCGAGGCCGGCAAGAACTGGGCGGAAGCCGACGGCGATGTCGCTGAGGCCATCGACTTCCTCGAGTTCTACGGACGCGAAGCGATTCGGTACGACACCGCCGGCAAGGTGACACCGACGCCGGGCGAGGACAACGGTCTCGAGTACATCCCGCTGGGTGTCGGCGCGATCATCCCGCCGTGGAACTTCCCCCTCGCGATCGCGGTGGGCATGAGTTCCGCCGCCATCGCAGCCGGGAACACCGTCGTGTTGAAGCCGGCGAGCACCACGCCGACCATCGCGTGGAAGTACGTCGAGGCGTTTCTCGATGCAGGACTGCCCGCGGGTGTGTTGAACTTCGTGACCGGCCCCGGTTCGAAGGTCGGCAACACGATGGTCGAGCATCACAAGACACGCTTCATCAGCTTCACCGGCTCGATGGAGGTCGGCCTGCAGATCAACGAACTCGCCGCAAAGAAGCAGCCCGGCCAGCTTTGGATCAAGCGCGTGGTCGCCGAGATGGGTGGCAAGGACGCGATGGTCATCGACAAGGACACCGATCTCGATGACGTCGCGCAGGGCATCGTCGCCGCCGCGTTCGGATATTCGGGCCAAAAGTGCTCGGCGTGCAGCCGCGCGATCATCCACCAGGATGTGTACGACGCGGTGGTCGAGAAGGTCGTCGAACGCACGAACGCCCTGAAAGTGGGCGCGGCGATCGATGCCGACACCAACGTCGGCCCCGTCATCGACGAGAGCGCGATGCGCAAGATCGGCGAGTACATCGAAATCGGCAAGGGCGAGGGCCGTCTGCTGGCCGGCGGCGAAGCAGCGGACCCGTCCGAGGGCTATTTCATCCAGCCGACCGTGTTCGCCGACATCAAAAACGACGCGCGGTTGTCCAAGGAGGAGATCTTCGGTCCGGTGCTTGTGCTCACCAAGGCGAAGGATTTCGATGAAGCCATCGCGTTCGCGAACGACACCGAGTTCGGCCTCACCGGTGCGGCGTTTTCCAACGACGAAGAGAATCTGAAGAAGGCGGCGCGCGACTTCCACGTCGGCAACCTCTACTTGAACCGCAAGTGCACCGGCGCCTTGGTCGGCGCCCACCCGTTCGGCGGATTCAACATGTCCGGCACCGACTCCAAGGCCGGCGGCTTCGACTATCTGCAGCTGTTCCTGCAGGGGAAGTTGGTTTCGCGCAAGGTGTGACCGCAGCGCGAATCGCGCGACGTACTCAAAACAAACGGGGCCGGCACGGATGTGCTCGACCCCGTTTTTCGTGTCGTGTGTTTGGGTGCGAGTAAGTGCCTAGTCCCGCGAGCTCGCAAGAATGAGCGCGATCCGGATGAACAGGTTGACGAACGCCCCCAAGAGTTGGACGGATGCGGCGACGTGGGCGTTGGTCGGATAGTGCCGGAGAATATTCGACGTGTAGTAAAGGATGAACCCGCAAAACAGCACCACCACCCCGATGTTGAACCAGAAGTAGGTCGTGGATCCGAAGCCCCAGAAGAACCCGATCAACGACATTCCGATAGCCGCGAACAGGGCCATGCGGAGAGCGCCGCCCCAGGCGGAGAAGTCCTTCTTGGTGACGAACACGTAGGCGGTCAATCCTCCGAAGACGCAACTCGTCAAGATGAACGCCTGGAGCAGGACTTCCGTCGGCAGAAACGCCGCGAGGGGGGCGACGAGGACGCCATAGAAAGCCGTGACGAGCGCCGCCCCTGCGTATTGGGACGCCTTCGATGCACCCGGCGCGATCAGGCGCGGGACGACCAAGAAGAGCCCGAGCAAGCCGACGAGGGCGAGTGCGCCGAGATTTCGCATGAGCACTTCGCTCTTCATGGCCATCGAAGCCACGATGCCCACGCCGCATAGCTCGATGAGCAGATGGCTGTAGGTACGGCGGATGAAATCGAGCCGCTCGTTGACCGCGACATCGATAGCGAAGCCCTGGTCGCGGGGCCAAGCGACCGTCTCGGCGAACTTTCTCATGCAAATCTCTCCCTAACTCTTTGCGAAGCGGGGCCAGTGGCCGTAGTGGCGAAAGCCCGATCCAGCGTCAATCCGAGGAGCAACACCGGCTCAACACCCAGCATATCCCAGCGCTCCAAGAGGCGGGGGATCTCCCGAGTTTCTATCTCATCGTCGAACGGACGAAGGCGCGGTGGATCGGACGCCGCACAAACGAAAGCTGACCGCGGGAGCGCGCCCCGGGTAGGCTTGGCCCAACGAAAACGGCGAGTAACAGCGTGATGAGAGCGACCCCATGAAAGCGATCAGTTGGCAGGATGAGGACGCGACACGTTGGATCCAGCTCGACGGCGAACTCGACTACCACGTCGTACGCGGCATCCAGGACGAATTCCTCGGCGCGGTTCGCGAGGCGCCCGGGGATGTCGGCGTGCTCCTCGACGGGGTTGGATTTGTCTGCTCCGCGGCGCTCGGCCTCTTCATCCAGGCGCGCAAAATCGTTGTCGCGCGGGGCGGCGTCGTGAGGCTCAAGGGCCTCAGCGACAGCGTGCGCAGGGTTCTTCACGACACAAACTTGCTGCCGCACTTCGAAATCGATTGAGACGAAACTGCGCGCCGTCGCACAGACAGCGTAGTCTCTGTCCGTGGCCGCAAGCATCGAACACGAAGACCGTGACGGCGTCCGGTGGATTCTCGTGGACGGGGAGTTGGACTACGTCGATGCGGACGAAGCCGGCGACGCGATCCTGGCGGCGCTGGACGTCGGGGTGGACGGGGCCGCCGATCACGCCGCTCAGCGGGTCGTGCTTGACCTGAGCGCGGTCGGGTTCCTCGGGAGTGCCGGAATCCGCATCCTCATTCAGTCCTGGAAGCGTGTCAGCGAGCGCGGCGGCGAGTTCAGCGTGACCGGTATGTCGGCCACGGCCCAACGCGTTTTTACGACGACCGGGCTGGATGGGATCATCCCGCAACTTGACGAATAGGCGCGGCGCGCGGCCCCTCGCGCTGGTGCGGCGATGCTTGGCATGCGCGCTAATATGCGGGGAT
The DNA here is from genome assembly GCA_036443405.1 of Planctomycetota bacterium. Classification (GTDB taxonomy): domain Bacteria; phylum Planctomycetota; class PLA2; order PLA2; family PLA2; genus JAZFYD01. The sequence continues at coordinate 9,029 of JAZFYD010000040.1, forward strand.
GGTCACCGGAACTCCCATCACGATGGAGGGCGACACCCTCCGCGTCCCCGATCACCCCATCATTCCCTTCATCGAGGGCGACGGCACGGGCCGCGACATCTGGCGTGCCAGCAAAGTCGTGTTCGACGCCGCTGTCGAGAAGGCCTACGGCGGCGACCGCAGCATCGTCTGGGAAGAGGTTCTCGCCGGCCAAAAGGCCTTCGATCAGACCGGTGAATGGCTGCCCGAGGCGACCCTCGACGCGTTCCGCGAGAAGCTCGTCGGGATCAAGGGCCCGCTCACGACACCCGTCGGTGGCGGCATCCGCTCGCTGAATGTCGCGCTGCGTCAGATCCTGGATCTGTACACGTGCCTGCGCCCGGTGCGCTACTTCGACGGCGTGCCCAGCCCCGTGAAGTCGCCGGAAAAGACCAACATGGTCATCTTCCGCGAGAACACCGAGGACATCTACGCGGGCATCGAGTTCGAGAATGGCACCGACGAGAACGAGCGCTTCAAGCAGCTCTTCTCCGAGAACTTCCCCGAGTTGTTCAAGAAGATGCGCTTCCCGGCGACCAGCGGCATCGGCATCAAGCCCATCTCCAAGGAGGGCACCGGCCGCCTCGTCAGAGCCGCGATCCAGTACGCGATCGACAACAACCGCAAGAGCGTGACCCTGGTGCACAAGGGCAACATCATGAAGTTCACCGAAGGTGCCTTCATGGATTGGGGATACGAGCTCGCGAAGACCGAGTTCGGCGCCGAGGATCTCGACGGCGGCCCGTGGCAGGTGCTCAAGACCGCCGACGGCCGCGAGATCATCATCAAGGACGTCATCGCCGATGCGTTCCTGCAGCAGATCCTCACCCGTCCCGCCGAGTACGACGTCATCGCGACGATGAATCTGAACGGCGACTACATCTCCGATGCGCTCGCAGCGTGTGTCGGTGGCATCGGCATCGCGCCCGGAGCGAACATCAACTACGAGACCGGCAACGCGATTTTCGAGGCGACCCATGGCACGGCGCCGAAGTACGCGGATCAGGACAAGGTCAACCCGGGCTCAGTCATCCTGTCCGGCGAGATGATGTTCCGCCACATGGGCTGGGACGAGGCCGCCGACCTGATCATCAAGGGCATCGGCGGCGCCATCGACAACAAGACGGTCACCTACGATTTCGAGCGCCAAATGGACGGAGCCACTCTCCGCAAGTGCTCGGAGTTCGCAGAGGACATCGTCGCCGCGATGTAGAGCAGTGTTTTTTGCCCAACGGCTGACGCCGTTGGAGCCACGCGGCCGTGGCCTAAGCTTCGACTTTCAGACCCGAGTCCGGTTCCGCTGGGCTCGGGTTTTTTCGTGCTCGACGCAACCTGCGCGCTCTTCACGACCCATGCGCGCCACGCGTCGCGCTCTGGCTGGCGCGAAAGCGCTTCCTTGATCTGCGAAAAAATCACCTGACTCCGTATCCTCGAGCCGCGCACGGTCCGCGCTGAGGGCGCGCACCAGCGCGAGCAGGTCGAGGAAGAGGCGCATGGCGGACCATCATCACCGCAAGCGCCATTGGTACGATGGCGTCGGAATGCTTGAATCCAGAGGGGTGTTTGGGTTTTTGGGGGGGACACGCGAATGACACGGTTCTGGTTGATGCACGCGTTCAGCCTTCTCTTGTGCGCGAGCGAGAGCGCGGGTAAGTACGCCCCCACGACGCTAGCCAAACTTGCCGGCGCCGATGTGATTGCCGTCGGGACGATCATCCGGCTGTCCGCGGATACCTACACCCTTCGTGTCACAGAGTGGGTGGCCGGCGAGCGCCCCCGTGAGAAGCTCAAGATCCAGCGTTTCGTCGACTGGCAAGATGCCTCGCGAGAGAAGCCCTACGAGATGAACCAGCGGCTGATGGTCTTCCTCGAGAAGGTCGGAGGGTCCTACCGCGCGCTCGGGGGAGCATGCGAAGGCGAAGTGTTCCTCGAGGACGGTAAGGCCTTTCTCCGGTTTCCTTTGGTCGACCGCATGACTGAGGCGCACCTCGTCGAGGCGATAGCCGAGCTTCGGGAAACCCGACTGAAGCGTGGTGACGGTGACTATGCCGCGAACGCGCGCCGCCTACTGGAAAGCCGGAAGCGCATCGTCCGGGCAGCAACACTCGAGATGCTCGTTCGCGACGCGGCAAAGTGGCGCAAGCCGGGAGTGGAGGCCCAATTCGGGGAGTTGCTCCTGTTTGCGCTGGCGCATCCCGATGTGGAGGTGCGCGTCACGGCGAGTTGGCTCGGCATGCGGCTGGGGCTGCAGGGTGCGGAACAATCGGTACTTGGACGTATCGAGGAGCTTGCCGCCTCCGGCCCGGCGAAGGTTCGACCCGCAGCGGCTCTCGCCGCCGCACTCATCGAGCCGGGTGACGTGCGCCGACATGCGGTCCTGCTGCGCACCGTGGCGGATCCAGCCCTTCCCCTCGACGACCGCCGGGCGGTAGCGGCCGAGATGATCCACGTTGCGAAGCCGCGAAGGAGCGTCGGGTTGGGAGTGCCTGTGTTGGGGCGCGGGAACGAGGAGACTGCGAGGCCCGCGATGGCCGACCTGCGGAAGCCCGCCGTCGAGGCGCTGACGGCGATCCAAGACGAAGACGTGTCGATCGGTGTCCTCGCGTATCTGGCGGCGATGTTCGATATCCCCGACCCCGTGCCCGCGAACATCGGTCCATTGAAGCGCGCGTGGGCAGAGCTCTTCGCGGCGGTAACCGAACGTGATTGACGCCTGATGCCCAGCTCCGGCCTGTCCCCCCGAAACCCTGTCTCTCCTGAAAACCAAATCCCAGCCCTGGCTCGACCAGTGGGAATCACGGTGCCGCGTTACTTACGGTGCCGCTTGCCACGTACGGTGCCAGTTAACTTTTTCCGAAAACCGGCGCGTCGCTCGGACACCGGCTGCGAGGTATTGCCAGCAGATCGTTCGTTTCGAGCCGATGGTGGCTCACGCAGCCGGTCGGCGAAGGAGCGACCATGACTCCGCAGCCACACGGCAGTCAGTGGATGAGTGTGACGCCGGGCAGACCTTCAAAGTCCGCATCAGCCGTGACCAACTCGGCGTGATGCCGAACCGCCGTCGCAAGAATGATGGCATCCGCCATCGCAACGCCATGCTCGAGAGACAAGTCGGCCGCCTCGAGCGCGAGGCTCTCCGCGAGAGGCTCGATCAGGGTTCCGTGCAGCGCCGATACGGACTCGATCGCTCTTTCCTCGCTTATGTCGCGGCGGATCACCTTGTAGATCTCGTAAATCTGTATCACGCTGGTCACGAGCGGTTCATCGCCCTCGATGTACGCCGCGAACGCGTCTGCTTTTGGGCGAGCGGCGAGATACTCGATCCATCCGCTCGAGTCTACGAGGATCAAAGGCGGTCCTTCTTCTCACGAAGACCCTTGAGCCGCGTTCCGCTCGCGACGCCCCGGAATTCGGCCAGAGGCCGCTCGGGGACCAGGTAGAGGATGCCACCCTTCTCGATCACGGTGAGCCTTGCCCCGGGCTCCAGATCAAGGCGCTGCCGTACCTCGCGCGGGATAACCAGCTGGTATTTGGTGGACAGCGTGACAGTGTTCATGACCTACAAATATCATATCGATCATGGTTGTGTAGGTCGAATTTCGGGCGGAGAGGCACCTCATTGATACGTTCCGCGGCGCCTGTGTTCCTCGAAGGCAGAAAAGCTCCACCGGGTACGGATCTAACGGCGGTTTCGGTCAGTCCTTACGTGGGACGGAACAAACGCCCGAGGCGTCGTTGGTGGTGGCGGGCGGGTTCGTCTTGATCGCGCAACTGCTCTTGCGGTCCGGAACCGCCAAGGCGACCAACACACCCACCATCGCGGCGGTCGGGAAATCGACATAGTCCCGAAGGGCGAAGCCGCCGGCGAGGAACAGGATCACGACCGCGATCCGTCTGGGGGACGACAGGCGTCAGAGCATGTTGGAAGTGTAGCGCCCGTGGTGGTCCCGGCGCGGCCCCATTTCGGGCCAGGCGCGTCGACTGTGATCAATCCTGTTTCGCGGCTTTGAGGATCCGGTCCAGTTCTTCGTCGCTCACTTCCTTCACAAAGCCGTTCGCGAATGCCACGAGTCGGATCTTGTCGGGACCGACGCGTTTGTCCCAGAGCAAGGGTGTTTCCGCGTCCTTTTTCGGTGGCTTCGCTCCGCGGAATCGGTGGTACGGGAAGAAGTCGTAGTTGTCTGCGGCTCGTTCTTGCGGCGTCGGCCCAACTCCCGTCCGTGCCGATGCGGACAAGTCGATGTCGAGGTCGTCCGTGAGGTGCTCGTCGCGCCATAGCCTGTAGACGTCGACTGCGCCGTTCTTCATCGGGATCTCGTCGTAGGTCTGCAGGTCAAAGGTCAACATCCCCAGCCGGCGCTTGTCTTCCGCTCGTTTGCGCACGCTCGGCTCCGCGAGCATGGCTCGCACGCTTTTCTCCCAGCGTGCGAGCACGGGAAGGATGCTCTCTACCTTGGCGACGCGTTCCTCCAACTGCTCCAGGCGCTTCTCGACACTGGGGGTGTCGGCATCGACGCTTGGCCCGTTGGTCCCCACGATCAGCAACATGACCAATGCGCCAACAAGTAAACAACAAGCCTGAGTCGCTGCCTTCATCTCACGGACTCCTCGGGTGCGCAAAGCTTGACCTCGGTTAAGGCTACTCCATCGCGTCCAGAACGCGCTTGAGGTTGATCTCGAATTCCCGCGGACGCTGCCAGCCCACGATCGCGATCTCGGAGTCCAACTCCGCGGTCTCGCCCTTTTCGTTGCGCACGAACAGCGGAAAACGAACGGTATTGCCGCCGGGCGTCAGCGGCACGATCGCGGGCCAGCGCGCGACGCCGAGGGTCTCGTAACTGCGCACGAGATCCTTGCCCGCATCGATCTTCACCAGCAGGAACTTGGACAGGAGCGCGTCGATGCTCTTGTCGCGAAACGTGTAGCGCTCGTACCGATAACTCCAGATCGTGCTCTCGGTGTAAAAGTGCACGAGCAACGGTTTGCCGGCCTTTTTCGCCGCGGCCTTGGCCTCGTCGAGGGTCATCCGGCTGTTCCACTCGCGCGCGCGTCCGATCATCGCGCGCCGTGTGTCGAACTTCCAACGCGTGAGGAAGCGCTCCTCCTCGCGGTCGAAGATCTCCTTGTACCGCCGGTCGACCTCGGCGTAGCGGCGATTGAGGACCTTCTCCATGGGGATGGTCGGAACGCCAACGCGGACTCGGGCGCGATCGCCGGTCGCGCTGACGTCCTCCACCATGTACGTCTTGCCGTCGACGCGGAACGGGATGTACGGTTCGCGAAGGAGGAACGTGTCGCTCCAGAACCTCGTCCCGCTCAGGCGACGGTTCCGATCCATGCGCAGCAATACCCAGCGATCCTTCAGCCCGTTGTAGCTCCCGTCGCCGTCCGCATCGAACAGGAACAGGCCGCGCTCGGCGCCGCCGATGCGCACCCGTCCAAACCGGTGCCGGTCCAGTACCACCCGCGCCGCCACCTGCTCCGGTACGTAGACCAGTTGCACACGGTGTTCGAACCCGCCGCCGTCGACGCCCTCGAACGTGATGGAGAGCTTGTCGCTTCCGGAACTCGCGCGTCCCCGCACAGCTCCGGCTTTCGGATCGAACTTGCCGGTTCCGCGGTCGGTGTGCAAGAGCCCCGGGATGCCTGTGCCTTGGCGCTCCAGAAACAGCAGGCGAAACGTCCGGTCGCCTACCCGCGCCTCGCCGTACCGCGCCGCCTCGGTCACCTCGAAACCGTTCCGTACGTCGCGCGGGATCGGTTTCCAGACGAGCGGGAG
>JAZFYD010000041.1:0-2327 GCA_036443405.1 Planctomycetota bacterium
GCACCGAGAACCGTCAGCAGCGTGCGGGTGCGCGCGCGCAACACGGTGCGGAGAACGTAGATCAGCAACTTATGCATGGATCGACTCCCCATCAACGATCCGACCCTTGTCGAGGTGCACGACACGCTTCGCAGCCTCGGCGGCGATCGCGTCGTGGGTCACCATGACGAACGTCTTTCCGTACTCCTCGTTGAGCCGCTGCAGGAGTCCCAACGTCGCGGTCGCAGCCTCGCGATCGAGGTTGCCCGTCGGTTCGTCGGCGAGAAGCACCTTCGGATCCGCGACGATGGCGCGCGCGATCGCGACGCGTTGTTGCTGTCCGCCGGAGAGCTGCCGCGGCAGGTGATCCTCTCGCTCGAGCAGTCCGACCGCGTCCAGAGCAACCTGCACCTTCGCCTCGCGCTCCCGCCGCGAGAGCTTCAGAAGCAGCAGCGGCAGTTCGACGTTTTCATACGCCGTCAGCACCGGGATCAGGTTGTACCCCTGGAACACAAAACCGATGTTGCGCGTGCGCCAACGCGCGAGCTCGCGCGACGTGAGCGCCGACACGTCCTCGCCGGCCACGATCACCTGGCCGACGGTCGGCCGGTCGATGCCTGCGATCAGGTTCAGCAGCGTCGTCTTGCCGCTGCCGGACGGCCCCATCAGCGCGACACAATCGCCCGTTTCGATCTCGAACGTCAACTGCTCCAGCGGCGTCACGTCCTCGGACGCGCCGGAGTAGGTTTTGGTGACGTCCCGAATTTCGATGATGCTCATCGCTGCAGCTCCTTTACATGATCGCCGTCCTCGACGACGTCGAGAATCACCCGCTGGGTAACCGAAAGTGCGCCGCGAACGATCCAATCGCCGTCGGCGTCGCCCACGTGTTCCACCGGGACACGGCGCGCACGTTTGGCACCGCTCACGTCCACGACGAACACCGCGCCATCGCGTACGGCACTCGAAGGCACCCGGAACAGCGCCGGCCCGCGATCGCCGTCGGTTTCCTCCTTGTCCGCCAGGAATCGCGCGCGGCAGAGCGTCTCGGGCCGCAGAAGCGGATCCGGATCGATGAGCCGCACCTTCACCTGCGTGGTGTTCTTGGTCAGATCCGATTCGTGCTGGATCCGCGAGACAACGCCCCGGACCAACTTGCCACGCACCGTCTCGCTGCGCACCTCGACCTCCTGGCCGACAAACACCGCGCCCAGCGACGCGAGCGGCACATCGACGCGCGCCTGGAGTTTCTTGGGGTCGTAGAGAGAAACAACCGCGTGGGCATTCCCCCCGACCTCCGTACCGGGCGCCGCCTCGAGGCGCATGACGACACCGTCCATCGGCGCAACGATGCGACAGTAGCCGAGCTCACGTTCCGCGATTTCGAGATCCGTGTTCGCGGCCTCGAGATCCGCGCCGCAACGAACCACTTCGGCTTCCGCACGATTCACCGCGCCTTCGAGGTCGCGCGGCGCGGCCAGGAGTTCCTCCGCGATCGCGAGGGACTGCTCGGCATCCTTCAACTCCGCAGCGAGGCGATCGTGTTCGTGTTGCTTGGCGTTCAAGGTTGCCGCGGCTGCGGTGCGTGCGGCCTGCGCCTTCTCGAGAGCGACCGCGTAACTCCCGCCCGCTTCCTTCAACCTCTCCTGAGCCGTCAACTCGGCCTCACGCGAACGCACTGCGGCCCGCGCCGCGTTGGTTTCGCTCTCGCTCTCGGCCAACCGGCCGCGAAGCATGGTGCATGCCCGTTTCGCGGAGACAACATCTCCCCGCAACTCGCCCTTCTGTGCGAGCAACGACCGGGCGACGTCGAGATCGACGCGCGCCTTGGCCACGAGGGATTTCCGTTGGGCGACCAACGCGGCCGCGCGATCGCGAGCCGCCTCGCGTTCCGCGCTGCGCATTCGGCCCACGACGGTTTCGCCACGCTTGACCGGTGTGCCTTCCAGGACCAGCAACTCTTCCAGAATCCCGCGAACCAACGGCCGCACTTCGACGGCGAACGGATCGGGTTCGATCCACCCCGCGGCCTCCGCCAAAAACGCGCGAGCCGCTCCGGAGCCTTCACCCGCAGCGCGAACCGCGGCCGTCCGCACCGGCGTCGCCGGCCGGAGGATCGGAATCAGGAACGATGCCGCGGTCCCCGCCAGGACCAAGATGAATCCGGTGAGCATGAACCGCGGCCCCACACGCCGGCGCACACGCGCCGAAGCAGCGGACTCGTCGATGCGCAGCGCGTCGAGGTTCACCGGCTTTTTCGTGTTGTTCTCGCTGTCGCTCATCGTGCGTCCCCTTGCATGGGCCAGGCATAGGCGCTAGCCAGTCGCACGCGAAGCCGTGCCGCCGCG
>JAZFYD010000042.1:0-5789 GCA_036443405.1 Planctomycetota bacterium
CACCGCTAGGTGATACCTGGGGTGATACGGATTGGGCGGGGTGATACGGGATTGGGCGCGCCGTGCCGACCGAGTTTGGACTTGAACTAACGACCCCCTGGTTGTCGATCCGTTTGGGATCCCCACCAGCAACAGCGCCGAAAGCGCGTGGCGGCCTTGTGATTCGGGCGACCGTAGCGTCGGCATCCGACAGCAACATTTGATACGGAGTCAGGTAACTTTGTTGGGGCTGGCTCGCGCCGTGGGGCGAGCTTCCGATGAGCGCTACTTGTCTCCGACCGCGGTGCCCTGCGCTTGCGTTAGCCAGTCGGGGTTCTTGCCAACCACCTCTTCGAGTTGAATGAGCTGGGACTCGAGCAGACCGGCGCGCTGGTAAACGTGCGCAGGAAACTTGGTTCCCGGCTGGAAGACTTCGCGGGGTGGCGGGGAGTCCTTCAGTTGCGCGTGGAGGTAGGCGAGTTCGGAGACGACCAGAGAAGCCACGTCGTACACGTCGCTCGGGGACAGGCCCTCGGTGCGCTTCGCCTCCAGTTCGAGCAACGGAAGTCCTGCGGACTCCGCGATTGCTCGACAGCGTTCGAAGCAGCTTACGAGCCGTCGAAACACATCGTCGGGACGCTTGCGGCGTTCGAATTTGGGAGCCGCAGGAATCCGTGTGGCTCCCGGGAAGCGCGCCAGCAGGCGGGCCGCATAACCCACACCGAGCGTTACCTGCTGAAACACGTCACTCGGTGAGAAGGGCTTCTCGATCAGCACGTTCAGCTGCCGGTTGGCTTCGCCGATGGAGCGGAACACGTCGGTGGGCGTCTTGCTTGCATCGCGCGGCGTTTTCTCGCTCTTCTCCTTGATCCCAAGTCCCGCCTTCAAGTTCTGCAGGCGGGTCAGGACCTTGTCGACGACGGCATGAACCTGCGCCGGACGAATCTTGCCGCGATGGACCTCGGGCATCTCGATGTGCTCCCGAAGTTGTTCGAAGCAGAGACGTTTGGTCTTTCGGAAGAGTGTCAGCGCCTGGAAGAGCACCTCGCGAGGAGCCGCGTTTTTGACCTTCAGCGCCGACGGCCGGCCGGCCGGCTTCCCCATCTCCAGGCGGATGAGCTCCAGCTCTTTTCGCACGAACATGGTGAGCGCGTAGACGTCCGGCGGATCGATCGGGCGCGCTGCGGCTCTTTTCGGTTCGCCCTGCTGGGCCGCGGCGGACGACGAGAAAATAAAACCAATCGCGATCACCAGGACGCACAGCGCGCGAACGACATCGACGTTTTTCATGAGACGTCTTCTCGAGTCTGTCCGGCGCCCTTTCGGGAGACGAGCCACGTGATCAGAAAAGCGCCAACGGCCAGCACGGAAGAGACGGCCGCCGCGCCGGTGCTGATGATGGAGACGTTGGAGACGTTCTCCCTCATGAGCCTTTTGTTCCTCCGGGTGACGCGTTCTAAAAGCACGGTCGCTTTCCGGCCGAGGGGAACCGCCTCTTCACGCAGCCGGTTCTGAGCGATGTTCCACCCCTCGGACTTGCGAATGTCGATGGCGGTCCACGCGAGCCTTTCGAAGACGGGGAGTTCTCGTCTTGTCCAACCAACGAGAACGCGCTGCTCTTCCGTCAGCAGGTTCGATAGATCATCGATCGACTGCACGCGCTCTTTCGCGATCTCGAATTGATTGCGGAACCCGCATTCGTCCACGCGCGAACCGCTCCCCAGGAACACGGACAGCTCCGTCCGCGAAAGCACGAGGGCGTTGCGAAGGTCCGCCAGAAAACCCAGCAGTCGTTTTCGGTCCTTGCCGTCGGGCGCGACTCGCTCCAAGTCGATCAACGCGCCGACGGTTCGGATGAGATCGTCGGCCACGGGTTCGACCTCTTCGCGGAAGCGGACCCGCGCCGGTTCGTTCCCCGGGGTTCGTGCAACTTCCTCGGTCCACCATTGGGCCTCTTCGAGGTCGTCGAGAACAGGCGTCAACTCTTCGAGGAGCTCTTCGTTTTTCGAACTCCCGCCGTCGTCGACAAGGACGCCGAGTCGCCCGACGGAGGGGCGGATCGCCTGCTTCCACGCTTCGGCCCGCTCGCGTTCGAACCGCGGGGTTCCGAGTAGAACCCATCCTCGGAGCGAGCCGAGGGAGCGCGCAAGGCCGCTTTGGGCGCGCGTGGATTCGTGAACGGCCGGCGCGTGCAGGTCGGCCAGGCGGAGCGCGCTCTGACGCAGGTAGATGGTGACGCACACTCCAAGCACCACCAAAACGCCGATGGAGCCGCACAGCACTTTGACCGCCAGCTGTCGGCGTTTCTGTCGGTGCAGTTCGGCGCGGCGTTCGATCTTCGCGCGCTCGATGTTGGCCCGCACCGCTTCGTGGTCCGGACAGCCTTCGTCGAGCAGTGAGCCCGCGAGATCGAGATCTCCTTTGGCCAAGGCGCCGCGCGCGTAGGCCAGTTTCGCTTCCACGAGACCGGATTGCGCCCGGGTATTGCCGGCCCACAGGGAACACGCCTCTTCGAACGCGAACATCGCCTTGGCGTAGTCCGGATATTTGTCGGTGCGCCTCGCGCGAACGAGCTCCTCGCCCGCGCGATCGGCGAACAGGTTGCTCTCGGTGTGTGACAGATACTCCCGAATCGCGGCCTGGAATTCCTGCACGTTCGCGTGCCGGTCCTCGGGATCTGTGGACATCGACTTGAGTGCGAGGTCCACCAATTCACCGGACTCGTCGGTCGGAGTGATCACGTTCTGCGCCGCGGCCAGCACGCACTTCATGGCAGTGTCCCCCTGGTGCGGCGGCTTGCCGGTGAGGATCTCGTACAAGATCGCGCCCAACAAATAGACGTCGCTGGCCGGTCCAATGCTCGAAATGGGACCTAGGGCCAGCTCCGGTGCCATGTAGAGCGGCGTTCCGCCAAGCCCGCTGCTCCCGGTGATGCCGCCCCGTTCGAATGCCGATGTCGGATGCGCCAGGCCCCAGTCCATCACCAGCACCTCGCCGAATTCGCCGAGCATCACGTTCTCGGGTTTCAAGTCGCGATGTATCACTCCGCGGGCGTGCGCGAACGCGATGGCGTCGGCCACGCGCATGAGGATCGCGACGTTTTCGTGACGCGAGTTTTCCTTGAGCAGATCGCTCCACGGCGTGCCCCGCACGCGCTTCATCGAGTAGAACGGCGCGCCCTTCTTGCTGACTCCCAAGTCGAAGATCGGCACGATGTTGGGATGATCAAGATCTGCGGTGATGACCGCCTCGAGCAAGAACTTCTGGCGTTCGTCCGGTTCCGCCGATGTTCCCCTGCGAAGCATCTTGACGGCCACGACGCGATCAATCGACGTTTGGCGCGCGCTGTGGACGACGCCCATCCCGCCCTCGCCGAGAACCTTGATGAGTTCGTATTCGGCCTCGACGCTGGTCGGGTCTTCCGCAGTGCGGAGAGTCCTCTCCTTGATGACGAGGGTGGACTCGGCGATCACCGACGCGGCGGGATCAGGCCGGATCGTCATCTCCGGTTTCAGGTCCGGCGTGCAGGCGTCCTTCCAGACGTTGTTCAGCGTGGCCTGCGCCTCTCGCGGCAGTTCGCCGGCGATGACGGGTTCCGTTCGAGCCGCGTCGTCGCTGCTCTTGTCGGTCTCGCGATCGTTCGGAATGTTCGGCATGGCAGACGACCGTAGTGTCGAGCGCGCACATCGTAGGCTCGCGCGCACTGGCTGACAACCGAACGGTGCAACGCGACTCTGATCACGGGTGCGTCCCATCCTGGCGATCCACGCGGAACACGGAGCCAGGTGATTTTTCGGGAATCTCTGACGCCTCCAACCGCTGACGACATCCTCGGCGCTCGGGGAAACTTGGCCCGATCGTGCAACTTCATTTGCGCGCCATCTTCGCGGGCGGATTCGCGGCAAGGTTGCCCGTGTGGCTCACGATCTCCAGAACTCCCACCATCTGTTCTGAACCACGATGTCAGGCGGCGTATCGGCACGCGCAACCACATGTGCGCCCTCGCACAGACCACAGAAACACGTGAAACTCGCCATCATCGAGTCAGCAGGCATGTTCGGGAAGAGTGCGCGCGCTAGGTCCGAGGGCGGATCGAACAGTTCGTCCAGCCCGCACTGATCGCACGGCGTGATGCGCCAACTCGGCCGGTCCAGGAGATACGCATCCGTGGTCATCAGCAGGTGCTCTCCAGCCGTGGCGACGAAGATGATCTCGGACCCCTCCGAAACGGTCGTTAGTTGGTGCGGCTTGTTGAGCACGCGACCTGCGAACGCTCCGTCCTCGCGGACACCGGAAATGCGAACCCAAATTCGCTCGGAGGAGCGACCAACCCTGCGAGGGTAGCCGTCGTGCGCGACCACCTGAACATCATCCGGAAAGTCCGGGTGAAATTTGCCGTGTAGCTTTGGCTGATCGCGCCATTCCCTCGTCATCGTCCGCTGGACCCTAAGGGATTGACCACCTGGTTGTCGATCGCTTGGGATCCCCAACCGCGAAGCGGCTGATAGGGCGTTCTGGCGCTGTGTCCAGCGATTCTACGTCGGCTTGCCGACACGCCGACTCCTCACATGGCATCGCACTGCTTCGCACCCAGTCGCACTTGCGTCCGTGCTTTCAAACCCGCGGCGAATCATGTAGACCGGCAGAGTGATCGGGTCCACGCTCAACCATTACGAGATCCTCCGCAAGTTGGGCAGCGGCGGTATGGGCGACGTCTACGTCGCACGGGACACGAAGCTCGGTCGCGAGGTCGCGCTCAAGGTCCTGCCCGCCGAATTGACCGCCAGCCCCGAGGCCCGCAACCGCTTCGCGCGCGAGGCCAAGGCCGTGGCCGCGCTCAACCATCCTGGCATCGTGACGCTGTTCTCGATCGAGGACGCGGACGGGGTGCACTTCATGACCATGGAGGTCGTGCACGGGAAGACGTTGGCGGAGTTGATCCACAAGGGAGGCCTCACGCTCGAAGAGCTGTTCGACATCGCCAGTCCGCTCGCCGACGCCATCAGCGCCGCGCACCAACGGGGAATCACCCACCGCGACCTGAAGCCGCAAAACGTGATGGTCACCGACGAGGGGAGCGTGAAGGTATTGGACTTCGGCTTGGCCAAGCTGCGCGAGGAGATCCCCGGCAAAGCGATGACCGAGCTCGGAGGCACTGTCGCCACCGAAGAGGGCCGCATCATCGGCACCGTTGCGTACATGTCGCCGGAACAAGCCCAAGGCAAGGACGTCGACCCGCGCACCGACATCTTCGCGCTGGGCGTGCTCTTGTACGAGCTTGCCACCGGCGAGCGGCCGTTCAAGGGGGACACCGGCATCTCGATCCTCTCCTCGATCTTGAAGGACACGCCGGCGCCGATCACCGATCTCAACCGCCGGCTGCCGCGCCACCTCGGGCGCATCGTGAAGCACTGCCTGCAAAAGGACCCCGAGCGGCGCTACCAGACGGCGCTCGACGTGCGCAACGACCTGGAGGAACTCCGGGAGGAAGTCGACTCCGGCGAATTGCAGGCACCGGCAGCCGAGCCGGAACCGACACGCACTGGCAACCGCGTCGTGCTCGCCGCGCGTGCGGTCGTGCTGCTCGCGGCGGCGTTCGTCGCGGTCAAGCTGTTCGACACGGGCGACGCGACCGAGGGATCCGGCGAGCGGGTCCAGATTCGTCTCACGAAACTCACGTCGCAACCGGGCAGAAAGATGTTCCCGACGCTCTCCCCGGACGGCAAGACGGTAGCCTACGCCTGGCGGGAAGGCGACAAGTTTGACATCTACGTGCTCCGTGTGGGCGGGGGCAACCCGATCAATCTGAC
>JAZFYD010000043.1:0-6979 GCA_036443405.1 Planctomycetota bacterium
GGCGTCCCGAAGCTTCGCACCTACGCCGCCGATCTGGCGACGACTGAGGCCACGGAACTCTCAGCGTTCGCAACGGAGCGGCGCCGAAGCTGGGCGCGCTTGCTGCGCAAGGTGCTCGAGGTCGATCCGCTGCTGTGCCCCGACTGCCGGGTGGAGATGCAGATCGTCTCGGTGATCACCGAGACGGTGGTCGTCGACTCGATCCTGTGACATGTCGAACAGGGCGGGGGACACGACCCTCACGCGCCGCGCGCCCCGCCGGCGGCGTGACCGGTTGCGCTCCCCGACACCGACGCGACGAGTTCCGCGACGCCCTGCGCGCCGCCGGCGCCGGACCCTGCCAAGACGGCGCGCATCCGCAGCCGAACAACGACCCCGGGCAGCGCTGCGCGCCGCCCGGGGCACGCGTGCGGCGTCTCGGCTAGTGCTCGATAGGTACCCGAGTTCCGATCCGCCTCCGCGGGGCTCGCTCAAGGGCGATCCGCAGTGATCGCGGGAGTTCCGCGCGGATACAACCACCTATCCGTTATCCGTAGATCGCGGAGCAGCGGCTCCATGCGGAACTGACGAACCCTAAAGTCGCGGAAGCGCTCGACCGGTCGCTGCGCGCGGTTGAACTCAACTGGAACATGCCAGAGACCCACCTCGCGGGGAACCTCGCGTACGGCCCGGTGCCAGTTAACTTTTTCCAAAATTCGCGCGTGCTCCAAACGGTTGGCGAATCTGGGCTTGCGGAGAAGCGCGCCAGGGCATTGGCGCAAGTCCGTGTGCCAGTCCCGGTCGTTCGCCGCGCATTGAATTTCGAAAAAGTCACCCGGCTCCGTATTCGGGCTCACGAACATGCCACCGGATAGCACCGTGCGCGGCCCCACCCCTCAGCGGTAGCGAGCCAGCGACGAGCGCAGCACCTCGCGGGCGTTCCCGGGCAGATTCTGGTAGCCCCAGAACCCGTATATGGAATCGAACGGAAGCGACTCGATCCGCTCGCCGACCTGGCGCGCTTCCTCCACGGGCAGCGGGATTCGGTTGGGGTAGCTGTACATGATCGAGAAGTGCTTCATGCTCGCGGAGAGGAACATCGCGTCGCCGCAAAACAGGGTTCCGTCCGGTGAGAGGCTCGGTGCCAGAAGGACCGTGCTGCCGGGGAAGTGGCCGCCGACATTGATCAGCCGCATCTTGTCCCAGAGGTCCTTTTCGTCGCTCGCCCAGAGGTTCACGTGGTCACCCTGATCCACGATCCACTCTTCGTCGTGCTCGTGGATCAGGATCGGGCAGTCGAACGTCTCCGCCCAATCGCGCATGTTGCTGTAGTAGTGGGGGTGGGAGATCGCGACTGCGCGCAGGCCTCCATGGGCGCGGATGAACGCGATCGTCGGCTCGTCGAGCAGCGGGATGCAGTCCCAGAGAATGTTGCCTGCCTCCGAGAGGATCAGGAATGCGCGCTGGCCGATCGCGAACCGCGGCGCGACTTCCAATTCGTAGAACCGCTCGTGCAAGCGGTTGACACGCACGGCGTGGGTTTGCGCCAACTTCTCCTTTGTCGTCCAGGTCTGGCCGCCTCGGGGAACGAACTGGCGATCGTCCTCGCACATCCGGCAGTGGGAGGGAGCGGACCCCGCGGCATACATCGTTCCGCACGCGGTGCAGGTGACTGTGTGCTTCATGGGCTCCACCCTACCTCCAGATATCTTGACGCGCGCGCGCCGTCCCCAGGCGTCGGCCGGTGCGTCCGGGTGGTCGCGGCCCTGCTCGCGGAGGCGTCGAAATAGGCGAGCACGAAGGGGGGCTGACCAGGGAACGCGAAACTACTCGGGAACCTTCTCACTGCTCCCAAACCGCTTGTTGATGTCGGCATACACGGCTTCCAGCACGTCGCGGTGCACGACGCGGCCGGCGAGCATCTTCTCGGACAGAGCCGTGCGCCGGAGCTTCGGGTCGGGGGGCAAGAGCGGGATCGTCGAAGGCTGCGGCCAGATGTCTTCCTCGACGGCCGCCATGCGCACGCGGATGTTCTCCTTCGTGATGTTGAACACCATGTAGTCGGTCGCCAGCGCGAGCTTGCCTTGGTACGTCCGGCGCACGTCACGCAGGACCGCGGGTGCAGTGTCGAAGTCGTTGAAGAAGTGGTAGGCCACGGCCAGCCGCGGATTCGTTTCGGCCATCACCTTGCCGAACTGCGCGGGCGAAGTGTGTATCTGTGTGCCGACGTTTAAGGCTGCCTCCGGGGTGAATCCCTGCTTCTCGACCAGCGACTCCGGCGCGACGAAACACTCGTGAATCGCGATGTCCGCGTTCTTCGTGTGTTTGATCCACCATTTGTTGGGAAACGTATCCGAGCTGTAGCAGAACTTCAGACCATTCCATTCCAGAATGAAGCTGACGCAGCCGTCGAAGATGTGGATCGCGGGGATCGTCCGGATGGTGACGCCGTTCTTCTCGTAGATCACGTTGTTGATCGCGTCGTACGGGAACTCCGTCACCTTCAGGAACGCGCCGCGTGTATCGGTGTTGCCCATGCGCGTGTCGATGTCCCACGCCAGCATCTTCTCCATCGCGTCCATGGCCGCTTTCGTGCCGTACTTGGCTTCGATGGAGTTGGGGCCCCAAACTTCGAGCGGCACCACTCGGTTGGCGACGATGCCGCCGCAATACAACGCGTCGAGGTCGCCGAAGTGATCGGAGTGGAGGTGTCCGATGAAGACCTTGTTCAAGTAGTTGTAGGGAATCTGAAGCGCCGAAATGCGCTCGGCGGATCCGGTCCCGATGTCGAACAGGAACTTGTCACCGTTCCCGAGTTCGACCAGCCAGCACGCGGCCGCCTGCTTCGGCCGGGCGTTGGGCATGCCGGTCCCGCACGCCGTCACCCGCATCTCATTGGGTGCCAGATCCTCGGTGCCCGGGTAGTACACGTCGCGATGCGAAAGCGCTTTGGTGGGCGAGGCCTCTTCTTGCGCCGATGCGCGGTCGAGTGGAAACCCCTGCGCGAGGATGTAGCCGACGGTCAGAGCCAACCCGATTGACAACCAGTACCTGCGTTTACACATCGAAGCCTCCTACGAACTGATTCCGAACCGGACTGATCAGCAGGATAGGCTTGCGCCAACGCGAGATCAATGCGCCCTAGGAGTTCGTATCACTTGCGCCACACAACGTTGCGATGTCACGATGCGCTACCAGTAGCGCAGATGGTTAGGCCCCACTGGCAAAAGCCCCATGGAAGGAGATTGGACCAGTGGGTAGTCGGTGACCAATCAACTTGACCATGAAGAACTCCGTCGGCTCGCCAATGGGAGCATTCGATGGTGAAAGTCTGAACCCAAAGCGAGCGTAGTACCCAGGGTCGCCGACCAGGATGCAGCCGTTGGCGCCCAAATCGGTGATGACTTGAAGTCCGGCGCGAACCAGCTTGGAGCCGATACCAACGCGTTGGTGGGCAGGGAGAACAGCCACAGGGCCGAGCCCGTACCATCCCCGCGCACCATCCGATGCCTGTGCGGGCGAGAACGCGACTTGGCCTACCACTATCCCGTCCAATTCGGCAACCAAGGAAACCGACAGGGCGTTCGCGCGGCGAAGCGTCTCAACCAGTTCGGCCTCATCGCCATCGGCATACGGCTTTCCAGAAAATGCCGTCGTGATCACATTGCCAATGGCGCCGTAGTCATGGTGATTCTCGGGGCGAACAATCGGATCGGTCGGCATCGTGCTGCCTAAACGCAGGCCTATCGCTCAGTGCGGCAGAAGCAGGAAGCATTGATCTCCACGGTCGCGTTCGTCCAAGCCTCGTTGAACTGCTCCCGGACCTTGGCCGCCTCCTCCTTCTGTCCGCTGCGGTCGAGGCACTCGGCCAGTCCGTGTAGCGCCCAGCCGTTGCCTGGGCGCATCTTCAGGTCGTCCCGGTAGCACTTCTCGGCTTCCTCGATCTTGCCCTGCTGAAGCGAAAGCGCACCGAGCGCGTGCCGCGTCGGCATCATCCAGGGGGAAGGCTCGGTGTAAAGGAGGGCATCCTCCGCGGCGACCGCAGCGGTCAGGTGCTTGAACGCCAGTTCATGATTGCCCTCTTTGAATGCCGTCTCTCCGGCGAGCATCTCACGGGCGATCTCGAGCACCTCCTGCGCCGGCACGCCCCTCATCTTCGAATCCTCTTTGACCGCGGCCGCCTGTTTCTCGAACTTCTTTGCTTCCTCTTTCGCCTCTTCGTATCTGCCGGTGTTCGCGAAGGCGACGCCGCGCGCGTAATGCGACATGGCGCGCGCGTACGGCTGATTCTCGGGCATGGCGGGCGTCGCCAGCACATCCTCCCAGCGACCGAACCGAATCAGTACGTGGAGCTTCGCGGAGAGAAACTCGGCGGCTTCGAACTTGTCGAGAAACTGGTCAGGCACGTCCTTCACCATCTGATCGCAAGCCGTCACCGCATCCTCGTAACGCCCGGCGTACATCGCCGACCAGATGAGGAAGTGCGTGTTGTGCAGGTGATAGAAGTGGTAGATGCCCTTCGGCCCCACGCGCGCGAAATACTCGCGGTCGATGCGCGACGCTTCCCGGTTGCACGCGATCGAATCCATGTAGCGTCCTACCTGGATGTAGATGTGGGCCGGCATGTGGACCAGGTGTCCGCAGCCGGGAACGAGCGCGCCGAGACGGTCCGCGGCTGCTTCCGCCTTGCCCGGGTTCGGCGACGGCTCGATGGCATGGATGTAGAGGTGGTTGGCTCCGGGGTGGTTGATGTCGAGTTCGAACAGATGCTCGAGCGTTGCGATGATCTCCCGCGTGTGGGTATTCGGCGCACCACTCTTCGACCAGAGGTCCCACCGGTTCTGGTTCATGCGGGCGTCGACGTAGAGCACGCCGATGTCCGTGTCGTCGGGGTGCTTCTTCCAAACTTCCGCCATCGCGTCCGCGTACGCCTTGTCCAGGCGGGTCCAGTCCTCCCGTGGCGCTTCTTCGAAGCGGGTTGCAAGTGCATCGATCAGGTCGCGCTCCGCGGGGCTAGCGGAGGGTTTTTTCTCGATCGCCTTCTGGATCGCCGCGTAGGCCTGTCGGAGCTGGTTTTCGTCAGTCTTTTCGAAGGGTAGGTTGTAGTTCGGCCCGAGCGCGTATGCCTGGCCCCAATACGCCATGGCGCACTCGGGATCGAGGCGCGCCGCCTCGGCGAACGAGTCGGCCGCTTCGTCGTGGTTGAACCCGTAGCTGAGCGCCAGCCCCTGATTGAAGTAGCGCTGCGCTTCCGGGTTCGTCGTCGTCACCTTGCGGCGGTGCGTGCCCATGCCTTCGAAAGTCGGCGCGCGTTCGCCGGCGCGGTCCGTCGTGGAAGCCTGCTTCGGTTCCGGACGGTGGGACTCGCACGCAGCAACAGCGAGGACGGCGAAGACAGCGAAGGCAGTGCTTCGCAGGATGTGACGGCTCATGATTTCCCCTGTATTGGTAAAGCCCGACTTTGCAGTGGAGCGAACCATACGGACGAGCCGCGTAGTCGTCAATGGTCAACGGGCGCAGACGGGGCCGGCAACGCTCCGGAGCGTTGAGATACCCGCGGTTCAGCGTCTTCTGAGCAACGCAACGATCAGCGCGAGGATCGCGACGAGGAGCACGGTGCCGAATGGGGGGCCGCCTTCCACTAGTTGCGTCCGCGAGCACCTGCGTGTCGCGCTGGAGCGCACCCGTGTCCTGCACGACGAGGTCGACCACTAAGCCGCGCCACCTGGCACCTTGCGCAACCAACGCGTCCGAAGTCCCGCGGGACGAACAGCCCGAACCGGTGGGAGTCCCGAACTCCGAGAGAACGGTTCCCGACGAGTTCGAACATCCCACCGTCGCCGGAAGTTCGTCCACCTAGACCGCGCAGGTTGGTTGTTGCCGTGACGGTGCCAGGTGGCGCGGCGATCAGCTTTGGTTACCGAACTCCGTGCTCCGCGCCGCCGTCTTACCAGGCACCCGATCTTTGCTGCCCGCATCGTTGTTTGTGTTTCGGACAGCCGAGCCTGCGAGCGAGACTCGGCCGTTCGAACGCGCAACAACGACCACCCGCGATCGGTGCCTGGTAAGCGGCGGGATGGCGTTTCGCAGCGCATGAAAGAGTCGCACGCCGCGCCACCTGGCACCTTGCGCAACCAACGCGTCCGAAGTCCCGCGGGACGAACAGCCCGAACCGGTGCACGCGACGATCTCCGAGAGAAAACGACACCTCGTCGTAGACAGACGACACTCTGTCGTATATGTGAGTGGCTGGCTGGCTGTTCATAAGACCATCCGAATCCTTGGTCGGCACGCGTCAGACCAAGGACGCGGCGGAGGTGGCCATGAAACTCTTCCAAATCCTTTTGCTCAACGTGGTGACGGTAGCGCTCGCGCTGCTGATCTATGACTCCATGCAGGACGACGCGCCGGCCGCTTCACAGGTTCGTTCGTCGTCGGAGCGGTCGGCGGATCTGCCCGCGATCGATCTCGAACCGCGCCTCCGCGCACTCGAGGCACAGTCGCTCGCAGCACCGGAGGACCTCGATCTCGGGTTCGAAGAGCGCTTGGCAGCGCTCGAGGAGGCGCTGCAAGGCGCCGACGCGCCGGAGCCGCGCTCGGAAGACGGCGAGCCGATCGAGCCGCGCGCGACGGTCAAACCGGGACAGCCGACCGAAGTCGAGATCAACCGTTTCCGTTTGGTGCGCGACGCGGTGCACCGCGAGGACCGGGCGAAAAAGGTTCAAGCGAAGGTGGACGGCGCGTTGAAGAAGCTGTCGATCCCGCTGACCGAACGGCAGCGCAAGCGCATCCACGTCGCGTTTGCGGACTTCCAGCCGCGCGTCGACGAGATCTGGACCGAGGTCAAGACGCAGGCGCGGGCCACGGCCGCGGCCGGCGGCCAGGTCAATCGCGGCGAGATCGTCACGTCGACGATGGTGCGCATCTCGACGGAGTTCGCCGGCAAGCTGACCGACGTCGTCCCCAACGCGACCGACGCGCAAGCCGTCGCCGACGCGCT
>JAZFYD010000044.1:0-11851 GCA_036443405.1 Planctomycetota bacterium
AACGCGCGATCTCCAGGAGCGCCGACGTGCCCGATGCGTTGTCGTCGGCGCCGTTGTGGACTTGCCCGCGCGCTTTTTGGCCGCCGAGGGATCCGAACTTGCCGAGCCCGACGTGGTCGTGGTGCGCACCAACGACGAGGAAGTCCTCGTGCGATTTCGCCTGGCCGGCCTCGAGCCACGCGCAGACGTTGATGCCGGAGCGCGGCGTGCGCGTCACGTTCGCGATCACGCGCACCTTCGCGGTGCCGACCTTGTGTCTCGGCGCGATCGGTCGCTCACTCAGAATGTCGAGTTCCAGATCCTCAGGCGTCGCTCCGAACAGTTTTGGAAACAACTTTCGAGCCATCGCGAGGGTCATGTGCAAACACGGGATGGTCGCACCGCCACCACCGACGTTGCCGCGCATCAGCCGGTCTTTGTGCTGCGGGATGTGATTGGAGTTGTTCACGACGACCAGCGCCGCCGCGCCACGATCGGCGGCCTGTTTCACCTTGACGGTGAATGGTGCGTAGCGTCTGCGGGGGCCCGGTCCACTCCACGCAGGCGTCCCGGACGGCAGATAGCGGAACACGAAGACGACCTTGCCCTTGACATCGACACCGGCGTAGTCGTCGTACCCGAGGTCCGGCGCGGAAATCCCATAACCCGCGAGCACCGCGTCCGCGGTCACGTCGCCGGCCGCGGACATGGAGAGCGGATAGAAGTCCGTGCCCTGCGCCAGCGTGAGCTCGGCATCGTCGACGATGCCCAGCACGCCGCCGTCTTTCACGGACACGTCTGCCGGAAGCGGCACCGCTTGGAAAAAACCGCCGTTCTCGCCGGCGGACGCGAGGCCCATCTCCTTGAACTGGGCGGCGAGATACTCCGTGACCTTTTTTTCCTCGGGGGAGCCGCTCGCCCGACCCGCGAGCTCGTCCGACGCAAGGAATCGGAGGTGCGCGTACATCCGTTCCGCCGAGATCGTCGGCGGCGCCGGAGTCTCGGGCTTGTTGGGTTCCTTCGCGGCGTCTTCGGCCCAAGCGGGAGCCAACAGTGTCGCGAGCGCGAGCAGGAGTTTTTGAGCGAAGTGCGGGCTGGTCGAAGACATCACTCTCGTATGTACGCCGCACGGTGCCCAACAACCAGCGGTTTCGCCCGCTTCCATCGAAACGGAGCGGATCTAGGTCGAGCTGGGAGGTTCGTCAGGCCTAGCCGACCGGAGCGCGGCGGGTAACACCGGCTACGAGGTTAGAGGTGGATGGGTGCATACATCGCGGCGCGACCGCTCTTGATGGGCGCGTTGGGCGTGCTCGCCGGGATCGGGCTTGCGCGCCTCGAATCTCCTCTTGCGGCCGCCGCGGCGCTCGGCATGGGCCTGGCGTTCCTGCTCTTTGGCGCCCCCGCACGAAGGGTCGCCGTCCTGTTGTTTCTGAGCGCCGGATCCGCCGGAATCACGACGGCGCTGCGGCAGCAGGACCGCTTGGCGCGGGACCGCCTCGCGCTTGAAGCGATGCGGGTTGACACGCCACCTGTGTCACGCGTCGAGCTGATCGTCGCGGATCTAGGCTTCGACCCGTTTGCAGAGCGGGCCTGGATTCTCGGCCGCACCCGAACCGGACTCGGCGTGATCGCATCGTGGTCGGGCGACGCACCGATGGATGCCGGGTGCGGCGCTCGTGTCCTGGTCTTTGGTCAGTGCCGTGAGATCCGGCCGCCGCGCAATCCGGGTGAAGCGGATCGGCGCGTGAGGCTCGCCCGGTTCGGCGCGTCGTTGAGCCTCGACGCGCGCGTCTCCGAGAACGTCGTCGTGCTCACGCCGGCGTCGGAGGGGTTGCGAAAGCACGCCGAACACCTGCGGCGCGCCGGCGTCGCGAGGCTGCGTCGAGTCATGCCGGGCTCGGTCGCGCCGTTGGCCGCCGCGATCCTGTTCGGTTTGCGCGGCGGCATCGACTCGGATCAGCACGCCCGGTTCGCGCGAAGCGGCACGCTGCACCTCCTTGCGATATCGGGATTTCACCTTTTGTTGCTCGCCGGCATCTTGCATCACCTATTGCGCGCCGTGGGTCTCGGGCCGCGCATGGCCGCGGGCCTCGTGCTCGCCGCGTCGGTGCTCTATGTGCCGCTGACCGGCGGCGCCCCACCGATCCGCCGTGCGTTCAGCGTGATCCTCGTCTACGGCATCGCGCTGCTCCGCGGCCGGCGCGCCGACATCGGCAACGCGCTCGGTGGAGCGGCGTTGTTACTCCTACTCAGCAACCCATCCGACCTCGACGCGATCGGCACCCGGCTGAGTTTTTTGGCAGCCGCGGGGATCGCGTGGCTGGCCCGCGGGTGGGCGCGGCGGTGGTCGCGACGCCATCGATTCCTGAGCCGGTTCCCGGCCGTGCGCCGGGACCGCCGGTTGCGCCTCCCGATCGCGCGGTATCTGCTCTACGCGACGCCGGTCGCGCTCGCCGCATCGCTCGCCACGTTGCCGTGGGTGGCTGCCAGTTTCGGCCGGGTGAATCCTCTCGCGCCGTTGGTCAACCTGGTCGCGGGACCGCTGCTGTCGCTCTCGTTGCCGCTTTGCGCGCTGACCGCCGCCGGTGTACCCGGCGCGGCCGCACCCGCGACGTGGGTGTTGTCGTCGTTGGTCTGGTGGCTCGACGTCGCCGAGAGTCTCCCGGGCGGCCACCTCGCGGTTCTCCTCCCGCCGGCCGGTGTCGTCGCCGCTTGGACCGCCGGTGTTGTCGCACTTCGAGCGCGACCGCGACTCGGCGTGGCCATGCTTTTGGCCGCGACGCTTGTTTGGTTCGCGCGCCCGGTCAGATCTCTTCCGCCGTTGGTTTTGTTCGACGTGGGGCACGGGCAGGCGGCGCTGTTGCAAACACCGTCCGGCAAGAACGTCCTGGTCGACGCCGGCACGCGTGCATACGGCCCGATGGCGCGGCGACGGTTACTGCCGGCGCTTCGGGTGCTGGACGTGCGCCGGCTCGACCTCGTTGTGTGCACGCATTTCGATGGCGATCACTGGAACGCGTTGCCGGACCTGTTGCACGAGATCCCGGTCCGCGCATTCGTCAGCCCGGCCGCGCCGCCACCGCGACTGCTCGCGGCGCTGGACCGGCGCGGGGTCCCGCGTTCGATCGCCAAACGGGGCGAGTGGCTCGTGCAGGAATCGGGTTACTCGCTGCAGGTCATCGGGACCGGGGGCGGGCGCCTGACTCACTCCAATAACCAATCGATCGTCTTGCGCCTCGAACTGGAGAACGGTTCGATCCTGTTGCCCGCCGATCGCGAGTCTGACGGCCTTGCGGCGCTCCTGCGCCAACCGGCGATTCTTCGCGCCGACGTGTTGCTCGCGCCCCACCATGGCGCCCGGTGCGAGATCGCCGCCGTGTTCGGGCGCGCGGTCCGGCCGCGCTGGGTGGTCACGTCGAGCGCAACGGATTTCGCTCACGCACCTACGCTCGTCGCGTACGGCGCCTGTTTCCGGATCGGCACCATGTCCCACGGCTGCCTCGCGATCGAAGCCGAACACGGCACCCTCGAACCGTTTCCGCTGCGGCGGTGAACCGGGCACGGGCCGCCTCATCGCGCGTGCTACGATCCGCCCCTTCAAGAAATCCCCGATGAAAAACACGATGAAAAACGCGCTTGATTCGTCTTCCATGTTTCGCTGCCGGGCTCTTCTGTTTTGTCTCCCGCTTATTTCCGGCGCCGCGATGGCGGACGAGACCTTCGACCGCGTGGTCGCCGCGGAGTTGTCGCGGCGATACGAACAGACCGTGTTCGAAGCGGCCGCACGATCGAAAGACGCAGTGACTCGCCGCGCGGCAGCGCGCGCCGCCGGACGCTTGAAGTCTGCGGAAGCGGTTTCCTGGTTGGCGACCCTGGTGCGCGACGAAGCAGGCCCCGTCCGACGGGCCGCCCTGTTCGCACTCGGACAGATTTCCGGCGAGTCCGCGTTCTTGCAGCTGCGTTCGGCCTTGTCGAAACTCGAAAGCAACGACCTCCCGGTCGCCCTTGTGGCGCTCGGCAAGACCAAGGACCCACGAGCCGTCGCGGAACTGACCGAGCGTTTGCAACACAGTCGAAACGGGGTCCGCGGCGCCGCGGCGCTCGGGCTGTTCCGCCTGGGCGACATCTCAGCGATCCCGGAACTCATGGCCGCCGTGAAGACGGAGCGCAACGACGACGCACGGTGGCGGCACATCTACGGAGCGTGGCGCCTTATGCGGGACGCCAAACGCGCCGGGACGCTGCGCGCCCAGGACGAGTGGATCACCTGGATCACGCCCTCGCTCGGTTCGACCCGGGGTTACGAGGAGCGTGTGTTCGCGCTGCGGGCCGCGATGCAACTCGAAGGCGGCCCCGCGGTCGCGTTGACGATGCTCAAGGACGAGGACCCCCGGCTGCGCATCGAGGCGATCCATGCGCTCTCGGCCGAGTGGACACCGGAACGTGGAGCGACCATCGTGGCGCTCGCGACGGATCCGGATCCGCTGGTGCGGCGCATGGTCGTGGACCACATCGGCAAGGAACCGAAACAGGCCGTCGCTCTTCTGCGTCAGCTCGAAAAGTCCCTCGAGAAGAGCGATCCGCTGCAGGTCGATGTCGCGACGGCGCTTGCCAAGGCCGGCGAACGGCCGGCGGCGATCGAGAACGAAGAGACCAAGTGGCGCGCCGGCGTGCTGTTGGGCGAAGTCCCCGCGGAGGGTCCCAAGACCGAGAAAGGCAAGCTCGCCGCCGCGGAGGTGTGTGCCGAGGAGTCGGTGCCCACCGAGCGCGCCAACGCGGTGCTCGCCGCGCTGCTCGAGGATCCCGATCTCGCGATTCGTACGAGCGCCGTGTCGAGTCTCGGAAAACGCGCCGCACGCGAAACCTCGGCGGCGCTGCGTGGCGAGTACGCGGACACGCTGGCGCGGGCCGCGCGGCGCTCCCCGGGCGCGGAGTTCGACGAGACACGCGCCGAGGTGCTGCGTGCGATCGTCGAGCTGAAGATCGCGCATCCGTGGCTGCGCGAGGCGTTGACCGATCCCGACGAGCCCATCCGCGCGGCGGCGCGCGAGGCACTCCTGGGACTCGGCGAAACCGTGCCGCCGAAAAAACCCGTGGGATTTCGTCTGCTCGATCAGGACGCCCGCGGCCTTGTCGCCGCCGCGAGGAAGCTGCGCGGAACACGCGTCATCCTGGAGACCAACCGCGGCGAAATCGAGATCATGCTGTTGCCGGATGAAGCGCCGGTCCACTGCGTCAACTTCGCGGAGCTGGTGAAGAAGGGCTTCTACAACGGACTCAGTTGGCACCGCGTGGTCCCCGGGTTCGTGATTCAGGGTGGATGCCCGCGCGGCGACGGCTGGGGTGGACCCGGCTATGTCCTGCCCGACGAGCTCGGGACGCGTCCGTACGTGCGCGGCACGGTCGGCATGCCCAAAGCGGGCAATGACACCGGCGGATGCCAGATCTTCATCACCCACCTGCCGACGCCGCATCTGGATGGCCGCTACACCGTGTACGGCCAGATGCTGAGCGGCTTCGCGACCCTGGACGACATCCGGGTCGGCGACAAGATCAAGAGCGCGCGGCTGGTAGCCCCGTAATCCGCTGTCCGGCGTCTCGCCGAGGAAGCTGTATCGAGAATACCGCGAAGGCGAACGCCTATCCAGCCAACCGAAACGTTAGAGGACGTCGGCGCCGAATTGGTCCACCGGGGCCGGGGGCTCGTTGGACAGGTCCTGGTGCTCCAAGCTCAAGCGGTCATCCAGGAGTTCTTCGAGTGCGATGTCGATCGGCCGGATCTTGTCCGTCTCGACCAGCGGCCGTGAACCCTGCACCAACTCGCGAACGCGCTTTTGCAGGATGGCCGTCATGGCGAACGGGCCACCGAACTTTTCCTGGGCTAGATGAATGTCATTCAAGTCCATGCCGACTCCTGGGCCGCCTTCTGGCGAAGTGTGACGAGCCCAGCAGTTTAAGAGGCATTGCCAGATCTGTCGAGACGCACCACCGCGAGGATCTCCTGGGACCCCAGGAGACGACCGACGGCGAAATACGCGGCCACGCCGGCGACGGTCGGGCCAAATACGGCTGCCGCCCGCGCGAGAAAGCCCTCGCCACCCGGAAGCAGGAGTGACACGGCCCACGTGGCGCCCCCGCAAGCGCACGCCGCCGCCGCCATCTTCACCACCGCCGCGAGGAACCCGGGGCGCCCCGCCAGGAAGTGACGGCGGCCGGCCACCATCAGGATCAGGAGGTTGACCGCCTGGCCGGCGCCGACAGCGATGGCCAGCGCACGCCACTGGAAGTCGGGGTTGCGGGCCAGCGGGATCGCCACTGCCAGATTGGCGGCCACCGCGAAAACCGACGCCAGCAGCGGAACGCGCATCTTGCCGACCGCGTAATAGACCGGCACCAGGACTTTCACCGCGCAGTACGGGACAACCGCGAGCGCGTAGAGCGTGATCGCCTGGCCGATTGCGTTGGCCTCGGCGGCCTCGGTCGCCCCGTATCCAAACAGGAGATGCGCGATCGGCCCGCCGAGCACCATCAGGCCGACGGCGGCGGGAATCGCGAATGCCAGACACAGGCGCAGTCCATCCCCCATCGTGCGCGCCACCGCTTCCCTATCGCCGGCCGCCGCTTGGCGCGCGGCCTCCGCGAGCGCGGCCGTGCCGACGGCGACCCCGACCAACCCGACCGGCAGATGCACAAGCCGGAAGCCGTAGTAGAGAAACGAGACCCCGCCGACGTACTGCGACGCGAGGCGCAGGTTGATCAGGATGCAAAGGTGCGTGGCCGCAAGCCCCAAAACCACGGGCGCCATGCGCAGCACGATCTGCCGCAACGCGGGGTCGCGAAATTTGGGATCGGGGCAAAACCGGGGGCGCCAGCCCTCGCGCCGCATCGCGGGAACCTGCAGGAGAAATTGGAGCGCTCCGCCAGTCAAAAGGAGCAGCGCCCACGGGAACGCCGCCGACTCACCGGTCACGCCCAGCATCAGGAGGAAGCTACCCCCTCCAACGAGTAGGAGGTTCTGACTCGCGGGGCTGAGCGCGGGCAGAAAGAACCGTCCGCGCACATTGAGTGCGCCCATCAGCACGACCGCCAGCGTGATGAAGAGCAGAAACGGCGCGAGCAGGCGCGCATAGAACACCGCCGTCTCAAACTTCTCGGGGTCCCCTGAGAAACTCGGGTCGGTGATCCAACCGATCAACTGCGGCGCGAAAACCACCAGGAGCACGACGGCACCGCCGGCGTAGATCAGCAGCGTCGACAGCGCGCGGTTCACCAGATCGAACGCGGCCTCCTCGCCCTCGTCTTTTTGCGTCTGGCTCAGCGTGGGGACAAACGCGCCGTTGAAGGCGCCCTCGGCGAAAAGATCGCGCAGAAGATTCGGCACCTTGAACGCGACCTCGAGTGCGTCCGACAGCGCGCCGGCACCGACCAACGCGGCGCGCAGTGCGTCGCGAAACAAGCCGAGGACACGCGAGACGAGCGTCGCCAGCGAGACGCGCCGCGCGGCCCCAGTTAAACGCTTCACGGCAGACGCGTCACTGCAAACGCTTCACTAGCCCGAGATGGACGGCTGGGTCGCCGACTCCGGGAACTCGCGCGCCGCGACGTGGCAACGGAACGTGTGACCATCGCCGGCATCCGTGACTCCCGGATTCGCCTTCGAGCAGATCTCCTCGGCGAAGCGGCAACGCGGGTGGAAGTGACAACCAGAGGGAGGATTGATCGGCGTCGGCACATCCCCCTCCAGCACGATGCGGGAGCGTTCCCGCGTGGGATCCGCCACGGGCACCGCGCTCAGCAGCGCCTGCGTATAGGGATGGTGCGGACTCTCGAAGAGCGCATCCACCCCGGCCGTCTCGACGATTTCGCCCAGATACATCACGGCGACCCGGTCGCTGATGTGCCGGACCACCGAGAGGTCGTGCGCGATGAACAGATAGGCCAGCCCGAACTCTTCCTTCAGATCCATGAGCAGGTTGATGACCTGCGCCTGAATCGAAACGTCGAGGGCGGAAACCGCCTCGTCGCAAACGATGAACTCCGGACCCAGCGCGAGCGCGCGGGCAATGCCGATGCGCTGGCGCTGGCCGCCGGAGAACTCGTGCGGATAACGGTTGACGTACCGCTTGTCGAGACCCACGCGTTCCAGGAGTTCCTTTACGCGATCTTCCTTCTCCTTGCCCTTCGCGATCCCGTGGACGGACAAGGACTCGCCGACGATGTCCAGCACCGTCATGCGCGGGTTCAGGCTCGAGTACGGATCTTGGAAGATGATCTGCATGCGGCGGCGCATGCGGCGCAGCGCCCCGCCGCCGAGGCGCAGGACGTCCTCGCCGCCGAACCACACGCCGCCGGCGGTCGGTTCGATCAGCCGCAGCAACGAACGACCGACGGTCGTCTTGCCGCAGCCCGACTCACCCACCAGGCCCAGCGTTTCCGCCTTGCCGACGTGGAAGCTGACCCCGTCCACCGCCTTCACTTGGCCGACCACGCGGCTGAAGACGCCTTTGCGGATCGGGAAGTGGGTCTTCAGATTTTCGACCCGGAGCAGTTCGCCATTTTGGCTCAAGAGACCTTCTCCGGATCGTACATGGGCCCGTCCGGCTCGTGCAGCCAGCACGCGGCGGTATGGCCGGGCGAGATTTCGCGAAGCGGCGGTTCGTTCGTGACGCAGTGTTCCGTCGCGAACTCGCAGCGGTTGTGGAACTTGCAGCCGTCGGCGAATTCGAGCGGGTTCGGCACGGTGCCCGGGATCGTCGCGAGGCGCTCGCGGTCGCCGGTCATCGAGGGGATGGAACGGAAGAGCCCGCGTGTGTAAGGGTGCCTGGGCGACTGGAACAGGTCCGTGACCTCGGCCATCTCGACGATCTTGCTCGCGTACATGACCACGACGCGGTGCGCTGTCTCCGCGATCACGCCGAGATCGTGGGTGATCATCAGGACGGACATGCCGAGCTCCTCCTGGAGTCCGCGGATCAGATCGAGGATCTGCGCCTGGATCGTCACGTCGAGCGCGGTCGTCGGTTCGTCCGCGATGAGCAGTTTCGGGTTGCACGAAAGGGCCATCGCGATCATGACGCGCTGCCGCATCCCGCCCGACATCTGGTGCGGATACTCGTCCACCCGCTGCGCGGGCGACGGGATGCCGACTTTCTCCAGCATCTCGATCGCGCGGGCGCGCGCGTCCCGGCGCCCCAGGCCGAGGTGGATCTTCACGGCCTCCTCGATCTGGTTGCCGACGGTGAACACCGGATTCAGCGAGGTCATCGGCTCCTGGAAGATCATGCCGATCTTGCCGCCGCGGATCTGCCGCATGCGCTTGGCGCTGACCGTCACGAGATCCTCGCCGTCGAACCAGATGGATCCCGATTCGATCTTGCCTGGGGGCATCGGGATCAGGCGCATGATCGAGAGCGCGGTGACGGACTTGCCGCAGCCGCTCTCCCCAACCACGCCGACGGTCTCGCCGGCCGCGGCCTCGTAGGAAACTTCGTTGACGGACTTCACCACGCCCTCATCCGTGTGGAAGAAGGTGCAAAGGCCGTCGATCTTTAAGAGGGGCTCGCCGTTTGTCCGCGGTTTTTCCGCGGGCGCAGCGGACGTTGCTTCGTCCATGTCTGGGGAAGGATAGGGGCGGTTCGAGCGGTGGGTCAAGATAGAATGCCGGCCGTGAGCGAACGGGTCGTCTTCGAAGCGCTCGGTGTGGCCGGCGCGCCGGCGCCAGGCCGCCTCACAACCACGTTCCGGGCGGGATCCCTGCTCGTGGATGCCGGGGCCTTCGCCCACGGCCTGGCGGGCCCGGAAGCGGACAAGATCAAGGACGTGCTCCTGACCCACGCGCACCTGGACCACACCCTTGGGCTCCCGTTTCGTCTTGCCCACGCCCGACTTAGGGTCTGGGGCCTCGAGGAAGTCCTGGACGCGGTCCGCGAAAGTCTCCTGGACGGGCGTATCTACCCGGACATGAGCGATCGCGTGGACTGGCGCCCCCTCGAAATCGGGCAGACGGCCGCGATCGGAGAATTCGAGGTTCGGGTGGGGCCGGCGGCGCACGGGGTGCCGTGCCTCAGCTTCGCGCTCAAGGAGAACGGGCGAACCACCGTGATCGTCGGCGATACGAGCCGTCAGGATCCGGTGGTCGAGTGGGTCGCCGGGGAGGCGCCCGACCGCGTGGTGCTGGAGTGCTCGTTTCCCGATCGGCTCCGGGAGCTGGCGGTGGAATGGGGGCATCAGAGTCCCAGCGATTTTTTGCACTGGCGCAAGGCGCTGGGTCCGAAACCGGCGTTTTTCGTGACGCACCTCAAGCCGGGCCTCGAAGACGAAATCGAAAACGAACTGAGCGCGCTTTCCGACCCCGCGCTCACCGTCCTGCGCCAAGGCGACCGCTTCTAGAATCGCGTACTCTTCTCACCGATGCCGGAAAGCGCCCAGACCACCCCCGTCACGATCGGCACGGCCGGCCACATCGACCACGGCAAGACGCTGTTGGTCGAGAAACTCACCGGCATGCGCGCCGACCGCCCGTACGAGCGCGAACGCGGCATGACCATCGACATCGGATACGCCGAAATGACGGCGCCGGATGGCCAACGCATCGGGTTTGTGGACCTGCCCGGACACGAGCGCTTCATTCGCAACATGGTCGCCGGCGCGAGTGGCATCGACCTCGCACTGCTCGTGGTCGCGGCCGATGACGGGGTCATGCCGCAGACCCGCGAGCACATGGAGATTCTCGATCTCCTCGGCGTAAACCGAGGCGTCGTCGTCCTGAACAAGGTCGATCTCGTGGACGAAGAGATGCGCGAGCTGGCGCTCGAGGAGCTGTCCGAATTCCTGGAGGACACCGGCCTGAAGGACGCGCCGATCCTGGCGTGCTCGGCCGAAACCGGCGAGGGCGTGGACGCGGTGCGCAAGGCCCTCAACGGGCTCATCTCGCGAAACCAGCGCGAGAACGACCCCGGCGCGTTTTTTCTCGCTGTCCAGCGCACGTTCGCGGCGACCGGATTCGGCTGCATCGCGACGGGGGTGCCGGCCGCGGGCGGGGTAGGCCCGGGTGACGAACTCGAGCTGCTGCCGAGCGGCAAGAAGGCGCGGGTCCGTGCGATCCAGGTCTATCACGAGCCCGCCGAACGGGCCTCGGCAGGCCACCGCACCGCTCTGAACCTCTCCGGCGTCTCGAAGGACGAGGTCGAGCGCGGGATGGTCGTCGCCGCGCCGGGCGCGTACCGGCCCACCCGCCATATCGCCGTCCGGCTGAATGTTCTGAGTTCCGCCAAGCGGCCGGTGAAACACGCGGCGGGCGCGCGTTTTCTGAGCGGGACGTTGGAGGAGATGGCCAAGATCTACCTCCCGAGCGGCGACGCGCTGATGCCGGGCGAGAGCGCCATCGTCGAGATCCGAACCGGGGAGACGGTCGCGGTGAAGGACGGCGCGCCGTTCATCGTACGCAGCGACAACGCCAAGGAGACCATCGGCGGCGGCATCGTCGTTTCGTCGATGGAAGACCCCATCGGACGAAAGGACCCGGAGCGGGTCGCGAAACTCGAAGCGTGGGAAAGCGCACTATCGAGCGCCCGCGATCGTGTGCTCGGCGCGCTCGAGTCCGGGGGCGCGTCCGCGCCGCGTGCGCTCGCCGTCCGCTGCCAGTTGGACCCGCATGCGGTGAACGAGATTCTTGCGACCCTCGAGCGCGAGGAGCGGGCGACACAGCTCGTGGATGGGACGTTTGTTTTGCACGCGCGCTTGACCGAGGCGATCGCCGAGGTGCCGCACCAGCTCGAACGGATGCACAAGAAGAACCCGCTGCTCGCGACCCTGGCCGTGGCGGACGTGCGGGACGCGCTCGGGTACTCAGAAGCCGTGCTCATGTCCGCGC